>NZ_CP017659.1:917727-1223636 GCF_015326965.1 Paenibacillus sp. JZ16
CACATTTTTCAATATCCCACGGCATCATTGTTCCGCATATTATAATCATGCGTCCATTTTCAGCGATATTGCGTGCAACCCGCAGCCAAATATTTCGCATTTTCTCCCAATCGTGCCCGATAAATTCAATAAGACTATCAGGGTCAAAAATATCAAAATCAGGCATCAATCTCCGCAATTCCTTGATAACATATGTTTTCCCAGACCCACTTGCACCTGTTACGATAAATAAAGGAAATTTACTTTCCATTGTTATAACCTCGACTTATACTGCTGTCTATATTCGCTCGGGAGCATACCTGTCTGCTCTCGAAAAGTTCTGCTGAAATATTTCTCATCTTCGTATCCGGTTTGCTTGGCAATCCAGACAATTGGCCTGGCCGTCTGCTCCAGATATTCCCGCGCTTTATCGATTCGTACCTTGCGCAGATATTCATTGAAGGAAAAGCCTACGATTTCTTTGAAACATTGATAAAAGTAGCTTCGGCTTAGATTGACCCGCTTCGCGACATCGATGGCGTATAACGGAAACTCCAGTTCATCGTGCACGATCTTTACCGCGGTCATAATGCTGCCGCTCACTTCCGGGCTCAGCTGCAGGCTGCCTGAGCGCGTAATCCCATTTTCCCTGAAATGTTTCAGCCAGTCCGTAACCTCCCGCCAGCACGTAAATGTGTCAGGGAGCTTAATATCATCAGGTTGTATCGCTCTATAGAGCCGGTTCCAGTCAACCATAAAGCCATAGATCCATTGCATTAGCTTGGGGACGGGTATACGCAGTTCTTTTAATCGACTACAAAGCTTATCAAAGGCTTCATCGTCATGGACCCAAGTGAAGGCGTGTAGTAAATTCTTCACAGTGTCCGTCTCCTCTTCTCCCGGTTCAGGATGTTCTGCCAGCAGCTCCATGACAGACTTCTCAATCGGATAGGGCTCATTGCCGTCGAAGTCGTAAAAAAAATCTCTGCTCCTGTAAGCCCGTATCCGTTGGTGCAGATCGGATGGAGATAAACCGGCTGCATGCCGTAACCGCACCATATGCCATCCGGAGCTGCGCGTTCCGTTTGGAAGCGGCGGCAACGGGTCTTCTTCGTAATGGTCTTGAGGCTGAACCTCCTTGGCAAGATCCGTCAACCACATCAGAATAGATCCTTCCGATTCGGCTATCCAGCCCAAGGAAACACAATCCGCAACCATACTGCTTGTTAATGGCTCATCCGGGAATGTCAATAGCGCATAGGCCGTATCGGAAGAACAAACCTCTGCTATCGTATGCGACTCATTCTTGTGCTTCTGCTTCTCTTCCACAATGCGCGAGTGGATGCGACGAAACACTTCTTCGAACTGGTCTTTTTCTAGCTCTACCTTGGCAATGTAATCAATGGCACCCAGTCGCAGCGCTTCCTGAATGTATTCAAAATCCTGATGAAGCGTCAACACGGCGATCGCGATATGCGGATATAACTTGCGTACAACCCGAATTAATTCGATGCCCGACATCACGGGCATGGCCAGATCGGTCATTAACAGGTCTACCCGATTCGCCTTCAGAAAATCGAGCGCCTTCTCCCCGTTGGCAGCTTCGCCTACAACTCTCATTCCGAACGATTCCCAGGGTAAAAAGGACATCAGTCCCTTACGTACAAGCTTGTCGTCGTCTACGATGAGAACATGGATCATTTCGTTTAATTTCCCTCCCCAATTTGTATCGAAATGATGATGCGGGTACCATTGCCAAGCTCGCTTGTTACCGTCAGACTCGCTTTCCCTTCATAGTGAAATGCTAACATTCGTTTGACATAATTCAGTCCGATTCCCATCCCCACTCGATGGTGTTCAGTCTGTTCTTGCTCAAGCAACGCCTCAATTGTTTCTTCAGGGATCCCCCACCGTTATCTCGAATTTCAATCTCTAGTCTGTCATTCTTTCTAACCTCCACCTCGATCCTGCCGTTGTCATCCAGCCCGTGATATAGCGAATTTTCAACCAACGGCTGCAGAATGAACCTAGGGACTGTCACTTCGAGCAATGCATCGTCTACGTGAATATTGACATCGAACTGAAAATTGTATCGAATCTGCTGGAGAATAAGATATTGTTTCAGTGAATCAATCTCATCCCTGATTGTCGCGACACTGTTGCCTTTGCGGAGATTGTAGTAGAGCAGTTTGTTCAACGAAGTGACAAGCCTGTCGATCTCCTCCTGACCGTTCATAACGGCAAGCCAGTGAGCGGTATCCAGCGTATTCATCAGAAAATGCGGATTGATCTGATACTGCAGCTTCTCGATCTCCAGATCCGCTCTGCGCTTCTCCTTGGCCTTGATTTCAGAATACAGCTGCGTAATCTGAACCTTCATATGTTGAAATTGGTTTAACAGCATTTCAAATTCCGGGATGCTCGATTGCGTGGCAGCCGCATTAAAATTGCTCCCCGCAATCGATTTGATCTCCTTATGGAAGCGCGACAGCGGCCGGTACACCATTTTCCATAAAAGCCAGCCAATCGTCAGACTAACTACGGCGAACAACAGCGCCAGCCCCAGCATCTGCATCATCCAGCGATTTTTCTCGCGGTTGTAGTCGGATTGCGCAATTAGCGAGACCACGCTCCAGCCCTGATTGCTGACTTGTCGATACCAATAATAATCGGAAGTCATACCTGTTACCAGGGACGGCGATAATGAGTCCGAAAAAAATGAATTTTCAGGAAAGATATCTTGAAGTTCGCTGTATGATATTCTTCCGTTGTTGTCCAGAATTAAATGATTGGTATGCTTGCTGACTTCATCCAAATCAAGAATGCTCTGCGTCAGCTTGAAACCGGACTCAATGTAGACATAGGCATCCTCCCTCTCCGGCAAATCCACCTTTCGCAACGCGGAAAGCACATATTGATTGTTGAATCGATCTTTACTGATATGCGGTCCAAAATAGGTGATGCCATAATACTCTGCGAGGATTGGAAGGTTATCGACATTGAATGGTTGTTTCATGCCTGTATTCTCAAAAAGAGTGGTCTGATCGTCGCGTAAATAATACAGCGTTAATCCGACATTGGGATTCGTGAATGTGATGAGATTCAGTTGATTTTTGATTTCGTCCGTCAGATAACTCCGGTCATACGGCTGCTTCGCCATCAAAAACATCTCAAGCTGCCTACCGACATTCCCTTTAAAGGACAGTTGTTGGGATACGTGATTCAGATTGTTCAGCGTGTTCTCAAGCGACAATCTGACCTGCTTTAAATTGCTTTGAATGCCGGATTGCAGCTTCGTATTCAGAATGGATGTAATGGTGTTGTATGAAAGATAACAGGTGCAGATGAAAGGGATCAATGTTGCTGCGGCGAACAGTAAAAGAATTCTATTTTTCAAGGTCAATCGCTTCAGGCGGGACTTCCAATTCTTTTCCGGTTTCAACGCTAGCATCCCCATCGATTATTGACTCCTCCTCTCTTCGAATCAGGTCTAAGACGTGCATAAATAGAAACAGGTGGGAAAAATCTTTCTAGAATATAACACAAATAAAAATGATTATTGAGCAAAGATTTCAATAATTCAGATGCCTGATCTGTTATCTTTCAGTGGAAAAAAACAGGGTAGACAAATGTCTTCTCCTTAGTGGGTGAAATGTCCAGCCACCCGGAACAGCCGTCAATTTTTGTACATATGACCCCCTCATTTAGAAACCACCTTCTATCCTTGAAGGCGGTTTCATTGTGTTACAGTTAAATGGTCCATAGGGATAGTTATTCCATTCAATCTGATAGAAGGGGTGTAATTATGAAAAACAAGTCAAAAACGTTAGCGCTATTACTTGCCTGCTTTCTCGTTCTAGGTGCTTGCAGCAATACAACTAATAACACGCCGGCTGCACCGGAGAAAAGCGCGGAATCAAGCGAACCCGCTGATCCATTTGGCCGCTACGAAGAACCTGTCCAGATCAGCATCAGCATTGAAATCGATCCCACCGATAATGAATTGCCGCCTGGCGACACGCCGCTGGACAATCAATATACTCGTCAGATTAAGGAAGCGCTTAATGTGGACGTCGATCATCAATTCGCTGCCTCCGGCCAGAATCTTCGCCAGAGAATTAGTCTCGCCATTGCAAGTAACGATTTGCCGGATGCTATGGTCGTCAATGCCGTTGAGCTGCGCCAACTGGTCGAAGCCGACCAAATTGCCGATCTTACTGAGGTGTATGAGCAATATGCATCCCCGGAGATAAAGACCATCATTGAAAACACCAACGGTGCTGCATTGGAGGCAGTTACATTCGACGGCAAAATCATGGCCCTTCCGGGTGTGCAGGCAAATGCCGACGGCATTCACCTCCTGTGGATCCGTCAGGACTGGCTGGATAAGCTGAACCTTGAACCGCCAACCACGATGGCAGAACTTGAGGCCGTCGCCCGTGCTTTCGTCGAAGATGATCCGGATAGCAACGGTCAGCGCGATACGATTGGGATCACTGGTCCGGAGAGTGGCGGTAAGCTGTATGCGAACTTCCTGGAGTCGAAGAACAATTTGTACGGTTTTGATGCCATTTTCTCCGCACACGACTCGTTCCCTGGATACTGGCTCGAGGGCGAGGATGGCAGCCCTGTGTACGGCTCAATTCTGCCGGAGACTCGCGAGGCGTTAGCTAGTTTAAGAGATTTGTATTCCAAGGGACTTATTGATCCTGAGATGGGTGTTCGTAACAAAGCGGATGAGCCCATTATCGCCGGAAAATCCGGAATGTTCTTTGCACCATGGTGGATGGCTTACGGCCCGCTAACCAATGCCGTTAAAAATGATCCCGAAGCCAACTGGCAAGCTTATGCCCTGCCTTTGAATCAAAATGGCGAATTTAGACCACATGCTGCTACACCTTCAACTGAGTTTGTGGTGGTTCGGAAAGATTACGAACATCCGGAAGTTCCGATGAAATTGCTAAACAATTTGTTTAAAAACGAACAAGAGAACACCTTTGACCCAAGCAAAGGCGGTCCTGGTTACTATCCGCTCCGCGTGGTGTACGCTCCATCCGATGAAATTGAATTTACAGTCAGAGCCCTCCGTGATGTGCTGGCTGGAAATAAAACCGCAGAGGATTTTGCGGATAACAAAGCTTACAAATTGCTGCCTTCGGATATCGCAAGCATCAAGACGATCAAAAACGAGCCTTACGATTCTATGGATCTTTCAACATGGAACCCTGAAGCGAACTGGGGAGCATGGACACGAGCGTACTCCATGATGGTGGGCGGAAGGCCGCTGGTTGATACCGAGTTTGAGGAGGTGCCCAGTCTTCTGTATGAGCAGACGCCATTAATGGAGAGCCGTTGGGTGAATCTCCGAAAGTTAGAGGATGAGACCTTCCTGCGCATCATTATGGGCGCGGCTCCACTGGAGACATTCGACTCCTTCGTCGAGAACTGGAAACGTCAAGGCGGCGACCAGATTACCCAGGAGGTTAAGGACGCACTTGTGAAGTAATCTTATGGCATATTACGAACCATATAACCAGAGCTCCCAGCACCTGTCAGGAGCTCTGGAACATTCGAAGTAGGATTCGGGGAAAGGAGTGCTGTCATGCGAATGAAAGGTTTCGCCAAACATTATTATCTGATGCTGATCCCGGGATTTCTATGGCTGTTCGTCTTCAGCATCGTTCCGATGTTCGGTATCATCATTTCGTTCCAATATTTTAATCCAGGCAAAGGAATCCTGGGCTCGGATTGGGCGGGACTTGAGCACTTCAAGTATATGTTTTTGCTGAAGGATACACAGGAAGTCTTCATGAATACGCTTGTCATCGCGTCCATGAAGATTGTCGCCAATCTGATTGCGCCTCTGCTGTTTGCACTGATGCTCAATGAGCTGCGTCTGATGATTCTCAGACGCTGGATTCAGACCATTGTCTATCTGCCTCACTTTTTATCCTGGGTTATTCTGGGGGCATTGTACTAGATCTATTCTCCTATAATGGACCCGTTAATCAACTGACTGCTTTGTTCGGATTCCAGCCCAAACTGTTCTTTGCCGATTCCCAGCTGTTTCCGTTCCTCGTAGTCGGCAGTGACGTCTGGAAGGAATTCGGTTTTGGTACCATTATCTATCTTGCCGCGCTTACCGGTATCAACCCGGCACTGTACGAAGCTGCCAACATCGATGGCGCAGGACGCTGGAGAAGTCTCTGGCATATCACGCTGCCCGGGATCCGCACGACAGCCGTATTGCTTACGGTACTCAGCTTGGGTAATGTGCTTAACGCGGGCTTCGACCAGATCTTCAATCTGTACAACCCGCTCGTCTATTCTACAGGTGATATTATTGACACCTGGGTCTATCGTACAGGTTTGCTCAACCTCCAATATGAACTTGCGACCGCCGTCGGCCTGTTGAAGTCCGTTGTGGGCTTCCTGCTGATATCCGTCTCGTATTATCTGGCTTACCGTTTTGTTAACTATCGCATATTCTAAGGATTCATCCTGATGAAAGCTATGTAAACTCATACCATTCCAACTTGAGTAGGAGGTGCTGACCGTGGTCAGAGACCGGACGTTCGGCAACCGTGTGACGGATATTATACTGATTGTAGTCCTGATAGGCATTACTTTGTCATGCGTCCTGCCGATCTGGTACACGCTCTCCCTTTCGCTTAGCTCCAACTCTGCCGCTGCGGCCGGTAAGGTCTGGCTATGGCCAGTCGATTTCAATCTCAACGCATATAACCAGATTCTCAATGACAATCAGTTCTTCCGGTCCTTCTGGACATCGACCGAGCGAGTGCTGCTGGGGGTTATTCTCAATTTTATCATGGTTGTGCTCATGTCTTACCCGCTCTCGCGGACAGCGAGAGAATTCAAGGGGCGCAATGTGTTCATGTGGATTCTCATTTTCACGATGTTGTTCAACGGCGGTCTGATCCCCCTATATCTGACGGTCAAAGAGCTCAACATGCTGAACAGCATCTGGGCACTTGTCCTGGTCGGCGGCGCGCAGACACTCGTCTTCAATGTTATCCTCACGATGAACTTCTTCCGCAACCTGCCCAAGGAGTTGGATGAAGCCGCCCTTGTCGACGGCGCGGGACCATGGTACATCCTGTTCAAGATCTACATCCCTCTGGCCGTGCCGGTGCTGGCGACCGTCTCGCTGTTCAGTATCGTGTATCACTGGAATGAATTCTTGTACGGTCTGATCTTCATGTCCCGTGAGCAATTCTATCCACTCCAGACGTATATCCAGCAGCTCGTCGTCTCGGTCGATCCATCGACGATGTCCGAGGACCAGTACCGTCGCTTGTCGGAGTTGTCCAACCGGACACTCGATGCCGCCAAAATCTTCATCGCGATGCTGCCCGTCCTTATCGTTTATCCCTTCCTTCAGCGCTTCTTCATCCACGGGATTACGCTGGGGTCGGTTAAAGAGTAAATCACCCACCAGGGCAACAAGTTTCAGAGATCCATACCATTTTCTTAACCTTTATAATAAAACATATTGTAAATAGGGGCCGTCCCAAACGATCTTAGATCTTGAGAAACGGCCCCTTTTTACTGTTGCTTCGTGTATAAAAAACTCTAATATAATGGGACCATGAGCTTATCTGCCTTCCTCTTTAACACGCATGCCGTATTGATGGGTTAAGGCATATGGTGTTATCTAAAGGAGTCTGTTCTCTGTTCCCTGGTAATCATCCTTCCCCGTAACTTGGGTATCAAAATTATAGTAACAAAATTACTTCGCTGCAACGGCTTCGATCTCAACAAGCAAATCAGGTGATGCAAGGGCTTTAACAATAACTAACGTCGTCGCCGGGGGAGGAGTCGGCAAGGCCCCTGCTCCAGCCTCCATGAAGGCACCCAGTTGATTTTCATCCGTTAAATAGATTGTGGATTTCACGATGTCGTTGGCATCCATATTCGCACCTGCAAGAACTTTGTATAAATTATGGATCGCCAATTCCGTTTGTTGCCGAATACCTACACCGGGAATTCCATCCGGACCTACACCTACTTGACCTGAGATGAACAGCATTTGTTGGAATGATGTAACCTCTACTCCGTGGTGATAAATGTCCGAGGAAACCATACCTGGAGGGTTGAATTTTCTTAGCATCTTTCCCATCTCCTTTATTAGCATATCGGGATTCGTGTTCAAAGTCGGATGCAGGCATTAGATTTTCTAACGGCGAACCACAGTTCAACAGTGTGAAGGCCGCCTCTTTCACCACAAAGTTGCATTTCCATTTCATCCACCTGCTCATAGCCTGACGTCGGGAGCCATTCCGCATAAAATCGTCGATACAACGTCTCAATGGTTTCACCAAATGCATCCGAAGCAATCGGTTCGGAAGGGAAGATGGCCCATGTTTGTGCGGGAATCGTTATGGTTGAATACCCTTTTATGTTGCTGGTTGCGCTCTTAAAGGAACACAACATATAAGGAAACGTGTCGTTTCCTGTTTTTTTATAACTGCAAATTCCATGTACTTTATTTGAATCTTGGCTTACAAAACGGGGCAAGTCGCCGGCGTTACAAGCAAGTCTCTCAACTTCGCCATTGGCGTGGGATTGCTGCCAGAATTGTGCCGGCGTGCTCGGTGTATCACCACTTTCATCACTTTGAAAAACTCGTTCAATACCGAAAACTTCGAATGATTCCTTCGTTTCAATACGATAATTCACCGCATCCACCCCCTTAATCGTAATCAGGAATGAGAGGCGTGGATAGGCTTTAAGAGCAATTCCGTCTTGGCGAGCCATTGCCGGCGTGATCCCATGAAGCGATTGAAATGCCCGCGCGAATGAAACCGGAGACTCGTAACCGTATTTTATGGCGATATCGATCACTCTAATTGCTTTGTTATTTTGCAATTCGAGCGCGGCAAGAGTGAGCTTTCTGCGCCGAATATACTCTGCCAGCGTTACATTAGTAATGAATGAGAACATCCTCTGGAACTGATGAGATGAGCAGCATGCTCTACGAGCAACTTCACTCAGTTCAATCTCTCCAGCTAAGTTTAATTCGATATAGTCCATCGCCCGATTCATCCGTTCAAGCCATTCCATCAGATTCCTCCTCTCGACAAAAGTATAATATCCCGACAATTTCGTACCGCAACTATTTGTGCACAAATTAGTTGCATCTTCTTGGACAATGTTAATGTACATTCATTGTAGTACAAAGCCGAGCATGGACAGCGCCATCAAGGGAGCCGTTACAAATATTTTCGTTTAATACTCGCATTATCCTGCCCGTTAGCTTAATGAAATGTCTGGCGCCGAAATGCTATCTCACAAGAAAAAAAGGGCCCCGCTCGGCATAGCCGACTGCGGAGAACCCCCTAACGATTCAGCATTTACTTTTTCGCTTCCAAAGCTTTTTGGTAGATTTCAAGGTATTGGGTTAGTTGGAGTCCGTCTAATCCCTTGACGTAGGCGTCCCATTCCTTATTGATGTCTTTAGATCCGGTAATAAATTGAGCCATGTTGGACTTCACGTAATCGATCAACGCAGTCTTGATTTGCGCCGCGATCTCCGCGTCTTCCAGCGCAATAAAAACGCCATTTGGGTATTGCTCCTTGGAATGGAACGGCTCATATTCCTTGGATACCTGATTCAGCCGCGTCCCATATCCATCCGGTGCCAGCGGATCTTGCGGTGCGGTCCAGGAAGCTCGATACGCATAAGTTCTTAAAGAAGGCCCGATCTGTTCCCATCCGTCATTATGCGTTGGCTTCTTGTCCGTTTTCGGAATCGACGTATATTTCGCTTGATTTCCGTTAATATCCAGTTCTCCGTCTTGTGCCTTTCGCCAACCTTTGTCTTCCGGTCCGTTCTCCTGCAGCAGAATTGCTTCTTCGGTGTAAAGGTAGTCCGCGAGGCGGATCGCTGCAATCTGCTGGTCGTTGGTCGCTTTATTCGTAATGGCAAACTGGGAATTACCAATGCCGGCAAAATTCAGGGTTTGCTGAACGCCGCCGGGCCCTTTTAGAGGTGGAACCACGACGTAATCCTTATGCCGCGGCGCTTTATCATCCATGCTGTAGGCATAACTGATCAGCGCGGTAGACAAAGCTCCCATAACGTTGTCTGGTTCCCGGTTGGCCATTTGCTGAACCGCGTCAGCGTTTTGTGTAAAGGCCGCCGGATCAATCAATCCCTCTTTGTATAACTTGTTTAAGTAAATCAACCCTTGCTTCCATTCATCCTTATTTGCCGTAAAATCAACCTTGCCGTCAATGACCCTTAGGAAGGTGCCCGCATTCTTCTCGGTATAATCATCTAAAATAAAGGAGTTCATCAGAAATGCCGAAACGTTTCCCGCCCACATCTCATCTGATCCCGAAAGCGGGAGTTCGTCGACCTTGCCGTTTCCATTCGGGTCCTTTTCCTTAAAAGCCTTCAGGACATTGTAAAACTCTTCTGTGGTGGTAGGAACGGATAGTCCCAGCTGATCGAGCCATTTCTTGTTGATCCACATTTTCAATGCGTTATCGCAGTGATAACATTCATTTACTTGAGGAAGGGCGTAAATATTGCCATCGGGGGCCGTTATCGAATCCTTCATATATGGGATATCCTGCATTGCCTTCTTTATATTCGGCGCGTATTGTTCGATCAGGTCGTTCAACGGGATAAACACGCCTTGCGATCCATACTTCATCTGTTCTTCCTTGGAGAGGTCCCCATGCAGGATGACTTCCGGGTAGTCTCCACTGGCGAGCATTAGCTGTTTGCGATCCTTCAAGGCATTGTTCGGAACCAGATCCCAATCGATTTTGATGTTCGTTTTCTCTTCCAGGAACACGGTAAAGGCATTGGTTTTCATATCCTCGATGGTCGGAAACTGCGGCGCAAACATTCTTATCGTCATCGGCTGCTTCACAATCGGATAGGTGCCGACCTCTGTAAACAATTCACTTTGTTCCGAAGGCGATTCCGCCCCTGTCTCACCAGCAGCAGCGTCCGGGTTCTCCGGATTGGAGGATCCTCCACAGGCACTCAGCAGCATCGTCAAGGTCAACATACTGATTAACAACGCGATTAAAGACTTCGTCCACCCTTTGCGCATCAAAACAACTCCCCCATTCTTTTTCATGTTATTCCTGATCACAATCAGTAAACTTCCAATCACCCGTATCTTCCTTGAATAAAAGACCGCACCACCTCCCTTAAGCTGGGTTCCCACTTATCCTTTCAAGGAACCGATCATGACTCCTTTGACAAAGTGCTTCTGAACAAACGGATAAATGATCAGTACCGGTGCACTCGCGACCACGATCAGTGAATATTTTAATAGATCCTTCAGTCCTTGCTGCGCCTGCACCTGATCCACATTGGCCATCATCGACGGATCCACCGTGTTCAGAATCAAGACGTTGCGCAGAATGATTTGCAGCGGGAACAAGTCCGGAGATCTCAGGAAGATCAAGGCGTCAAAATATGCATTCCAATGTCCAACTGCGTACATGAGCGTCATGACGGCAATAATCGGTTTGGACAAAGGCAGGACGATGCTGAGAATGAACCGGATATCGCTGCATCCGTCCAGCTCCGCCGCTTCGGACAGTTCATCCGGGATGGTCGTCTGGAAGAAGGTGCGGGCAACGATAACCTGGATCACGCCCATGGCTCCCGGCAGAATCATCGCCCAACGGGTGTCGAGCAGCTGAAGATCCTTCACCAGGAGATAGTACGGGATCAACCCCCCGTCGAACATCATGGTAATAACCAGCACAATCATAAAGAAATGTCGGCCGTACAGCGTCCGCTTGGCAAGCGGATATCCAAACATGATTGTCAGTGACACGTTGATCGCCGTCCCTACGACCGTATAGAACAAGGAGTTCATATAGCCGACGCCGATCTGCGGGTTCTGGAATACCGCCTTGTATCCATCCAATGTAAAATCGACTGGGAAGAGCCATACCTTTCCGGACACGACGGCCTGCGGCGAGCTTACGGATGAGCTGAGAATATAAATCAATGGCACGGCCACGATGATAAGAATCAAGGTCAGGAAAGCATAGATCAAAGCGACAAACATGCGGTCCCCCCGGGATTCCCGTATAGCGGTTGTTGTTTTGGGCATTTTGTTCCCTCCTTGGCACCTTTTTCATTTAGGTATGGTTTCAGTCGGCCTCGGCGACGAATTCATTCGACTCACCACAGACT
Source organism: Paenibacillus sp. JZ16 (assembly GCF_015326965.1). Classification (NCBI taxonomy): domain Bacteria; kingdom Bacillati; phylum Bacillota; class Bacilli; order Caryophanales; family Paenibacillaceae; genus Paenibacillus; species Paenibacillus sp. JZ16. The sequence continues at coordinate 929,900 of NZ_CP017659.1, forward strand.
GCTGCTCGACAGCTTTCGTGCGATGTAATTCACGGCGATCAACAGGAGCAAATTCACCACCGAGTTGAAGAAGCCGATCGCCGCCGAGAAGCTGAAGCTCGACCCAAGCAGACCTACTTTATACACATAAGTAGATATGACTTCGGAAGAGGCGAGATTGAGAGGGTTTTGCATTAGATAGATTTTTTCGAAACCCAGCTTCATAATGTTGCCAAGATTCAGGATCAGCATGATCACTGACACGGGAATCAGGCTGGGGATATCAATCTTGAGGATCTTCTGGATGCGGGAAGCCCCATCCACCCTGGCCGACTCATACAGCTCAGGATTTACTCCGGCGAGCGCAGCGATATAGATGATCGCCCCGTATCCGGTGTACTGCCACACATCGGACCAGACATAAATGGATTTGAACAGATCAGGCATACCCATAAAATTCGTATTGGTTACTCCCATCATTTCGAACAGCTTGCTGACCATGCCCACTTGGGGCGTCAAATTGACGATAATGATCGATACCATGATAACCGTCGATATAAAGTAAGGAGCGTAAGTTATCATTTGTACGCTCTTCTTGAACAGCCCATTTCGGATTTCGTTCAGGGCGAGCGCCAGAATAATCGGTGCCGGAAACCCGACGGCCAGACCATAGAAACTGATCCCGAGCGTATTTTTGATGTAGAGCCAGAAGTTTGGGGATTCAAAAAATTGTTCAAAGTATTTGAATCCAGCCCAAGGGCTTCCCCAAATCCCTTTAATGACGCTGTAGTCCTTGAATGCAATCACGATCCCGGCCATCGGCACATATTTGAATACAATCAAGTAAAGAAAGGGGAGCAGGAGAACCAGATACAGCTGCCAGTGGCGCCTGATCCGGATCCACGTCGTTTGCGGGCGGGAGCGGGTGCCGACCTGAGCAGGACCGGGTAGCCCGGGACCGCCATGTAACTTATTGTTGAGACTTCGCATCAGCATGAACTCCTTTTCGTTGTATGTTGCGGATATCGTTAGCGCCCTTTTGGATGCGGCGGAATGTATTGCCATTGTAAACGCCCGATCTTGCGATCAACAAGAAACAAGAATAAACGGGTTAACCATTTTCGCCTGCATGATTTATAACGAAAAAGGCAGCGATGAGCTCGCCACCTTAACCGTTTTCTACAAAGAAACCGTTTTCAACTGTTCGTTTTGCGGAGCTGATTGCTGCGGTATTCGCCCGGTGCCGTTCCCATAATCCGTTTAAATACTCGCGTTAACGAGATGGCGTGGGTATAGCCAACCCGCTCCGCAATCTCTTGTACAGAGGCATCCGTCTCCAACAACAGCTTCACTGCTTCACGCATCCGTACCTGGATAAGAAAATCGACGAACCTCTGTCCGGTATGTCCCTTGAACAACTTGCTTATATATTTGGGATTCAGCTGAAAACGATCCCCGAGCATCTCCAGCGACAAATCCGGGTTGGCATAGTCCTGTTCGATCAGCTTGCAGATCTCCCGGATAAGCGCTGCGTACTGCCTGCCTTCTTGTAGCTGACCCACGGATTCGAACAAACTGGTCATGACTTGCTTGATTTCAATCCGCAGCTGCTCCAGTGAACTGCCATGGTCCAGCATTTCCGTAAGTAGGGGAAGCCGTACCTGGGACCACTCGCGGTAGACATCCTTATTCATGTCCGAAAGCTCCCGGCCGACGTTGTACAGTAAATAATTCATCAGGTTAAATATCTCTTCATTGGTAAGAAGGCTGCCCTTTAACTGTGCGAACCATGCCTCATATGCCTCCTCCCACCCTATGTTCAGCATTCGGTAGGATTGAATAATCGAGCTGATTTCTCCTAGGTGAGCGTACACTTCGGCATGGCTGGTGCCGGCGATATCCTCGCAACGAATCAGACGGTTTTCCCCGAGTACGATTTTGTATTTAAGCGCTTGGGCTGCGCTTTTATACGACTTGGACAGGTCTTGGATCCGATAAACCTCCTCGCCGCTTCCAATCGTAACGGTAAATTTCAAATTTTGCTCGGTCCAGCCCCGCATTTTCGCGCCAAAACGGGATAAAGCTTCTCCCTCTCTCTCCTCTGTCTCGTCCCCCTCAAAGTAAATGACGGCAAGGCAGGAGGGCGACGTCCATTCCGACCACAAACGAATACTCTCCTTCATCGCAATCTCGTTCACCACGTTCCGGAGGACGAATTTCAGCAGATTCTGATCACTCGCCGTATACTTCCGGCAGAACTCTCCGTAGTTGTCCATTTCAATGATGAGTAACCTAAACCGGTCCAGCGGCTCGGGTAAATTCAGTATGGCGGCTTCCTCCTGCCACTCTTCCAGACTCATATCGGTTTGTCCCTCAATCAGCTGATGGAACAGATACCTTGTCCGCAGATGAAGATCTTCCTGGTATTTTTCCTGGTATTGCCTGGACTGCTCCAGGATATGATCGAACGCCGACTCAATAAATGCGAACTCATCGGGACTGCCTTTCCATAAGCCCGCGCCCCTTACAGGCAGGGAATAGTCGCTGAATCGCTCGGCGATCCGCTCGATCGGTCTGGCATTGCGCCGAGTCACATAGATCATCCAGATGAATCCGGCGGCGATCATGAGGAGTCCGATCACAAACCACAGATTATAGAGTTCTGAAATCGTGTTGACATATCCGCCATTGATGAGACCGCTTCCATATTTCCAACCGGTGTAGTCCGAGGTATATTCCGAGAAGAGCTCGGATTCTTTAACTTTCGCCTCACTCCCGAACAACAGCTGACCGGAAGCATCTTTAACCTGGATGAAGCTGACCTTGGATTCGTACATATTCTCCGTCAATTTTTTCAGCGAATCCGCCGAAACGTTAACCACGATCATGCCGAGATTATTTTTCATGTATGGCGATCCCCGCACCAGACTGACCACCTGTTTACCGCCAATCATTTTGAATTGCTCGAAACTGCGCCCACCGGTCCACTTTGGAGTCTTCGACACCTGATATTCTTCGATAAATTTGCGGTCAGGATATGAACCGATATAAGCGTTGGTTGCATCACTCAACACATATCCGTCCGAATATCGCACCAAGTAAATGGAATCGATCAAAGGATAGTAATTGATCAATTCCTTAAGCTTTTGCACGGCCCTGATGTTGATGTAGGCATCACTTCCTGAGTTTGCTTTAAAAAAATTGTTCAAAGACTCGCTGTTGATACTCTCGAGGACGATCATATTATCGATCACTTTGAGCGAGGTATCCACGATCCGCATCGCCTGTAGGGACAGCGTCTTATTGGCATTCAGCGCCTCGCGACGGCTTTGCTCACTGAACATTTGAAAGAAAACAAAGAAAATAAACGTGATGACAATCATAAATACCGGCATGTAGGACAATAGTAGTCGTTTAAACCATGATTTGCGCATCATAACCCCGCCCCTATGTAATGTGGACATGCTTTTGTATTAATGAATTATACAACGGGGGGCAATCCCCTGTCGGTTGAAGTAACTTTAGAATAATTTTGATGATAATCCGACAGTGGCGGAAGGAGCAGCAAGTTTAAACTCCTCACAAAAGAAAAAGCAGTCAACCTTTGTTTTAGGGTGACTGCTTGCCGTCATCATACTTTAGCCTTGACTTCACTTTATCTGTTTTGTTCAATTTTTTCCTTCCTTGCTCCCTACCCAAATTAGTGTGCTCCCATCCATCATTGGTGATGACTGGACGATAAACATCGATAGATCGGGTCAAATGCGGTCTCGATTTGCTCCACATCCTTGTACAGCCAGATCTTTTTAAGCATTTGCTGCGTTTCGTTTAGCGGTTCGTCTCAGTTGACGAGCATCGGACGAAGAAGATCAGGGTCCGGCAGAGCTTTTTTATCGACTTTCCCGTTAGGGGTAAGCGGCAAACTTTCCATCTGCACCACAAGTGAAGGCAGGAAATATTCAGGCAAATTCCGGGCTAAATACGCCTTGACTTCCGTTTCGGACAACACCTGTTTCGCAACAAAATACGCACATATTATCGGATTTCCACTTCCGTCTGCTTTGACGGCTACCGCGGCTTTCGAGATTGCGTTGTGTTCCAATAGCCGGGTCTCGATTTCTCCCGGTTCCACTCGATACCCTCGGATCTTTACTTGATCGTCGATTCGCCCGATCATTTCGATATTGCCATCCGGCAGCCACAGGGCCAAATCCCCCGTTCGATATAACCTTTCCCCGAGGAGCGGATGTTCCACAAACTTGGCTTCTGTCAATTCCAGCTGATTCACATACCCCCGCGCGATACCGTCTCCTCCGACGCAAAGCTCTCCTACTACTCCGAACGGCTGAAGCTTCAACTGTTTATCAAGAATATAAGCGGATGAATTGCATATTGGTCTGCCAATTGGAATGGTCGATTCGAAATCACGTTCGATCGGGAAGTAAGTGGAGAACGTCGTGTTTTCCGTTGGACCGTACATATGGATCATCCGCAGATCGGGGCACCTCTTCCTTACGGCATTTACGTGCTTCGGCGATAACGCTTCTCCGCCGATTAGCAAGATGTCTAACGTACGAAAGGCGTCTGGGTCCTGTTCGTCCAGATTATGGAATTGAGCCGTAGTCAGAAACCAAGCCGTAATGCGGTGGCCGATGATGGTTTCCTTCAATTTGTAAAGGTCAAATAGGTCCGTGTCCTTCATCAAATACAAAGTAGATCCGTTCAAAAGGGATCCCCAAATTTCAAAGGTCGACGCATCGAATGTTATTGTACCGGTTTGCAAAATTCGATGCTCCTTGGAAAAGTTGAAATAATTGGTATTCTTGACCAGTCTTACGATGTTACGATGCTCAACCATGACTCCTTTCGGTGTCCCCGTTGATCCGGAAGTATAGATGATATAGGCTAGACTTTGCGAGGTTGCTGCAGATATCGTATGGGGACAGCTGTCAAGGCTTAGCTGCGCGTTGTCCCAATAAATTACTTTTCCCTCAAATGCTATGTCAGGCTTCCAACTGGAAGGAGCCAGTAAAAATCCCGCTCGACTGTCCTTGAGCATATATTCGATTCTTTCGCACGGAAAATCGGCTTCGATGGGCATATAAGCGCCGCCAGCTTTCAATATGGCTGTAAGCCCGACAATCATATTGACAGACCGATCCGCGACAATCCCAACGACGCTCTCCGGCTTAATGCCGTGATCCTGCAGTGCTTTTGCAAGCTGATTCGCGCGTTCGTTCAATTCCCGATAGGACATCTGATGGTCCTCGGTCATGACCGCCGGGCGATCGGGGGTTAAACGGACCTGTTCCTCAAACAAGTAATGGACCGTTTGGCTGGAAGGATAGTCCGTCTTAGATCCGCTGAAAGCCTGAATCTGTCTCTCCTCTTCTTCCGACATCATACGTATGTCGGCAATCACCTTCTCGGGGAAATCAACTACTTCATGCACGATTCGGCTCAAGTGGCCGCTCATCTGCTCGATCGTTTCTTTTCTGTAGGAGCGGGCCGAATATTCAAGGTGTATCATGATAAATTCCTTCTTAAAAGCCGTCAAAGCAAGCTCAAACGTCCCCAGCTGATCGGATTCATAAGGAGTGGCATTGGCGTTTTGCCAAGTAAACGCCGCTTTGATGAACGGGTTGCCGCTCAAATTCTTTCGCATATTCCGATCTTCGAGTGCTTGCATCGTGGTATGCTTGACTTCTATCAGAAACTTACCTAATGGCTTATGTACAGTAGGAGAGTAACGTATAGGAAACATCTGTCTTTCCAACAGATACCCAATTACAGGATCATCCTCGCCGGTATATTTGGCAAGCAGGATCGCATAACAAGCCATAAGTGCCATATCCACAGTTATTCCGAAATTGAACGCAAGTTCATGGAGTTTTCGGGTCGTTGCAAAATCAAGGGAAAAACGAACCTGGTTTCCTTCATCGTCGGCCCATCCCCCCCTCGGCAATTCGTCAATTGATACATCACAAGTCGTTTGTTCCATGACCATCAACCTCCCGGATAATCGATTCATTAATGTCTGATTGTTAACGAACAGAAAAATCCTCTTCGCATTCTGCGATCAAGTAATGTCCCCCTTCAACCCCAAACTAGTTTTTTATAGCGAAGCCACCGTTGTTTTTTGGAACGTCAAAAAAACCCCTTTCTTCAATTCAAAATAATGAATAAAACGGAGGTTTCCCGTTGTATTCGGCAACTGGCTGGCATTGCGGTCGCAGTAGATCCCACATTAGCCCCTATAGCTTTGCGTCGCCACCTTTCGGTGGGTTTGCTATTGTCGTACAAAAATAGTATTTAAATTGTAAACCATGATTATATTATGTATTCGATTTACAATTACTGTATCTTGTTTCCAAATGAAAATCGATAGGTCTTTTGTTCAATATTGTCTTTCAAGAATGGTTTTGATGATATTGATAACCCTCATGAAACACTAGGTCGTGATAGTTAATCTTTACTAATTTTTTCCACTCCTCGCCTTCACTACACTTCACTTAACTATGTATTAAAGCTATTCTGTTCAAAAGAAAGGCTGCGATTTTCTGTAATTACTTGGATATTAGATGATGGCTGATCAAGAAAATAGTTCTATTTTTTAACTTCACTCCTATATCCATTGACCTAATTGCGACAGCAGGAATCATCAAGTCCAATAACTTTTGCCTCCTGTCAAACAGGACTAAATTACCATCTATAACTGGTAAGGACATTTCGCTTCCGATCAGAAAACTTTCATAAGTTCAACCCACTTGGTAATTCCATCCTTCAAGTTCCCGGTCTAATGGATCACTGGATAATAAAATAAAGAGCCGTTGTCCAGGACAACGGCCTCATATTGCTATATGTCATGAACAGTTTTAAAAAGGTCCGGTTATTTTCACCTTGATTTTATTGGATTCAACTGTTACCCCGTTCAATGTAATTCGAATCGACAACTCGGCTTGCCCCGGATGCTTGGCGATAATCTTTCCTTTGGGGTCGATCACCGCCTTATCCGGACGGCTGCTCAAATACTCAATGTGAGCGCCGGATAACTCCTTAGTCGTTCTTCCTCTCTCAAGGAAGACTTCGTAGGAATAACCGACCTCATCTCCGGGGTGAAGCTGGAGCGATTCAGCCTCGAGCTGTACTTTGTCCAGCGGCATGACCAGATTCGGGTCGCTATACTTCATCAGCTCGCTGCCATATTTGAAATAGAAGTTGCCAAAGTCGTCCTGCGCCAGCTTTTCCGCATTGCTCTCCAACAAGATGGACAGCGATTTGCTTGCTGTGTCAATCTTAAACATCTTGCTCGTATAAGTATGGTCAGCAACATATCCCGTATAAATGGTACCGTACACATTGCCGTCCGTTCCAATGGTCAATCGAGGATTGCTGTGTGCATAATCTGCTGTAGGAAACATATCCTCACTGTAAATAATCTCTTGGCGTTCCGTATCATAGATGAACAGAGCCCCCAGCGCCATTCCCCATATGTTACCGTCCGGGCCCCATATCAAAGAGGTTACTGCTTTTTTGCCCGGAACAGGTACCTGTTCCAGCTCTACTCGGCCTGATGCTGTATCGTAAATGGCAAGTTTCCCCTCTCCGCCGGTCATCGCGCCGGTGGCCATAAACAGCTTTCCATTTTGGTAAAGCAACGAATTGATCGAATGACCGGATATAATGTCGCGCTTCACATCAAACTTTCCGGTAACAGGATTGTAGACGGTAAGTGCCCCGCCTGTTTTGCCTGCAATTGGATAGGAACCGATGTATAACAGGTTTTCTTCCTCGACCCCGAGCATGGCTACGGGCCGGTCTTGCTCCGAACCCAACTGACCAAGCCGCAGCGGGTTATTCGGTTCTGATGGGTCCGTCCGGTTCCAAGGTTTGGCTGGATCGTATTCAAAGAGGGTCGCTCTAGGATAAACGCCGAGATACATCTTTCCGTTCAATGAACCGAACCCTTCGACTTGACCGATTTGAGGATAATGCTTGGTCTCGTTACGGGTCGGCGAGTAAATTCCCATTCCCCCGCCTGAAATGAAGCCCGAAGACAGAATCTGCCCGTCTGTGCTCTTCCCGATATTAAACAATTCCACAAACTGTGCCGGAAACGGAAGCTCCGGCGTCTCAATCAAACCGGTTTCCAGATTGTAATAAAATGCCCTGCCGCTATTTCCGGCCAATCCGACCAAGGTCCAGCCCGGATACTTTGCCTGATCCAGCTGAACATAACCAAAAGCGACGCCTGCTCCTTTGACATCCACGCCCAGCGAGCCGTAAACCCCCGTATTCACATCATACGAATAAAGCGACCACTGCTGCCCGCCTCCCGGGAGAGTCTCATAATAGGTGTAGAACACCGTTTTGCCGTCTGGCGATATTGGTGAGAATCCCCGGGCATTATAGGCCGTATTTTTATTTACGATCCAGCTGGAGGTATCGGGATCATAGACACACATAACGGGTCCTGGATCCACGCGCACGAAAAGTTTGCCCCCTGCATACCGGAGATCATAAACCGAAGTCATGCCGTTAAATTCAGGCGGATGAAGCGCGGTGGATGTTCCGCTTGCGAGATCGTATTGATAAAGCTTGGCGACATCGGCTCCCCCCACATAGATCACTTGACGATCGGAATCGTAAGCAAGGCTTCGGATATGAGACTCTTTCGAAGAAGTCTTGAAGGATTTAAGGATTCTGGTCTGGTCGGATGCGGGATCATATTCAAACAGCGATTGGGAATATCCTGTTCCGCCATACACTTTGCCATCTTCCCCGGCTACAAGCGTCCAGATCACGGTATCGGTAGGAACCGGTTTGCCGATCGTCCGCAACGTATCCTCTGCCGGATCATATTGAAACAACGTCCCGTTCGGCGTACTGCCGATGTATACCTTTCCGTCGGAGGCTGTCACAATCGCCCAAGCTGCCGATACGTTGCTTCCGTCAAGCGCAACCAGTGGATGAGTGGATTTCACTTCTTTCGAAGCAACATCCATTACGATGAATTGTGCCGGATCACCCTGTGCGACCGTAAACAAAGCATCCTGACCATTCTTGTCTTTACCGAAGGCTGCCGTCATCAGGGTTAGACTCGACGATTGCGGTCCCAAATTCGTTAAGTACGGTGAGGACGCATGCGTTTGCAATGTGACGCTGTCAACGAAATACCTGCCGGTTTGATCGCCATTAAACTTGAAGGCGACTTTGACCTCTGCAGCATTTTTAGGTGCCGCAGCAGCCACTCTTAAACTCTGCCATTGGACCGATGGTTCATCGACCAGGCCGCTCACCATGGAGACAAGCTTTCCGTCTGCATCATAAAACCTGAGGTCTGCTTTGCCGCCTTGACCTTCATCCGAGAGCACACTTGCTGTCATGATGACATTGCCGAATGGCTGGACGGCGTATGCATCGCTGACCGCTCCGGAGCCTGCATCGGGCGACAGGCGTTCCACCTGAAGACTTCGTTTCCCATCTGCGTACACGGACTCACTTACGGTAATGGCAGCTCTGTCTTCATCGGGCTGCCAGCCCGGCAAACGTCCATTTACTTCAGAATCCTCGAAGCCGCCGTTGATCATAACGTTGGTCAATTCTTCATCTGCGGCATACGTGATCGGCATGGCCCACGGGATAATTGCGAACATCATGATGACCGTTAGGACTGCGGCAATCCGACTCTTCCACATTCTTCTCACTAAACTCTCCCCTTTACGAATAAATTTTTTTCACATTTAGTAAACGCTTTCAATACGATCTCATCTTATCATATCCCTTTATTTGTATACAAGTAAAATACATGTAAATAACATGTGGACTCACTAGTCCCTTATGAGATTTAGACATGTTATCATGGTGGTTCCTGCTTCTGATTGCAATATGGATATGCTCTGGCGGCAGCGGTCGAGCTGAGCCTGACCGACAGCAGCGTCAAAATACGGTTGGCAGCCGTTCATGGTCTAACGCCAGTCGGCTCCGTCCCTGGTGCCGTCATGAATTGAATACAAAAACAGCCGGGAATAACCCCGGCTGCTGCATTTGCTGGACACCCCAACCATTATTGTCTCTACGCCTGTTGATGGAAATGAATGCCTAATGCAAACATTTGTTATTCCATCGAAACCCTTATCACTCCGAAGAAAATAAATACGTTGAAAAATCCCGGTTAATATAGTCTTTAAAATGCCTTTTGGCTTTAACGGGGAAAGCATCAAGCTCCTCGGTAGTCCAGATGCTGCGGTGGGTCTCGAATTCATTGCCGTACACCGTGCCTTGCGGCCATTCCGATCCGATGGGAATGTTAAGCAGAACGTGCTTGCCTCTAGCAATGCTGGCATTCAACAGGGTAAGCGCCTTATCCTTATCGAAATGCTCCAGAACATCGCCCATAATCATGACGTCATATTCTCCGGGCGAAGTTGACGGAATAAATTCAAAAGCATCAGCGATGTGAATTTTATCGTAGAAATACGCATGGTAACGGTCAATGTTTTTGGGGAATATTTCAATTCCCTCCACCCTTACCTTCCAATCCTTACGAAATACCCGCCCTGACCACACATCGAGGAATTCGCGGCATAACATGCCCCAGCGGCCAAATCCAACGCCGACATCAAGTACCGAGGACGGCGATATCTGCCGGAGCAGTTCCACGCAATACGAAATATTTTGCCAATTGGATGTCCCCATATTGTTCTTACCACCCCACTTCTCGTTGAGGCGATGGTTCATCATTCATCATGAGATTGATGATGCGAAAATCTGGAATGGCGTACTCTTGAGGAAGTTTGGCGGCAATCTGATCCCATACCTGTCGGTTGACAACTATATGCGGCTGGGAAAGCTGGGTTAAAAACAACCCGTTGTATCTATCCCCGGGAACGTGATGCATGTTCATAACAAACACCGCCTTTTTAAATTAGGATTGTTTTTTTAGAGACAACTGCTCCGAATAAACCCCTGTCAAATGTTTGATCATCGTATGAAGTGACCGGTTTTTTAAGGCCCACTCCAGCGCATTGTCCCCAAGCCTGCGCCGGAAGGAAGGATCCGACAGCAGCTGACCCAAATGCAGATAAAGTACATGCGCGTCTCCCGGAGGAGACAGCAATCCGTCAACATTATGCCGTACCGCTTCTTTTAATCCGCCTGCACTGGATGATACGATGGGCAGACCTGCTAACTGAGCTTCCATAACGGAGTAGGACAGGGTTTCCATCAAACTGGGCATTGCGAAAATTTCGGCCTGACTCAGCAAATAGGGGACGTCCTCCCGGCTTCCGAGGAAACGAACCGCCGACTGAATACCCATCTGGCGACATAACTCCTCGTATTCATATCGTTTATCACCGTCTCCGACCAACCAGCATTCCCAATCCTGGCGGTCCACGTGCAGCCTGCACAAGGCATTCAACAAGACGTGAATCCCCTTCTCGTAGCTAAGACGCGATGTGCTGATGATCACGGTTTTATCCTTGGGCTTCATGATCGGATTTCCGGAAACCTTACGCATGCTGCTTTGAAAAAAAGGGATGTCGAGGGCGTAAGGAATAAGGACAATTCGATCGGAAGGAGCCCTAAATTGATGGACCATCACTTCTTTAAGCCATTCGGAAGCAAGAAGGACTTTATCGCTTACCGAACTTCCCAAGTATTCCATAGATTTATAGTATTTCCAGACCAAGGAGCTAGTGGGGTCTTCCGAAGAAGTTTTGTTGTTCTCAAGCATATCCCGTACTGTAAGAGCTGCAGAAGCGTGAATGGAGGTCACTAACGGTATTTGTCCTGGTTTTATGCGTTTTATGGCAGCGGCGGCAAGAACGTCTTGCGCGTGTATGATATCGTATTGATCAAGACCGATAAAGGCGAGTGATAACTCCATGCAATACCTGTCGGTCTCCGCTTCCCTGACCCAGGGATGCTCCGCAATCAAAGGCGCGGTGGCAGGGGTTATCTTGTAATCGAACATTTCCTTGAAATGAACCTTCGGAACCTCCTGATTACTGTTGAAAATATAAAACCGATCCAGTCCGTTCCCAAAAAGATCCACCTGATGTCCCTCTCGTTCAAGCCCCTGCTTCACCTGCAACATATATTTCCATAATCCACCGACGTACGGGATTTGAAAAAAGGTAGCCAGCAAGATTTTCAAGGCTGCCACCCTCCTGTCAGTAATACCTGTCTCCGCTGCTCCAGTCTGTCGCCGTATATGGCCTGAAGGGTCCCGATTTCCCGCTTAAGGGCGTCTCTGTGCTTTAAGGTTCCCATGTTCGGATGATATCGGTAATGCAGAAGAATATCATGCAAATAATGAAATTCGTACCCGGCGAGCACGACCCGGCACCACATGTCGTAGTCCTGCGTGTATTTAATCTCTTCATTGAACATGCCGACATGTTCAAGGAGCTGCCGCTTCATCATGATGGTACAGCCATTAATTGGACATTCCCTCTTCAATCGATCAAGCAGCTCCAGATTCGAAGTAAACGAAAAATTCGGGGCTTCCATGAGCACTAAGTTCCGATCGTTGACGAAGTTGAAGTTTGTACTGCTGATCCATGCCCCACGTTCCAGCATAAACGACATTTGTCTTGCTGTTTTGTTGGGAAGATAAAAGTCGTCCGAACTGAGCCAAGCAATATAATCCCCTTTAGCTTCTCGAATACCGGCGTTAAGGGCGGAAGCCGTTCCCCCGTTGATCTTTCGGATATACCGGATGCGGTCAACATAAGGATTCAGGAGATCCATATGTTCGGTAGACCCGTCATCGACCACAATGACCTCTATCTCGGGATAGGTTTGCGCCAAAGCACTCTCTACGGCCTGTTGAACATAAAGACAGTTGTAGAAAGGGATAATAACCGTTACCTTCGGTATCATGTTATCTTAACCTCCTACCCGCGTATTGACCCCGGTTAGGAAAGTACCGGTTTTCCTATCGGACTTTTTATAAATTCATTTTGGGTTAAATAGATCAGCTGATGTACGCTCCATTGAAAGAAGGAAAAAACGGAGGGACCTTCCACTTTTCGCAGCGTTCGTCGTTCGCCGTAATAAATATGACCGCTCGGGGAGCTGTACAGGCGTCCGTTAAGCACCGGGTACTGAAGAAAAAAGAGGCGTCGATGGTGTGTCCAATCTGCAAAGATTGAACCAAGGAATCTGGGACATGCACGATTTCGTCCATTTGACACCGCAAACGTTGGAAGACTTCTCCAGACTGGATCGGGAATAAACAATTGTCCATCCACAAAAAGATCCCGGATCCACCCCCCTTTACGAATAGCGTCGCCGGGGCGCACTTCGCCCACTGTCCCGTAACCGTCACGCCTTCTCCAAGGGGATACAGGTTAAGCAGCATATCCTCAAGCGGTATGATTTTCCTGGCCATCAGTTTGTAAAAATAAAAAGAGTCGATATCCATAATGGGCCGTTTTTGGCCGTGTTCAATCAAAAATACAGCCGAGCCCGAATCGTGGACAAGCGTTCCATCCGGGATCTTGGTAATCATGTTCTGGACATGGTTATTGTAGATAACAATCCCTCCCTTCACCAAGCTTTAATAATATACTCTTTGTCTTAGCGGCCTGAGCCGACGCGTGACTATATCTTCAAAAAAAGACTCTTTGCAAGAGTGACTTGCAAGAGTCTTTTCCTTTCAGGAAATCGCATCCATGAAAAGTTATTCGTCTAGACTCAGGACACAAACTTGTACCGAAAAAACAAAAAAGCCGCTAAAATAGCGACTTTCAATATCACAACGCTAATTTCCCCCCACAGTCTCCTATCCGCTATAGCCATATCGGATGTGAAGCGTTCGGAAACTTACAAATCAAGGAACTTTTTTACGGCAGACAAGAAAGCTGGTAAATTATCATCATGCACAAAGTGCCCAGCATCCTGTATCATTACCAACTCGCAATTCGGAATAAGCTCAGAAACTTCCTGCAATTTGTTTTGAGGAATATGACTGGACCCACCGCCTATAATAAGAGTCGGCATGATGATGTCGTTAAGACGCAGCCACCATTCGGGATTAGGTTCATTAAGTTGCCGTAAAATCGAAGGCACTACCAGCCAATCAAACGGCATAGGATCAGAAGGTTCGGCAGGAACTTCGATCGGCTTATCCGGAAAGGGAGGTGGAGTGTCTTCAACGATCAACTTTTCTATCCTCGAAGGATATGTTTCCGAGAAAAGGTAGGATACTGTTCCCCCCATGGAATGCCCAAGAAGCGTAAATCGTTCCAAATTCATAGCATTTGCAAAATGAAACAAGTCATCGCACATCAGTTCAAAAGTGTATTTACCTATTCTTGCGCTCCCACCGTGACCCCGTTGATCTAAAGCTAAAACGCGGTATTTTTCTCCTAATACAACTGCGACTTGATCCCATGATTCTGCGCTTTTTCCCAGCGCGTGAAGTGCAACAATCGGCGGTGCAGAAGGTTCCCCACTCTCTCGATATTGAAAAGTGCGTCCATTCAATTCAATTTGATTCACACGTGTTTCCATCTCTGATCATCCTCAAACCAATCTGGCCCAATAATAGAAGGCGCCTACTGGAATTTTTAGTATTATTTTATTATTGAATGAACCTTTAGTCAATATAAAAATGAGGACTGCATCATATCAGCTGCATTCCTTGTCATTTTGCTCGTTACCTAAATAAAGCTGTTGTCAGGAACTTGACTGCTTATAACAAAAAAAGGGTATCCCTCCGTCATCTACTGATGAATTTCGAGACAGCCCCATCTATTTTCATTATTGAGCGTTCGTTTCCCGTTTAGTTAATCAAACTTTTTTGCATATAAATCACAACTTCTGTTCCAATTCCTTTATTTCCATTTTCGTCAATCTGTTCCCAACTGATTAAAAAATCCCCGTGCCCCCAATCCACATAGCCTAATTTTTCATAAAGTCGTTTGGCTTCCGGATTATTTATTCCCACCTCTAATCCTATACACGTACAACCCTTTTCTTTTGCTAAACGTTCGGCTTCTTGGATTATGGCCGTTGCAATACCTTGTCTCCGATATTCATATACTGTTAACCCAGCCTCTAAGAAAGCGCTTTGGATAATATCCACTAATTTAGTTACAGGTTCATCATTAGGACCACTCCAGCGTAATAAGAAATGGCCAACGGGGGTGTTATGATGCCAAGCGATTAAGTATAGTCCCTCACCTCTCTTTTGTGCAGCATATCGGTTGTACTGAAACATAGGATTACCAGGTGATAACTGAGAAACAAGGAAACTCAACTGGGATTCTTCTGCTTCTTTTATTTCCAAACATAATTTGTCTTTATTCATTTCATCTTCCTCTATCCCTATTCTTATACGCCTCTACGTCCCCAGCCAAAGACTTTGACGTGCACGATGGCTTTGGTTACCCAATGCGAGAGCACATACAACACGATGAACAGGATTAACAAAGGCCTAAATAAGAGCACTGCCACAACCCAGGTGAGCAGAATCTGCCAATTCTTCATTTTCCGCAAAAATTTGACTGGCCACAAAAATATTTTAAATAACATTTCGTTATGCTGAAGCGCCTCTAGAAATTCATCCTGGTACTGTTTGTCCTCTGGATCTAAGCGAACGGCATTCCGTATATACGTCTCTTTAAGCTTGTATTCCCCACGCTGACCAGCCGCCAAGCCGAGAAAAAATATACTTCGGACGATTCCATATTATGCTTGAGAGAGAGTCTTTCCAGCCTAGCAGAATCCTCAAAGTTTCTCAGCAACGCTTCCGTATAGCTTAACACAGCCAAATATAATGGTGATTCCGGACGCAGTTCAAGTGCTTGCGAAAGTGCCGTCTTCGCTTGGCTTGGCCTGCCCTTCTTGTTCAGCATATTGGCTTGCAGATAATAATAAAAAGGCTCATAGGGATCTATTCGTAAGGCCTCTTGCAGAGCTTCTTCGAAAGCCCGATCCTTATCCGTAGCGTAGTAAACGCTGACCCGCACATACCAGGCCAGCTCTTGCTGCGGCTCCCGTCTAAGCGCCTGGTTCGACCAATGAAGTGCTTTTGTTGTCCTACGACATTTTTGTCGGAGGAATCACTGTTCATTCCTTATCTCAAAGATTTTTTGCAGGGTATGGATGTGCAGTGTTCTTTCATCGTCCGTTTCTTGGAGTTTGTTACCTGATCCTGCGTCCATATACCACTCTACAAGCCTGTACCCGAACATAAGTAGGATCAACTCATAAACGCAGTTATCCGTTATGTGTGAAATATCCGCATATTCCGAAAAGCCCTTATAATACGCCGGGATACATCTACGGTAGTATTCAACCATGTCTTCAACATCGGCTTCGTCTGCGATAAGGCTTGCCATATCTTCACCTAAATAGCCCCACCCCGCGGTATCCCAGTCCATGAGTATGGTTTTGCCGTCTGAATAGAATATGTTTGCTACCCAAAAATCCCTGTGGCACAGCACGATGGGGAGCTTTTCAATACGGCTCCATATTTCGTCTGCGTTTTCATCAATATCGATGAGCATTTGGCATAGGTATTTCGGGATTTTGCAATCGTCGGAGCGTATATAATCGTACACTCTATTCCATGACCGATAATGAAGATAGAAATTTTTCATATAATCCGCTTTGCTCAGGTTGGTCAAGCTCTGTAAGACAGCTGGCTGTTCGGCATATAACTTGCCTTGGAACCGTCCTAATTCCTCGGCTGCGCGTTCATACATATCGCCGGTCAAATCTAAACCCGATATGCCGTCGATATATTCCATCCATATCTGCGTTTCGTTTTCTTCTTCGTTCATTTCGACGTGATAGCATTCAGGCCAACGGAATGATTCAGAGAACAGCGCGCCGAAATTGGATTTATACAAATCATATTCCCTACGCCATGAATCGGGATCGTTGTAGCGCTCCCATTTCTTCTGCGTTTTTAATACGATTTTATAGGGTAATGTCTCACCGTCAGTGGTTTTGACATTACCCGTCACAAGCTGTACATTACCCACTGTACCGCCATGTAACGGTTTGGTTTGGAAATCGGTGCAGATTATTTTTGTACCGAGCATTTTGTTTAAAACCTGTGTTAGAGTTTCAGCTTTTATTTCGTTCAATACGAAGTCCTCCAATCGTTTTTTTAACATGGGAACGCCTATGCATAATCATCATATTGGAAAAGAAGCCAACGATGAAAGGTGGACTATGGATTTATTCATTTATTACCTCTTCCTGCCAGCTAGCTTAATGAAATCGCGATTGGAGAATGGTTAGATATCGTCTATCCGGTATTCGGAACATGTTCTCGTCCTTTTCGGGATAAAACAAAAAAGCCGCTTAATTAGCGACTTTCAATGGGAAGATGTTTTTGTCCCCCGACAGATGGACTCTTTTTTTCACTATCTATCATGAAGGGAAAGCACCACGGAAAAGTGCTCTTTATTTCACATCCTCAATCCTTATCAAAATAAACGGTTTTTCCTGTATCTGCGGATATATACACCGCCTCTAATATTTGTGAAACAATCATCGCTTCTCTTGGTTTAACCAAGGGTTCGGTATTGTTCACGATACTGTGAATCCATTGTTTGGCTTCATATTCGAAATCGGTCATCTCTTCTCCCCTGAAAAGGTCTCTCGCATTCGCATTCACCTCGATTTTATTCAGGAACAAACTCCCGTCCCGCTCGCCATTGATCCGCAGTTCATTTTTAGCAAAATCCGCTCCGCCCTTCGTTCCGCACAGCAGGTTGCCGCCACCTTCCGCAATGTTAAGGGCCCAACTGGTTTCAATGATGACCGTCGCTCCGTTTTTAAATTTCACATACCCGAACGCCGAATCTTCTACCTCGAATTCGTTTGGATCCCAAGCTCCCCATTCGTTTGCGGCATTTTCGGTAAACTTCAGCTTATGGAAGACACTGCCGACGACACTCTCCGGTTCATAGTTATCCATCAACCATAGGATCAGATCCAAGGAGTGGGTTCCAATATCGATCATAGGACCGCCTCCCTGCTTCTCTTTATCCAGAAACACGCCCCATGTCGGCACGCCTCGTCTTCGGGTAGCGACCGCTTTTGCAAAATAGATATCTCCAAGCTCCCCATCGGCGATCATCTTTTTTAGCAGTTGACTCTTGGCGTTGGAGCGATTCTGGTACCCGACGGTTAGCTTCTTGCCTGTTCGCAAGTGGGCTTCGTACATCGCTTTGGCCTCCGCACCTGTGACGGCCATTGGTTTTTCGCACATGACATGTTTGCCGCTTTCAAGCGCATCAATGGAAATCGCTGCGTGCGAGCTGTTTGGTGTTAGCACATGGACAACCTCAATCTCTTCCATGGCAAGCAGATCCTTATAATTTGTAAATACCTTTGCGTCTGGCGTGCCGTACTTTTGGGCGGCTTCTTCGGCTCGTTCCGGCTTCAAATCGCAGAAGGCCACCATCTGTACGTTATCTAACTTGGACAAACACGGCATATGCTTCCCGCCCGCAATCATCCCGCAACCGATAATCCCTACTTTTACGGTCCTCATCGTATTCCCTCCCCCGCGTTATTTGAACTCTACCGTTCGATTTTCCTTATGCGCGATGTATGCCGCTTCCAATAGCTCCGTCAATTTCGTCCCGTCCTCCAGTCCGAAGGGCATCGGCTTGTCGTGAATCAATGCATCTGCCCACTGGATAATCGGAAGGGGCTGCCCTTTAGGGAGTTGAGCGGGTGAGATCCATCCGGAAAAAGGTAACTCGAGCTTCTTCGAGATGACTCGAACGGTATCGTCTGAGATCATCAAAGTGCCCTCCGTACCGTAAATCTCAAGGGCAGAAGGGGTTCTGTACGTCACAAGGCTGGTTTCGACCAGAGCGACCGCATTGTTGACGAACTCAATGGAGCATTGTGCGTTATCCTCCACTGCCCGATTGGTGAAGTAATGAAACATGGATGTGATTCTTTTGGGTTTACCGAGCAGCCAACTGGCGATGTACATCGGATGACAGCCCAAATCCATCATGGCTCCGCCCCCGGTTTGCTTCTCATCATACCAGTAATCGGGGAGCCAATTATTCAAAGCACCGTCGTGACCGTTACGAATACGCAGCAGCGTAATGTCCCCTAATACATGGTCATCGATCAGCTGCTTCGAAAACAATTGATGCGGCCTTGTACGGGCGGGAAAAGAAATGCAGAACTTGACGCCTGCTTTGCGTACCGCCGCAGAGATCCGATCGCATTCTTCAACAGTAAGAGCCATGGCTTTCTCGGTAAAGATGTGTTTGCCGGCCTCAGCGGCAGCCACCATGACGTCTGCGTGCATGCTTGTAGGGGCATCCACCACGACGCCATCAATGTCTTCCCGCTGCAGCAGCGCATCCAAATCTGCTTCAAAATCCACTCCCAAGCGGGCAGCCCATTCGCTTCCGCGTTCAGGCTGTTCGTCCCATACGGCCGTGAGCTTCACGTTACCGTGAGATTGCAGCTTTCTTGCGTAATCCTCTGCATGCACATGCCACTTACTTAACATCGCAACGTTCAACATGCGTCTTCCCTCCAACGATTATATTTTTCACTAGATATGAGTTCTCTTCAAAGGGAGGTGGGTAAAAATAAGGTTAGAAATGAATGGGGATGGAGTGACATCACCCACACCATCCCACAAACTTCCTTCACTAGAACCCTACATCATCCCGTTCTGCAGCTTTTTGAGCCACGAACTCCGCCATTTCCTCCACGCCGGCCGCTCTAAATTTTTCTTGAACACTATGAAGCATATTTAGAGCCTCTTCGTCGGACGCTGCAAAAAATGCTTTCTTAAATTCTTCATCGAAATTCAAACTGCTGGTTTTATCGATATATTCCTGATATTTAGGCCACTCTCTGGCAAGGTAGCTTGCGCTTACTTTGTCTATGATTTTGATCGGCATTCTTGCCGAGAAACTCTCCTCCAGCTTTTGCCACTCCGTTTTTTGATCTTCAGGCGTAGGCCAGGTGACTTCAGACGAGAAGGCGCCGATGAACCTTCCCGGAAGATAATTGAGTCCTGCGTCTCTTTTCAGATCCGGGTTGTCATCAAATTGTTTTTTTACATCAGCAATCCACTGGGGTATCCCGTTTTCCATGTTGTAGTGTGTTCCTTCGATCCCGAAATTCGCAAGCAATCGGCCTTCTTCGCTGTTGACATAATCAATGTACCGCAATGCCGCATCCGGATCTTTGATGTCCGCGCTTAAGAATAGGACAGGGAAACCGGAACGACCGGGCTTTTCCACTTGCGTTCGAATGTTTCCGCTCTTATTCTTCATCGGCCCGAGCAGTTCATATTGCATTTCCGGATTCGTCTTATACAGCGTTTTTTGTAAATCAGCTAACATCGGCTGGGCTCCGAATACGGCAAGCTTGCCCGTCGTCAGCTTTTCATTCGCTGTTGTACTCGTATTGTTGAAGGCTTCAAGATCAAACAAACCTTCCGTTAATAACTTCCTCATGTATAACAACCTGGCTTCATGATCCTTCGTTTGCGTCCAGTGAATCAGTTTTCCATCCACTTCACGGAAGTCCGAAATCGTGTAATCCGTCCACCCGGCAAGGAATTGGCCGTAATCCCATCCATTCCACATGGTTCCGGCCGGGATGACCGGCTTTCCGCCAATATCCTTGAAACCGCCGTCTCGGATCTTGACCAATAGATCATATAATTCTTCTTGCGTATCAATATCCTCCGCTTTTACATTTAAAGCTTTCAGGATATCTCCCCTGGCAAAAAGGCCGTAATTCCAATTATGAATGCTCTCCGGGGTTCCGTCCGGGGTTTCTGTAGGAATGAGATAAGTCTTGCCTTCAAATTCGGGACTATTGAGATCGAACTCGGCAAAATCCTTCGCAATCCCAGTCGTCACAAGTCTTTTAACATTCGGGTATTTATCGAGATAAGGGGTTAAATCCAGAAGTTGTCCTTCCGTGGCCGCCTTCTTGATGACTTGTCCTTCTCCTCCTGTCGTAGACCAGAAAGGTGCATTAACGATATCCGGAACCGTACCGGAAGCAAATATGGTGTTTAGTTTTTCTACTTCGCTTGTTGTGATGGATTCGAGTTTTAACGTGACCCCGGTTTTCTCCCTGATCTGCCCGGCTACGGGATTATTCTCCTGGTCCTGAGGGAAACCGGCTCCGCCACCGTTCCAAGCACTGAGAAAAGTCAAAGTTACCGGTTTTATTTCTTCAGTACCTGACTCCTTCGGACCCGTGTCAACCGTGCCTGCCTCCTTTTCTCCGCCTGTTCCCGTGCATGCCGTCATGGTCACGAAAAGCAGCAAAGCGATTAGTATCATGCCAAGAACACTCCTGCGCTTGTTCTTCCTCATCCTACAATCCCCTTCCATTGGAAGTTTTATATAAGAGGCTTAGCCTTTTATACCAACTACTCCTTAAGAGAACCTACCAATACGCCTTTTACAAAATACTTCTGAAGAAATGGATATACACAGATGATCGGGGTCGTAATAATAATAACGAACGTCATCCTCAAGGCTTCCGGCGTTACGCCTCGCAGCTCCATCTGCGTCTCGGTCATGTTTTGAATCGCAGAACCGCTATTACCCGACGATGACGTCATCGACTGGAAGGACGCTTCGCTGATCATCTTGTTCAGGAACGTGGCTGCAGGCTGCAGGTTCTCATTCTGTATGAAAAACTGACCGGTAAACCAGTCATTCCACACGCCCACCCCAACAAACAAGGCAATGGTAGCAAGCACCGGCATCGAAAGAGGCAGGATGATTCTTGCAAATACCGACAACTCGCTGGCTCCGTCGATTCGGGCCGATTCCGACAGACCTTCAGGGATCCCGTCGAAAAAGGTTTTCATGATAATCGCATTGAAGAAATTGTATAGGGACGGCAGCACCAACACCCAAAACGTATCCAGAATGTGGATTTGCCGGAACAGGATAAATGTAGGAATAAGTCCTCCGCTGAACAAGGTGGTAAAGAAAAAGAAGAATACGATATATTTTCTTCCGGGCAGTCCTTTCCGCGAAAGCGCGTAGGCTAATAAGGCCGTCAAAAATACGGAGGCAACCGTAACGACAAGGGTTCGGGTTACGGAAATATAAAACGAATTTAAGATCAGTGAGTTGCTAAAAGCTTTTGCATAGTTTTCTAGTGTAAACACTCTAGGAAAAAAATAGATTCCACCCTTCATCGCATCGTAGCCGTCATTAAAAGAAAGGGCTAGAAAATAGATAAATGGATAAAGTGCCGTAGCGCAGAATAAAAGCAGCACCGAATAGTTGAGCGTCATATACAATTTATCTGCTGGCGTCAGCCTTCTCGCATCCATACACACACCTCCTCATCTTGAGTGCCAGCTGATTACCATAACGATACGTTACTCACACGCCTGGATATATTATTGACAGCAACAATGAGCAGCAGCGAAATCGCTGACTTGAATAATCCAATGGCCGTGGAATAGGCTAATTGCCCCTGTTGGAGGCCTGTTTTTAAGACATAGGTGTCCAAGATCTCCGAGACGCTTAATGTTGCTGGGGACTGCATCAGCCAGATTTGATCAAAGCCCGCGTTCAGTATTCCGCTGAGGGAGAAGATAAGCAATATGCCGATCGTTGGAGTAAGGCATGGAAGCGTGATCTTAAATAGTTTGCTCCACCTTCCAGCCCCGTCGATTTCGGCTGCCTCATACAAATGCGGATCGATATTCGTTAACGCGGCTAAATAAATGATCGAACCCCAGCCTACCCCTTTCCAGATGTCGGAAATGATGACCAATGGATAGAATAATTCCGGTTTTCCCATGAAAAAGATCGGATCCAAACCCATTTGGTACCGAATGTCATTGATAAGCCCTACGTTCGGAGACAGGATTTTTTGAAGCAAGGTCACGACAACGACCCACGACACGAAGTGCGGCAGATAGGAAATCGTCTGAAACACTCTTTTGATTCTCTTGTGCATGACGGCATTGAGCATTAAGGCCAGGATCAATGGAGCTGGAAATCCGAAAATTAGTTTCAGGGCGCTGATGGATAACGTATTTCGGAGCACATCGTAAAAGCTGGAATCGTTTAAAAACTGTTCGAAATATTTAAAGCCTGCCCACGGACTCCCCAAGATCCCCAGATTGAATTTGAAATCTTTGAATGCGATTAATATGCCGTACATCGGATAGTAAGCAAACACTAGAAACCAGATGATCGCAGGAAGCAAAAATAAATATATATGCCTAAATTGCCATATCTTCGTTAATTTCTTATTCTTTTTTAACTGCTCAAATCCAGGGATAACAACACCTTTTGGTACCATTCTCCGAACACCTCCTCCATCATCGTCGGATCGGATTTTTACGAATCCATACCCGATAGCCTAGGTACAGAGCCATTGCCAACGGTTTTCGATTTTCGACGATATATATCGACTGCCTCCCCCTCCTTACTGCAAGCGGTTTCATTAAGATAGTTTAAATATATTCAATATACTGTAGGAATCATTCCATAATTTCTTCATTTGGATAAAAGTAATCTTCGGGTCAAAAAAAGTATTGGTGATTTCTTTAAAATAATGAATCGGGGGTACATGAAAAAGAAAGCTGCTGTTAGCCTAGGGGAGGCTCATGTTCTTTAGGTTATAAATGAACGGGGTAAGCCCCCTTCTCCCGCCCATATTTTTGAGGCGTTTATTCCTTGGCGAGGATACATTATATTCAATATATATTTATACAATGGTTTGAAGAGCCTCTACTGAATTTCGTTATGGATGTAGGACATAATTATGGGAGGATTTCATGAGAGAAAGTTGCGGTAAGCGGGTGTGGAATATCATGAAGTGAAGAGAACGTTTTTTCCCGTCGTCTCGCCAATCACCAATTCCGGCTCCACGAGGGTTTTAAAGTATTTTCCGTCTTGTCCGTCATCACTGTTAATGACTTCAAGCAGCGTGTACGCCGCGCGGTAGCCCATGTCCCGTTCAAACTGTTTAACATGCGTAAACGTGCTGTAGCCTTCGATGATGGAAGTCGGATCATCAAAACTGATGATGGAAATGTCCTCAGGCACCTTCAATCCAGCTTGACGCGCAATCTGGTAGATTTTCACGCCAAGACTTCCATTTAGCGTGATATAGGCGGTTGCCATTCGATTTTGGATATAGCGGTACAGGGGATGGGTTTCAGCTTGCTCCAAACTTCCGATTTCAAAATCGGTCACGATGTGGGCAGGATTAATGAGGGATCCCTTTTCCTTGAAGGCATTCATATATCCGTCGATCCGCTCTTGAACGGTAACGGTTTGTATGGGGGAATCGGAGCATATGGCGATTTCGCGATGCCCCAGCTCCCACAGGTAGTTTACAGCCATGTTAACGCCAAGCCTGCCGTCTGATGCGATATAATGCGTTTCGACCCCTGGAAGGTAACGGTCGATGAGAACGAACGGAAACCCCGCAAATTTCATGCTTAGAATTTCCTCGTTGAATAATTCCTCGTCAACCGGGAAAATCAGTAACCCTTCCACTCCGATTTTACAACATGTCTTGATTGCCTCTTTTTCCTTATCAAGGCTGCCCTCCGATAAATAGATGACGCAGCGGTAATCGTTCTCGTTGAGTGCCTGCTGAATACCTTGTATAAGCCGAATCGTAAAATAATCATAAATGCTGGGCAGAATCAGGCCTATTAACCGTGTCCCCATTTCTCCGCCAGCTTTATGAATAGACTTTACGGCGTTTATAGGAGAAGTCGCCGACATTTCAGATTCAGGTTCACTTACAAAAGTCCCCTTTCCGGGCACTCTGGTTATGATTTTTTCGTTAACCAAGCCGGCCAGGGCATTAACGACCGTAATCTTGCTGACTCCGAAACGCTCCATGAGTTCTTTTTCCGTAGGAATACGGTCTCCAACCTTCAATACTTGCGACGATATCAAGTCGCGTATATACTCTTGAACCCTCTGATACAACGGCATTCTTTCCGTAGAGCTCAACCGAATCACCACATTTCATTCAATATGTTTAATATATACATTACGAATGGCGCAAGCGCTTTATTCCATATCCTTTCTTTGTTTGTGTAGAGCCGGGAGAATGCATCGGATGTGTTCTCCCAGCTCCTCCATTACTTAAAATAAAAAAATGCTTGCTTGCAGTTGTTATGGTCTATATGTTCTTGTCAAAATATATACAGCGTAAAGAGAAGCCGCATATTGACGATCGTCCATGCGGGGCGCACAAAATAAACGGACAGTCGAGATCTGCTCAACTGTCCGTCCATTAAATCAAGCTGTCATGAGAATGACTTACACCATACAAACGACAAGTAATCAAATTCTGCTTACATAAAATGATTCGAAATCAGCAACTGAGTCGAACTGGTTCAAAGATACACCTTCTGTTCTTAGATGATTCTCTAATTGTTCGATCAGCTGCAGGACAGCTATTCGCAATGGTTCAAAATCCTCGGGATCCAGAAGCGCAGTGAGATCCGGATAGCTGAAGCGATGATAATATTCCCGATACTCCCCCAAATCGAAAATGGCAGGCCAGCGTCCTGTTTCGGCTGCGTACAAAATACGTGCCAAACCATCTTGTAGACCTGTAGCAACGAAAAACGCGGTTTCATAGTGGCCTTTTTCGCAAGCGGTTAGGAGCTTGTTAAGCATTCCTTTTTCCTCTTCATAGTATCCCTTCATCCAAGTATGGTATGAACGTAATCCTTTGAGCTTGTTTCTTCGTTCTGAAATTATATGAAGGGTGTCTACAGTCAGTTTCTCGCAAGCAGTCATGATTTCATCTTTAGAATGGCTGAACATCATTGTATCAAGGTAGAGATCCAGTTGGTCTGGCTTAATTGGAAGATTGTTGACTTGCTCGCGATAATGGCCCCAACTGCGTGTATAGTACGTTTGGTTTAACAACGCAAGAGATTTAAAAATGGTAGCGGCAATTTCTTGCGCCAGTATCCGACAAAAGGATAAATCCATGGAGTCTCCGGCAAAACGAAGCTTTATCAAGCTAGTAAAACAATCACGCACGACAACCTCAGCTCTATTGATCAATGTTAACGTGTTGGACGGCTCCCCCATGGAAGAGATGGTCTCACGGAGTTTCATGAATTTCGCCAGGTCTTCATCGGAACGCACATACAATAGTTCACAATCCGCAATAATGGTCGTACTCCAATCTTCGGAAGCTGACATTCTTTCAGCACGATCCCATCCAATTGGCCAAAAATCAAAACTAATACCGTCGATTATAAACTGTAATTCCACTTGTTTTCCTCTAGGTGTGGCCGGAATGAAGAAAAAGTCTAAGTCCGATCGCTCTGTCGCCCTCCCCTGCAAATAGGATCCGTAATATCCGACAATCGCAACATCTTGCGGGTAATGGGTCTTAATATGTTTGACAATGACATCGGCTACAGCAAAAACATCAACCATCAAATCCCCCCTCCTACATACATCCTCTTGATCACGTATTGGAAATACGAATCATGGCATATGCTGATCGTATCGCTCATTCTAGTGGCTGAT
Source organism: Paenibacillus sp. JZ16 (assembly GCF_015326965.1). Lineage (NCBI taxonomy): Bacteria > Bacillati > Bacillota > Bacilli > Caryophanales > Paenibacillaceae > Paenibacillus > Paenibacillus sp. JZ16. Next base: position 956,407 of record NZ_CP017659.1, read on the forward strand.
CTCTCAACCATTCATCCTGATACGGACAGTTGCATGGGATAACGAATTGTATTGAAGCTAAATGCTAAAATTTTGAACAATATCTTTAACAGCTAATCATGGTTTCTTCATTCCAAAATTCTTTTACTTCGTCTAGGATTTGAGCAGCAGGCGTTATTGTGGCCTCGAAAATCGTTCTTCCTGTTTTTCGTAAATAATATTGGATTAAATGATATCCGCAAGCGTATCCGGCGCTATAAGGCATGTTGACCGGTGTAAAGTTTTGAAGTTTTGCGATCTCGTCACCGTAAAGATAAGGAGCAAATTGATCAAACCCCGTTAATTGCAATTTCTCTCTAAGCACAGGTTTTATGCGTGTGTTAAGCGTTTCTGCGTTAGTTTTCGTTACCCAGGGACCGAGCAATTCTTCTCCAAACATGAACGTAGCATAGTTCTCAGCTAATCCTTCACTTACAATGAGCTCGCCCAAATTAACGGTGTGATCCCACTGAATAAATTGATAACGTACATTATGGTTGCATTCGTGCGCCAGCGAAGCCTTCATTCGAGGAATCGTGTACTCATTTGGCAAGAGTGTACCCCAGATAAACCCGGGAATGCCCCCAAAGCCGCTATAACCTTCGTTTATTACTAAAGCACGGCTTTCCGGATTCCCTAGTTGAATCGTAAACAAATAGTCGGTTACAGGGAGGTTAATTTCATGCTCTGCAAATAGATGCAAGCTTTTCTTCACAGCATGCTCACACTCTAACCAAAATGATTCGGACGAAATCAGCTCGATCTCTGCCGAAATCTGAGGGGTAATCTGATCTGGGGATCGATGCATCATACTATTAAACGTAAGAACGTCAAAACCATTCGCCTCTTCAGCTTTAAAAGGAATCTGTTGAATCTGCCATTGTTTCATAAAGGGAGCCATCATTTCGTTTCTGAACATTTCAAGCTTTTCCTCGGGCGAAGCTTGAGCAACTTTTTGATAAATATGATCTGAGCGCAGTGATTTAATATTCATTTCTCACACTCCTAGTTATGTATTCATAGAGATAATACACAAACATCATATTTGAAAAGAAGACAACGATGATACACCAACTATAGATATATTCATTTATTACCCTCTTACCTCTAATGGAAAAGGGAGCAGCTGCCGCGGCATCATCTGCTCCCAAGTCATTCAACTCGATCCTTGTTTATTTTTGGTAATGCAAGCCGGGCAAGTCCCTATGTGGCACGTTAACCCGGCAACTCAAGATCTGCTGTTTCTTCCATATACGAAATATAAAGTAACGGATGACATGATCATCAATATCACCGAATAAACCAAGGTCAACGCTTTGGTATCTGCTAGCGCCTGAGCATCCGTGCTGTTCTTGATGACGATTCCTAACGGCTGATACAAAGGATGATAGAGGAACACGGTTACGTCATAATCGGCCAAAATTCCGTTGAAATTCAAGGCAAGAACAGCTAGCGTCGATGGCAGAATGATCGGCAGCAATACTTTTCTGAACGTATAAAACGGTTTGGCACCCAAATTCCTTGCAGCGTCTTCCAAATTGCTGTCCAAGCTGAAGAAGGAGGCCTTGACCATTCGCAGGGTAAAAGGAATATGGATGATGACATACGCAATCAGAAGCATCCAGACCGTGCCAACCAGCACCGTATTCCCGATCATCAGCTTCGGCGTGTTAAAGGTTACGATCAGTCCGATCGCAATCAGCGTTGACGGCAGAATCCACGGAATCAGCAATGCGTATTCCAGGGCAAGCGCCCACTTGTTCTTATATTTATGCAATATCCTTGACGCAACCAGCGCCAATGCGACAACAATGACCGAGGCAGCTGCGGCATATAGAATACTTACGAGATAAGGCTTGAATGCCGACATGGATGAAAATACTTGAATGTAATTATCCAACGTGAAGCTGTTCAAATTCAACGTGGCGGTAGAGATACTGGCCGCATCGGTGAACGAAAAGATGATGATCAGCACAACCGGAACGATGTAGAGAACAAACAGGCCGTAAGCCAAAATATGAGCGGCTAAATTCCCGGATTTGCTGCGGATATTTTGTTTGACCAGCTCCGATTTGACTTTGGAGACCGACATGAAGTTGCCTTTACGTTCGAACCGGATCATCACGGTCAACAACACCAGTGTGGCCACTCCGAGAATAAGGGCCAGCAGCGCAGCCAAATCTCTTGACGTCATGCTTCTCGAGAACGTCAGAATCATCGGCGTAATCGTCTGGAATTCCTTGCCTCCGAGGATAAGCGGCGCGGACGTGGCAGCCAGGCCGGTGAGAAAAGTCAGAATCGTCAGCGCATAGATCGTAGGTTTCAGGACCGGGAGCACGACCCGCCGGAGGATATACCAAGTAGACGCCCCCATATTTCTCGCGGCCTCCACCGTTTGAAAGTCGATTTTGCGAATCGCATTGCTCAGGAACAGGAAGTGGTTGGACGTGCAGGCGAACGTCATGACGAATAGAACCGCCCAGTAGCCGTGAAACCATGTCGTATTAAAAGAAGGGAATAATTGAACCAGGAGCTTGGTCATAAACCCCTCTTCGCCATAGACGAATTTATAGCCGGACACCAGCACGACTCCGCTGTAAATCAGGGTCGTAAAATAACCCAATCGCAAAATCTTCGCGCCTTTGATATCGAAATATTCCGAAATCAAAACCAGCGTAATCCCCACCACATTTACCGTAATAACTAGGGAAAAAGCGAGAATAAAGCTGTTATATAAACTTCGCATCGCGCGTTCGGACGACAGCAGCTTCTCTGCCGCTTCCAGCGTAAATTTGCCGTCCTTCATGAAAATTTCGCCGTAAATATTCAAGTTCGGATAAATCAGAAAGGCAATGACAAACCAGACAATCAACCCGTATAAAAGGATCGAGACAGGGTTTATGGAAGCCAGCCGGGTGCTCAGGTTCCGGGCATTCATGCTTCGCCCTCCCTCATCGGATATTGCAAAATATCGCGGGTCGGGAGGTAGATGTCAACATCGTCGCCGACCTCATGATGGACGAGCCTGCTTTCTATTTCGATGGTCTTTAACCGTCCGCCGCCGGCAATCTCCAATACGTACTTGCTGTATAAACCGTAAAATTCCCGGTCCGCAATCTTGCCTTTCAATTGGACCGTATCGATACCCTGCAGGGGCTGCAGACTTACCTTCTCGTTGCGGATATAGGCGATATTCCCCGGCTGAACAACATCATTCAACCGGCTGTTCTCTACCATTCGCGGATCGATCCGGTTAATATCTCCGATGAAATTGCACACAAACTCCGTTTGGGATTGATTGTAAACTTCCATGGGCGTGCCCACTTGCTCCAGGACTCCATGATTGAATACTCCGATCCGGTCGGACAGCGTTAACGCTTCTTCCTGGTCGTGCGTGACATATATCGTTGTGATCCCGAATTTCTTCTGCAATTGTTTCAGCTCATTGCGCAGCTGTACCCGCAGCTTGGCGTCCAAGTTGGATAAAGGTTCGTCCAGTACCAAGATGCTCGGCTTCAAAACCAGCGCCCTGGCAATCGCAACGCGCTGCTGCTGGCCGCCGGATAGTTCCGATACCTTCTTGAACAGCTGATCATCTTTCAAATCAACCTTCCGGGCAATGTCCCGAACCTTCTGATCCAATTCCGCCTTGGGTAATTTCTTGACTCGCAAGCCAAAAGCGATATTCTCGTACACATTCATCGTTGGAAAGAGCGCATAGCTTTGAAATACCATCCCGATCTCTCTTTTTTCGATCGGCAAACGGGTAATGTCGGCGTCTTTCAGCAGGATCTGTCCGCTCGTAGGCATAATAAACCCGACCAGACTGCGAAGGGTCGTCGTCTTCCCGCAACCCGAAGGACCAAGGAACGTGAAGAATTCCCCCTCCCGAATATGCAAATTAAGGTTTTTGACCGCATGAAATTCACCGAATTTAATATCAACGTTCTGGAATGTAATCATATTATTCTCTTCCTTTTTGTTGTACTTGAATGAACGGCTGCATATTGGCATCCCCAACATGCAGCCGGCTTGACTCCATTCCGTTACTTAATGCATAATCTCCAACTCGATTTTCTCCGCCCACAGATCCATGTTTTCAGCAATAAAAGCCCAATCGAAATCTTGTGGTTTTAATGAAGTAAACAGCTCCTTGACGGACTCATTGGCTTGCTCAACCGCTTTCGTATTTGCCGGCATGGCATTGAACTCAGCCGCAAATCCCCCTTGAACTTCGCTGGATCCGAGCCATTCCACGAACCGCTCCGCCGTTGCCTGCTTCTTCGTTCCGTTCACGATTGCCGCATGTTCCACGACCATAGGTACGCCGATTTCCGGACTGACAATGCCTGCTTTCACGTTATATTGCTCTTCCTTCTGCTGCAGGGTTCCGGAGACGAGCGCTCCTAGCGGCGTTTTACCGCTGGCCAAATTGGCATAGAAATCTTCGCCCTCGACTGCGCTGACGCCGTTGTCATACAATTGCTGAATTTCATTCCAGCCTTCCTCGGATATGCCGAGATCACCATTCGGATCTTGGAAGCGGGTCAGAATCCCCGCTACAATAAGGCGAGGCGTATTTTGTCCAAGCAGCGTAGGAGCTTCGTACTTCCCTTTGTACGCATCGTTCTTATAAAGATCCGTCCAGTCTTTTGGCGCGGTATCGGCCGTGAATTCGTTCGGGTTATAACCAAGGAGAATCGCTTGCTTCACAAGACCATGATAGTAGCCTTCCGGATCATTTAAACCCTGCTCAACATCACCGGCCCAGCTTGGAACAAACTTAGCCAGAGCGTCTTCCTTTTTCAAATTCTCATAAAGCATATTATTCAAGCCGTATACGACGTCCGCGATCGGGTTGTTCTTCTCGGCAATCAAGCGGTTCGTCAAGTCGGCGCCGCCCGCTCCGACAATTTCGATGTCAAATCCAGCACCTTTCGCTTTCTCGATCAGCCATTCGCCGCGGCCGTCAGAGTTCGCGTTCGTGTACACGATCAGCTTTTCATTCTGGTCTGATTCCGTAGACGACGATTCCGTTGAAGCCGGTGTTCCGGCCGGCGCTCCGGACTCCGAAGTGCCACCGTTTGCATTGCCGGCATTGCTGCCGCCTCCGCAAGCCGAAACAATCACACACATAATGAGAAGTAGTGCCATTGAAAGTTTTCTCATGATTCCCTTAACTCTCCTTTGATCGTGTCATTTTGTTTGGTTTAAATGTTGATGATCAACCCGTCATATGCCGGTACAATTCCGGCGGGGCTGAAGATACGGACAAAATCCTCATGTAGCAGCTTGGAATTATGGCTGAAATGTGTGACGATGATTTGGCCTTCAGGCTTCAGGATATTTTCTTTTTTGAACTCGCGCTGGACTTCCAGCACCGTTTCCACGCACATATGATTGCGGTCGCGGGCATTCCCTGTATAACCATGCGTGCAGTCGAGGATGGCGCAATCCAGGTTTTTGCCCTTTAACCATGCCCAAGTCGCATCCGGGAACCAGCCCGAATCATGCCCGTACAGCAGTTTTTTCCCTTCCTTTTCGATCACGTATAATAGACAGGTTTCCATCCGGTCATGATCGGCCAACAATGGCGTTACCCTTGCATCGCCCATAGCAAAGGTCTCATACGGGCGCAACAGATGGAATTGATACCTTTGACCTTCAAAGCGGCCGATGGCGGCACGCGTGTGATGCATCACGGTACCATTCCCATAGATGTGCATCGGATGCTGGAGGCCGTGCGCAATCCCTTCCCTGCGGCATTCCAGATCCGCAGCATTGAAATGGTCCGAATGCGAATGCGTGACGAGCAGGTGCTCGATTGCCCCCAGATCGATATTGTCCCGCAGCGCCTGCATATAGGAATCCGGGGAATAGTCAAATTTGATGACATCGTCCATGATGGCCGAAGTTCGTGTACGGATATTTTTTCCACCAAGCTCCCGTGCCTTGGTACAATGCTCGCAGCGGCAAAATGCATTGGGAAAGCCCTCTGCGGCTGCGGTTCCTAGAAAGTGAATTTTCAAAGTCATTTCTCCTTGCCATGCAAACTGTAGTGATCCATTTTAGGTCCTGGACAGAACGGATTGTCGTTCTACAATCGATGTTTGAATTTTAATGGTGATTGGATTCTCGTTGGAGTTGCCAACGCGTTTCATCAGCAAATCAACGGCCGATCGAGCAAGCTTCTCGGTATCTTGTCGAACCGTCGTAAGCGGGGTTGGAATATATGCCGCTAACTGGATATCGGAGAAGCCGACGATGGACAGCTTTTCAGGAACCGGAATATCCATCTGCAATGCGGTATGAATGGTCGAGATGGCGACATGGTCATCCCCGCACATGATGGCCGTCATCCGGGGGTTGTCCTGAATAAACCGCTCCTGCTCCGGATCGAGCTCATTAATGCGTCTGGTATCGCAAGCGACGCTTCGAAAATGAATGTTCTGGTACTTGACCGGAATTTTATGGTCGAGCAGCGCTTGGATATAGCCTTGGTACCGCTCCTTCCTGCTTGTGATATGATCGATCGCGTTCGAAGTGTATCCGACTTCCCGGTGCCCCTTCTCGATCAAATACTTGGTCATTTGATAAGAGCCCATATAGTGGTCGTGATACACGCAATCGATCTCCACTTCATGAAAAATACGGTCGATGATCACCAGCGGCAGTTTGCGAAGCTTTAATCGCAATACTTGATCGCTGCAGGTCTTCCGCCCCTGGGGAAACAGAATGATACCGGTAATTCCTCCTTCGGCCAACCTCTCCAGACAGAGATCCTCATCGTCGCAATCCTTCGTCATTTTCAGAATGAGGTCGCACCCGTGCTTTCGCACTTCAGCCTCGGCGGCGGCGATAATCCTGGAAGTGTAATCGGACAAATGGGGCAAGATGAGCGCGATCTGTCCGAACGGCCTCTCCACGTCCGGCGCCGCCACGGTGCCCTGGGTAGAAATCCCTGAATCGACCATCAATCCTTCTTGAGGCTGGGCAAGGAAGGTCCCTCTTCGGGGCAGGCGGTACACCAATCCCTGTTCGGCCAGCTTTTGAAGCGCCAGCTTGCTTGTCATTCGGCTCACGCCGAACAGCTTGGCAAGCTCTCCTTCGGATGGAACCGGATCATGGGGCCGCAGCCTGCGGCTCTTAATGATCTCGATCACCTGATCAGCCACCCGGTGATATAATTGATTCTGTTTAATCAAACGTACATCTTTCATCAAATTATCCCTCAAATCATTGAGTCGACTCGTATCCGCAAGGGATCTAATTTGACGTTAAGTTATGTCACTGACATATTCAATGATATATATGTAAAATTCTCGTAAATTCTATGTTAAATCGCAATTCTGTGTTCCTATATCAAGAAATACATATCAGTGATATATTATTCGCTTCACATATTAAAGCTTTACATCCGTGATCGCTCCATAATCATTAGCAAATGCATGGGATAATGCCGCACCCCAAGCAAAAATGTCAAATGACACACAAAATAGCCGCCAGTCTAAACCTGGCGGCTATTTTTAACCTGATCCCCGTTCACGCACTGCCCATTAAGTCTCAAAGTTCTCTGACTGCATAATCCCTTGGTCTAGCTGTATTTCTGCCTAAAGCGGTCCGCGATCCAGTGATTGATCTCAAACAAATCGGCCACAGGTTCTCCTGTAAATGGAATGCGAGGCATGTAGCTGACCGGACCGAACTCAGGGGTTACCGTGAAGTACGGCTTGCCTGCTTGGCTGCAATGCGCCCAAATCTGTTCCCACCAGCCTTCGAATCTTGCCAGTTCCTCCCCATATTCAGGTGCTGCCGGATGAGGAACCTGAGTACCGTTAACATATCCCACTCTTCCATGAGTATGCTGGGTACGCCTAATCATAAAGGCCATATCCTCTTCTTGATCATGCAGCAATGATTCGCAGACACAGGTAAAGTGGCTGAAATCCGCCGTGATTTTCAATTCCGGGAATTTTTTCAGCAGCTTCACGGTTGCACGAGGAGTGAACATGGCGCGTCCTCTATGGGTTACATGCGCCACGTCAACGCCCAGCTTCTTTTCCATGCTCAAAGCGAACTCAAAAAGTGAATCTTGTTCTTCCTCAGAAAAGTAATCTTTACCGGTATGGGAGTTTACGAAGATCGGCGAAAACTCCAATGCACTTTCCAATTGCTCGTGATAAACCTCCTTATGATTTCCATAAGTGAATATCTGAGGGATATATAACAGCTTGAACTCTTGCAGCAGCTCCATAAATTCATTCTTGTCAGCATCATTCGGAAGCCCTGTTTCAATACCTTGATAGCCGTTCATATAAGCTCGCTCGAATTTCTCTCTTAATGTCCCCTCCATGCCCCAAAAAGCATGAAATAATTGCAGCTCCATCATAATCCTCCCTAGATTTAATCGTCCTTCGTCATCCCCATCGGCATCATCATGCCATTGTCCATTCCCATCATGGTCACGCTATTCGATTCTGCTTCCTCATCAGATAAAAACACCTCGGTACCGAATACAGGCTCGGCATATGGCAGATGCGTGCTTCCGCGCGCCAGAATTTGACGGTAATTACCCGAGTTTCCTTCGAATCCGTCATGATCCCAAGGAACCCATGACCGGGCGTTGCAGTAATGACACACATAAGATCGGCGGTAACGGTCCGAAGTTCGATTAGGAAAAGAGCGGTGGAACAGATGTGAATGGAAAAACAGCACGTCTCCCGGGCTCAAAATAACAGGAATTGGCGGCGGATAGCCGGCGACTACCTTCGAAAGCGTATTCACATTATCGTCTATATGGCTGACGTTCTGGACGCTGTTTAAATCCTCAAACGCATCCACTGCATGAACGTTCCCTCCACCGATTCCATCAGGCGGATACACAGGTTCGTGGTTCGAACCCGGAACGACCCATAAGCAGCCATTCTCTTCATCCACTTCCTCCAGTGCAATCCACGCTCCAATCAGTGTGTCGGGGTGCGTCTTGATATAACAGGAATCCTGGTGCCAGCCCTGTCCTCCCTTCCCGGGCGGGTTCAGGAAGAGCATGGACTGAAGAGCATAGACGTCGGGGCCGATCAGTGCTTCAGTCACATCGAGAATACGTGGATGGAGCATACCTCGCTCAGCCGCCACATTCACCCGGGAAAGCATATGAATCCGTGTCGCCTTCGCGAATTCTTCCTTGAGTGGATCCGTGCTGTCAGCATCCGCCGTCTTGTCCGGCTTAAGACGGTTGAGCCTAGAATCCTCCGCCAGCTCAAACAGTTCGGCGATATCATCTTTTGACAACAAGCCTCTAACAATCAGATAGCCTTCCTTGTGATAGTTCGTATACTCCTTCACACTAACCAAATAACGATTGTCCCTTGCGCGTGATTTCGGGACATAAAATGTACCCATTATTTGAATCCCTCCGTCATTAAGAATGTCTGCACATTCATTGTACCCGCGCTGGAATCGTGCTCTCAATGGCCTGAAACCGGAAAACGATGTGTTTATTTGATCTAGGGTTTGACTAAGATATATCGATTAACCGGGTATGGCGTGCGCGAATCCAAAAGGTCGGCCGTATGACGAAATAATGGATCATTGCAGCGTTTAAGATAATCAGAGGCCGTAATCCCCCGAATCCGTTTATACATTTTGGAGAAATGGTGTTCATCCCCAAAGCCAACCGAAAAGGCAATTTGTTTGACCGAACCTGCTCCCCTCATCATCAAAAACTCTGCGCGGCGCAGCCGTCTTTCCAGCAGCATTCGTTTCGGAGTCATACCCAGGGACACAACGAACACGCGGGTGAAATGCTCATGCGACCATCCGGATCGTGCCGCGATTTCTTCGATGGTTATGGGCTCCGCCAGATGCTCCTCCATGAATTCCAGTGCCCGTTGAATCGGGACTGGCAAGGAGAGTACGCTCCCTTCATCTGTATATCCAGAATGAGACGACAATTCTTCAAGCGAAGCGGCAACAAGCACAGCCAGCCGTCTCCGCCAATAAGAAGATTGGTGATTCGCAATCCAAAGCATCTTCTGCATCATACCAGCAACAAGCGTATGCTGGTTGGAGAGAAACCGATTGCCCTGGCTAAAAAGAGGTTCGAACCTTTCATTCTCTTCCCGAAGGGCTGCGTAGTCAAAGTGGACGAACATATGCCGCACATTTTTCTCCGAGCAGAAACGATATGAATGCTGTTCTCCTGGACGAGTGAAGATGAAACAAGGCTCATCTAATAGAAAGGCTTGACCGCCTATCTCATAGACTGTTCCAGAACCGTCGGGGAAGTAAACCAGTTCGTAATCGTTAATGGTTCTCGGGCCGAGTATGAAACCGGCCTGGATAATAATGTCGCCGACGTTATGAACTACCGGCCATTCTTGCTCAGTCATTCCTCTCTACCGCCTTCCTCCCTGCTTTTGTCTGTTGTTGTTACGATTGTACCAAAGGTCTATGGTTAACCATATATCTTCTTATCATTTTCGACTAAGTGTATATGGGTTTTAACAAGAACATGTATCGTTAAAGCACAAAAAGCCGCAGCTTCGCGGCTTTTTAAGCGAGTTTATTTTTGTGAAATGGTGGAAACATCGACGGTTCGGCCACCAGGGCGGCTGAGCGTTAGATGTCGTGGGGTGATGGCAGACGTACTAGTCAGTCTTCGATTGCCTGATAGACCATAGTCCAGAAGTCGTGGATAAGATGCGCCGAATCCGGGGTGGACATTCCGACTTGAGTGAGCAGGATTCCGGTAAGCTGTTTGTCCGGGTCGGCGTACGCCGAGGTGCCGCTTCCGCCGTCCCAGCCAAATTGGCCGATGGAAGCATAGTCGCCGCGGTAGGTGCGTACCGCCATTCCGAAACCCCAACCGCCGTGCTGCCCTTGGCCATGCGACAAATGGACATTGTTTTTGGCCAAGTCGTCTCGGAATGCTTGCTGCTCGGGCGTAAGGCGGTTCGTGGTCATCAGCTGGACAGCAGGCCGGGACAGGATTCGTTCGGTCCCGTGCAGCCCTTGGTTTAGCAGCATCTGTAAATACGCATGAGAGTCGTCTACGGTTGACAGCAACCCACCGCCGCCTGCTTGGAACGCTGGCGGCTTACTGTAGCGTCCGCCTGCCGCCTCATCCCATACCATGAACTCGCCGGTCTGCGGATCGGGAACGTAGGCCGGAGGCAGCCGGTCAATTTTGCTTTCGGGCACGTAGAAGCCGGTATCTTTCATTCCCAGCGGTTCAAAGATGCGTTCGCGCAGGAACGTCTCGAATGTCTGACCGGTAACCCTCGCAACGAGTACGCCGAGCACTTCGTTGCTCATGTGGTACTGCCATCGTTCTCCGGGCTGGTAGCATAGCGGGAGCGTACCCAGGCGGCGCATCCACTCATCCGGCTCCGGCATCTCCTGCCCTGGCGTGTCAAATAAACCATTCTCGAAGATCGCGTTTTGGATTGGGGAGCCCATTAACGTCATATCCACTCCGAGTCCGAACGTAGAGGTCAACAGATCCCGCACGGTGATCGGCCGCCGTGCCGGCACGGTTTCGTCCAGCGGGCCGTCGGGTCGCTTCAGCACCTGCCGGTTGGCGAGCTCGGGCAGCCACTTATCTACCGGGTCATCCAGATGCAGCTTGCACTCGTCGAGCAGGACCATCACCGGCGCGGCCCCAACCATCTTGGTAGTGGATGCCATCCGGAAGATCGTGTCCCGACACATAGGAGCGCCACCGTCATGGCGCATCGTGCCAATCGCTTCGACGTGCGTCTCACCATTCCGGCTGACTAGGGCGACAAGCCCAGGAATCTTTCCGGAATCGACATGCCTTGCCAGCACGTCGTGCATTTTGCGCAACCCTTTTTCAGTGAATCCTTTGTTGCTATGTCCCATTGCAATCTTATTCATTTGATATCCCTCACTTTAATTTTTTTGTAAATCCCATTGTTTTAAACTACACTTTCGCCCGGCTTTGCGTTTTCCATTTGTCTTAAATAACCGTAACCTTGGACAAATCGGCCTCCAGGCCTTTAAGCGCCGCATAGGTCAGCTTATCCATCGTTGCGCCGTCAAAGCAGATGGTTTTGATGGCACGGTAATACTTCTTGGACAACAAAGGTCCTTGGAAAGACGAATTCTTGATTACCGCGCCCTTGAACGAAACGCCGTTCAACCCTGCTTTGTCAAACTTGACGCCGATGAAGGTTTGGCTGTCAAACACCAGCCCAGTCAGATCGCTATTTGTGAAATCTACCCCGTCGAACATACAATTTTCAAAGACGGTGTTTCTAAGATCGGTCATCGTCAGATTGACGTCGGTCAGTTTGGCGCCCAAGAATTTTGCGCCGGCCAACCTCGACTTACTGAAGTTGGTGCGCACAAGGACCGTTTTATTGAAGCTTGCATGGGCCAGGTCAAGGGTGGACAGGTTGCAGTCCGTCAGATTCGTGCCGTCAAAATGGGCACCGTGTACGTCGCTGCTCTTAAACGAACTTCCGGTCAAATCAGCGCCCGAAAAGTCGGAACCGGAGAGCGAGCTGCTTTTAAACTGTCCATTATGGGCCGTAACGCCTGCAAAGTCGCTTTTCGTCAGATTGCTTGCGTTAAAGTTTGTCACTACTTGCCGTTCCTGCGAGTTAGAGGTTTTGGTTTGATTCATAAATATTCACGTCTCCCTTATAATTAGTTTTCTAACACCATTACTTTGAATCCGGATCACCTATTCATACCAACCGTTGGTATGAATAGGTGTAAAAATAAGCTGCCTCTCGGCAGTTTAGTTTTCTTTGCTGACATCTCTCGCTGACACTCGAAACAATTCCTCGTATCGTTGATACATTTGCTCATCGAACAGATCAAGCCCCAGGCCTTTCAATATTTCATCGAAAAATCTTACCTTATGAAGCATCATCTCGGGCGAAGCCTCAATGACCTCCGGGTTTAGCCAAATATTGGTGAGAATCACCAGGACTTCGCTAAGCTCCCTTGGGTAGTCGGTTCGAATCGAGCCATCTCGCATTCCCTGTTCGATGATGGGCTGGATATAGACGGGTACGGCTTTTTCAAAGATGTTCTCGATCTGGGCCGCCAGCAGCTTCGGATTGCGCAAGAGGTTCGGCGCCACCGATGCCAGTTCGTTGTGAGCAGCATTGTCGAGAGAGAGTTGGGAAATCTTCCGGAGCTTCTCCAGGCCGTTCAGCCCATTGTCATCCCGGATGCCGGAGAGCATCTCGTCAACGCCTTTGAACGCGTGATCGATGACGGCCTGCCAGATCTCTTCCTTTGACTTGAAGTGATGATAAATCGCTCCTTTTGTCAACCCGCCCAGTTCATTGATGATATCCTGAATGGAGGTTTGCTCGTATCCTTTTTGCATGAACAGATTAAGCGCCACGGTTAGAATTTGGTTGATGGTTTCTTCCGGATATTTATTTCGTGCCACTTGCCCTCTCCTTTCATACATTCGGTTGGTATGTAACAAATATATCCAATCATCCGTTTGCTGTCAACCCCCTTTTTGATGTTTATTGATTTTCGTTTTTCATTGCCAGAGTTATTGGCTTCTGTATTCAATAGAAGGCGAGGATACGTGGCTATACCACCATCCCCAGGCAAAAAAAAAACCACACCAAAGTAGGGGCGAGGTTTCTGATTGATATCCACTTCCTTTATTTCAAGTTGAATCATCTGGTCTAGCAGTCCTGTACCATCCGGCAAACTGCTCCGATCTGTTAAACTAACATTTCCCGTTAATCCAATCATTTTCTTCACCTTGTTTAACTGAGATACATAAGCATCGTTCAATCTCTGCTAGTCCATCATCATATCAACAACTTTTTTTGCAAACGCAGCATAGGATTCGATCAGATCCGGATTTCGATCAATGGCCCATCGAAGGTTATCGAACGCGCTTAATAGCTGCAAATGTCTCATATCAGCTAGGTTTTCTGCACTTATGCCGTACCCGTCTTGAAATGCTTTGAATTCTTCCGTATTCGGATTTCCGTCTAGCATTTGGCACCGCATCAGCCAAATCATATCCCCATGCGGTACCGTTCTTACTTCTGCATTGCCCCAATCCAATAATATGACTTGTCCCGACTGATTGATAATCGTATTCTTCAATGAAAAGTCTCCATGGTTTAAACCGAAACGGAACCTTTCTTTCTTCAAATTCTCAAACAGTTTTCGCACTCTCTGCGATTTCGTATGATTGATTACTCCGAGCTCAATCAATCGATCATTCTCCGTCAAACTATTGATATTATACTGTACATATCCTAGCCAACTGCCGTCCGATCCTGCATGAGAAGGGGAGTGAAACTCACCATGGACCGGATCTATTAGATTTTCCCCATATCCCTTCACTGGGATCGAATGAATAAGTTTGGCATATTTGCCAAGCTGCCTCCAAACATCGGTCTTGAGAGCCGTACTATCTACCCCGTTGTCTCCCTCAACGAAAGCTTGAATCATATATGCGGTTTCATCAATTACACCAATGGTCAACACCTCAGGTCCGGGAATACCAATCGCGGCAGCTTGTTCAATACACCATTTTTCTTTCACATAGCTTGGAAATGCAGCTGAGTCGTTCATGCGAACTACGACTTTACGACTCTTGGTTTCAACTACGAAAACCTGATTTACGATGCCTTTTCCTATGATCTGGTAAGATGTTTTTATTTCTTCATGAAGAAAACCGCTTGCAATTCGTTCTGCTTGCGTAGCTACAGACTCTCCCACAGTTTATCACCCTCTAAAGTGTCGTATTTCGAATAGATTACCACACTTTTTTTGGAAAGTACGTTTATAACTAAACTATCCTTGTGCGTTAACTTAATGAGATAGCTGGGGGAACCTCCCCGCCCGGATACAATGTCGAGCAGGACAAGCGTTTCGGCTGCGACAGCGGAATACCCGAAGGGATCTCGCTCAGATCCGCAGGCATGCTCGAATATATGGACGCGGTTTCACTGCTGTATATAATGACTTGCTCCGTATGGCTGCCCCATAGGTCAGCATGGACGGCATAGCCCTCGGAAGGAAACTCCACGACCGCGTTCATATGACCGTCATACAATGTTGGGAAGATGCCCCCACCGCGCCGGTATGCCAAAATATAGTCTGGCGCGCCAACCGCCCACCCGCTCAAAGGCTCGATAATCGTAAGCCAGCCGGGTGTCTTCCGGTCTTCCTTCCACACCTCTTGTCCGCTGCTGTCAAGCAGGAACAAGGCGTCCTTGCCAATTAAGCCCTTACCGTCGTCCTCTCTCACGAGTCGATCCAGCCCGGCAATTTGCATTCCCGGCAAGTCGCTTCGGAAGCGCCCGAGCGCTATATGCTGGGACTCGATTGAGCCTTCGTAGCGCCATAATTCCTTGCCGTAACGGTCATACATGACCGTTACGCTCCCTCCGATCACAAGCTCAGGCTCTCCGTCGCCGTTCACATCACCGATCCAAATGCAATCGGCGTGATCATCCAATTCACGGCAGCTCCATAACGGCGTGCCGTCATGGTCCAGCAGCGTATAACCGGCCATCACTTCGTCGTATCCATCACCGTCCAAATCATATGCCCAAGGGAAATGGCCGGGGTTGCCCTCGTGGGTCCAGAGCAAATTGAAGTTCCGGTCCATAGCCCACATGCGATGATAACGATCCTTAAGAATGAAATCTCGCCCATTCGGGTTGCCTACTAAATTCGCAATGATAATGCAGTCGTGCGCCTCAGGGTCCGGAAGCTCATGGGACGACCTAACGCTTCCGTCGTGCCCGTTGATGACGATGAGCCGGCTATCCATAACGCACAGCACCTCCAACCGGCCGTCTCCGTCGATATCGACAATTTGTGCCGGATAGTCCGACCCTTGGCTGCCTGCTCCCGGATCCGGCTTCCCCGTTTGCCAGAGCAGATTCCCCTCTAGATCAAACGCAGTGAGGCACTGCACCTGATGGGGAATATAACGCACGTCTTGGCGGTTGTCGGGCTGCACGAGCAGCATCTCCATCCGGCCGTCTCCGTTTAAGTCGCCGAGCAGCATTTTACAGCGTGGACCTGCCGCCCGTATATCCAGCTTGCCGATGAGTATAGGTTCTTTGGTCATCCCTTGGTTCATCCTACTTCCCTCCATTCCTCTCTTCGTATTAAAACTTGATTAACTCGCCGCCTTTCACTTCGACGATCTCTCCGTCCACGTTCAACCAGACGTTTAACGCTGAAGGGTTGTAAACAAAATCCAAGTCAGCTGCAAACTTCAACCTTTCGAATGCCTTGGCGTAATCGACAAGCTCAATGTTGGTACAATACCAAATGTCCGGATTGCCCCCAATATAGGCACCAAACTCTTCCATAAGTTCCCAATTATCGTCGTTATCGAACTCGTAGCTGTGGCCCCATACGTACATCAGATACAGATATTGCTTTTTGTGCAAGCTGACGAAGGTTTCCGCATGCTTCATCAGGTCACGATTATGGTGGCATGTCGGCTTCCATTCCAGAAAATCGTCCGGCATTCCGAAATGTCCAGTGCTGTCAACGACTCTGGCATACTCCATGCCGAGACCTGGCAGCATCTCTTTGATTCTGTGGTTGTAAGAGCCGTTCGGATACGACATCCCACGCACCGTATAACCCACGATACGTTCCAGATTTCGCCGATCTTCCATGATTTCGTGCACGATTTGCTCGTTCGGGCAGCGAGCGATCGTAGGGTGAGTCAGCGTATGTGCCGACACCTCGTGACCTGTATAGAGCGTTTTGACCTCATCTGCACCCACCTTGTCATGCGTTCCGACCAGTCCGGAATTGATATGAAAAGTTCCTTTAAGCCCATTTCGGTTAAACGTGTCTACCAGCCGCCGATCGGCGAATCGGCCGTCGTCGTAGCTCATCGTTAACGCTTTGTGCCGCCCTTCCGGAAAGCACATCAAAATTTTCGCCATCCTGTTTCCTCCTTAGCGTATATACTCCACAGCAGACGTACTGCAAATTCCCTTCGTCAATGAGCGGAGCGCAACTGACGGATAACCTGGTTTCACTGAGAAGCGGCCAGTACTAAACTGATCATTTGCCCCAATTAATAAAGTCAACAAACATGGATGGCCCCCGCGGAAACATCAGTTGCGATCACGTATGCATACACGAGGTAAATATAGATTTGGGGTAGGGACCTTCGCCCAATCGATATCGGAAGCAAAATAAAAGCTTGTGTAGCAGGGCTGGTTATAGACCACATTCTGCCATGCGACACCGGTTCTGTACTGGGCATCATGCATTAACGTATACAATTTTCGGTCGGTTACCTCGGTGCTCAGGTAGATCCGAATCGCCGAGCTATCCTTTGTTCGTACTAGCAGCTCTTCTCTCCAATCTCCGAAAACATCAGCGACAAGGCAAGGATTTCCCTTCGTTCCGTTATTGGAAACTGCACCTTCTGCCGTAAGCAGCCTGCCTTGTTTCCAATCGTCGATTGTAACAGGCTCGTCGAAACTTCCGTTGATCACCTGTGTTGTCATGTTGGCCGACCACTTGATGCTCATGTTCGTGCCCGGAATCTGTTTTGCCATTTGGTCTCCTCTACATGTCATCAAGCCGAATGCTTCATCGCTTTCATAACCCTCGCTGCACCATATTTGAAGCCCCTTTTGGGCCGGATCAACCTGTCCGATCATCCCGCGCCCTACATCATCGACGGCGAAACCGCCGTGCAATACCTCGCCAGTAGCCGCGTCGCGCAGAGTGAATCCGTAAGGTCCCGAGTCACCGCTTTCATGCACCATGAAAATCTCCAATCCCTGCCGGTCTGGATCAATGTTCGCTACATGAAGGGCATCGCCGTGACCCAGCTTGGCGATTTTTCCAGGTGCCTTGCTTTCCGGTGGCATTACACCTCGGGAGCTGTATAACATGGATCCGTCATGATCGATGGTCGCCGACCCGTAAATAATTTCATGGCAGCCGTCCCCGTCTACATCTGCAATGCTTAAGGAATGCGCCCCTTGTTTAGCGAGGCTGCCAAAGTTCTCATTCCGGCCGTCCTCCAGACGGAGCGTATCATGAAAAGGATTATTCATCGAAACCCAACCGCTGTCAACGAACCAGTGCTCCTTAAGGTGCGTTCCGTCCCAGGAGTAAGCTGCGACGGCAGCCCGGGTATAATAACCGCGAGCAAAGATCGCAAACGGTTTTTTCCCGTCCAAATAGGCAACTCCTGCCAGGAATCGATCCACGCGGTTTCCGGGCTCGATGCGATTCCAAGCATAATCCCCCCACATCAGACCGTCATCATGCCGCCCCGGCTTATAGGGGATCGTCTCCAATTCTTCGCCTGTTTGTCCTTGGAAAACAGTTAAATATTCTGGCCCTTCAAGAATAAAGCCCTCGAATGATCGCAAGTTGTTGCGCCCGCTCCGGCTGGGAGCATAGACGTCAAGAAAATAATCGGCCAGCCGCTCCGCATCCTCCTTTAGCAAAGGATAACTGTAACGACGATCGATTCCGAAGCATTCTTCCAGTGTAGAGGGCCAACGACCGGTCACTACCTCTTCATGCGAGTGCCAGCTCATAAACATATGGACAATATGCCTATAGTAGTCCGCGCTGCACATTCGATAGTCGTCCTGATGACTATACCCCGCAGCCACATCCTCCGGAGGCATGGTTATATAGGTTTCGGAGGACATTATACCTTCCTGATCGTACCTTATGACCTTCGTACCGGGCGCTGTCTTGAACATCAGCTCAGCTTTCCCGTCTCCGTCAAAATCATAGACCAGAAATTGTGTATAGTGAGCACCCGCCCGAATGTTCACACCAAGCTCAATCCGGTAGAGGAGAGTTCCGTCCAGCTTATAGCAGTCGATATATACCGGACCGGTGTAGCCGGAATGCGATACATCCTTGGCATTGGACGGATCCCATTTTACAAAGTACTCGTACTCACCGTCGCCATCTACATCCCCGACGCTCATATCATTTGCCGCGTATGTATAGATTTGGCCAGTTGGCGTGACGCCGTCCGCCGGTTTTCGAAGAGGTAATTCATAGTACGGACCGACCCAGGGAGTGACATCGGCACATCGGTCGACTTCCTGTCCGTCCACAACGGCACAAACATAATAAACCGATGTTAATGTCCCGCTGGGGTCCAAATAGTTGGTGGTGTCGTGGACAGCTGCGATAAAGTCGCCACTACGATACAGGTTGAAATTGGTGCCGATCATTCCGTTACCGCTATAACCGGTCACTTCATTCCCGAGCAATCTCCAGCTGAGAAAAATTCCTTCTGTTGTCGCTGCTGCAACCAACCCCCGGTCCAGAAATTCCATCTGTACCCCGGATGTCTTCTGTGCATCAAACTTGTGCTGTTCATGGACGGTTTTCATAAATCGGCACCCCTCCTTAATATGAACATCTATCCGTTATCCTGTTCTCCCGTGTTGTTCATTTCGATAACTGCGGAAAGTAAGGCAAGCGCAAGTCCCTGCCCCCAGCCCTGGGCCCATTTTTTATCCACTTCGAGATAACCCCTGATGTCGTTCATGACGGCGGTTCCACCGGATACGTTAAGCACCCGTCCTCGTTCGGAAATATTAGCCAGCACGCCCTTTAACGCCCGCTCTACATGTTTGGCATGAAGCGGATTATTCTGCATCACCATTGCCGCGGCAATGCCAGCCGTGGCTGACACCTCGCCATAAGCTTCCGGGTAGTCGAGCACGGTGCCCCAGAGGCCGTCATCCTTCTGCAGCTTTTTGATGGCGGCAAGCTGGTCTCGCAGCGAGCTTATAATATGCATAAATGGTGGGTACAGGTAAGCTTGCGGCAGCACATGTCCCACGCGTGACATCGTATAGGCCGCCCAAGCGTTGGCGCGTGCCCAATACATTCCTGACATATGATCCTTATTAAGGTGGTTATATCCGTGATACCACAGGCTGGTATTCTCGTCCTGCAAATAATTAATATGCCAATAAAACTGATGAAGTGCATCGTCAATAAGCTGCTTCTCCCCAAGCACCACGCCTGCTCGTAATAGGAAATATCCCGCCATAAACAGAGTGTCCGCCCAGCATTGCTCCGGAAAATCGTTTTTAGCCGACACCGTGTGCTGGAGCACACCGTCACCGAAACGCAGGGCGTTGTTCTCCAGATAGTCCACCTTGCTCATGATGATATCGAGGTATTTCTGATCCTTCGTCTGTTCGTAAAGGGTGAGCAGCATATGTCCCATCGAGCATGTGTTGACCGTCCATCCCGGAAGTCCTGCTTCGATATATTCATCGCACCACTCTATCATCCGTTCCAAATATGCTTGCTCGCCAGTCACTTCAAAGGCACGGCTGATCCCGTAATAGGCGACGCCGCAAGGCCAGTCCCAAGTGAGATCCATGCCGAAGGTGTAGTCTGCAACGCACCCGACAACCTGCTTAAGATCGGCATTAGCAATAGTTAACTTCAATTTGCAAAGCCTCCTTGGTCAAAGCCTCTACTGAGATGGAAGAGGCTTTGACAGTAATTATGGAATTAACGGTGTTTACTACGATTTACTTTCGGCATATACGGTTAAATTCGCGTATTCTCCAATGAGAGGCGCCATCTGGCGGAAACCGAGCTTTCCGCCAGCGATTGGAAGCCCGTACGTGACGCCGTCGTCTTCCCACGAGAAAAGCGGAAGATTGTTAACGGCAAACGTAATGCGATGTCCGCTCTTAACGATCAGCATCCGGTATGGTCCGACTGCGTCCATGACACCCGGAATCGGGTCGGCACCTTGCGCGACCAGGTGGAAACCGTAGCTTTTACGCAAATTGCATGTATGAAACTTCCGCTCCTCCGCCCACTTCCTCCGGAAGTAAGAAACGTGGAAAGCGTTCATTTCGCCGTGATGATACTGGTCGTATTCACCAGTCCGTGGCTTGATGGAAGAATCGAGCAAATCCCGGCCTTCCGTGCCGCTTGCGCTAAAAAACATAATCGCCAGGCCCGGCTCGCGTACCGGCCAAAAATCCCATGAGACGGCGGCGTCCGCCGGAAAGTTCTCCGGGCACCACAATACGAAATTGGCTCGCTGCCCCTCCGCCTCGTCGCGGACGCTTTCGAGCCGCATACGTCCCAAAGGAAACGTGATGGCTCCTTCTCCCTCCATTCGAAAATCCGCGACATGCTCGGGCTTGGAGAGTGGGTTTGCATAAATCGCACGCCAACTTTCGGGAATCAGCGGGCTTTTAGCAGTATGCACGACCCCTGTTTCGGTTGGTTGATCTGTTGTCATCGTATTCACGCTCCTTTCTTCCCATGTCTGGGTTACCGCGCATGGGCGACGAGCGATAACCGAGCTGCATTACACATTAGCTTCCTGGCGGGCCTTAGTCTACATGGTCAGGTAAAGAATCTGGGATCAGTTCCAGGCTGATGATCGTGTTCAAAGACCATTGCGACGCCTCATTCGTATTCATCCAGTCAATCTCCTTCAGCTTGTCGACGTACGTAACGTCAACGGCGTCTTTTTCCAGGTCTGTGGTTGCAAAAGGGTGTCCCAGCAGCGTCGACCAGGCAACATCGGCTGTACGCCCGTCCTTACGGTACCACGCGCCGTAAGCGACGAGGGCCAGCGTCAGAACTGGATGCTCAAACCGCTTTGTGCTGATGGCGCCGCCTGTGACTTGATCCTTTTCTTCCTGCGAAAGATTATAGAAAACACCGAAATCGGCCATCATGTCGTCCCACTGTTTATCCTTCAGCATGCCGGACAGCTCGAACCATACCTGCGGCGCGCCCATGCATAACGCCAGATGGCGCCCCCAGTTGTCGTCACCCATCGACGTCAGCAAGCCGGTATTCGGATCATAACCGTAAGTCGGACCGGAGATCAGACCGTAATTCGCCTGTTTAATGCATCGAATGCCGGTAAGCAGTTTATCGCGGTAAAACATATCCTCTTTGCGCTCCCAGCGGGTCATCCAGTTGGAGCTGAAAGCCGCCCAATCCGGGCCGACCCGGATATGGGTCTTATGCTCGTCCTTGGGAAAATAGGCGCGCATCGGATCGATATGGACGGTCGTATAGTCGGCATCCTTCGCCTCGTCCATCATATCCCCGATCCGCTCGTCCCCCGTTAAATAATAATAGTAGCGATGTAGCCCGGCCATCCCGATCCGGGCTTCCTTGCATCCGCAGCCCCAATGGACGACGTTATGCCGGGAGCCGAGCCCGGCGTATTCCCCGAAATGATAGACGTCGACCTCGCTCGTATGGCGCGTCATCGCCTCCGCCATCCGGAAAATATCTTCACGTCCCGAGCGCAAGTACATCAGCCACAGCCACATGTTCGGGACCAGCTCCGTATTTTGCCAAGCACAGCCGCCGAGGTCGTAATTCCAGACATGGCGCGCAGGGTCGTAGCTGTGCATGAAATCGCCGTAATCCCAGAAGCCGTACCAGCGCCTCTGCTCCACCTCCCTTTGGTAAAAGGCGATGATCCCGTCCAGCTTCTCTTCGAGGCGGGCTTTGGCGGGCGTTCCCCTGTCCGGCAAGCTCCAAATGCCAAAAGCGCCTTGGCTCCGCAAATAAGCCGGCTCGCATACAAGCTGCGGAGGCGAGTCGTTATAGCTCGCGTAAGCCTCCAGCTCAACTGGCGACGGCGTAAACGCCCGGCACCAAATCGTCAGCTCGCTCGTATTGCCGACGCCGTACGGAGTTGCCCGCAGCTCTTCCGCGCCTTCGTAGGAAGATTCAACATGCGTTAACGTATCGTAATGGCGCATGTCCATGGCCGGCGCTTCCGGGGACCAGAACCAGGCGATCAGCTGCGCCTGGTCCTCTGTGAGGCCGTGCGCCTCCATGCCCGAAGGATGCTTTTGCCAGAAATTGCGCATCGCAAGAGCCAGTCCGCCGCCGGGCCCACCGACATATGCAACACCGCGCGCTCTCCGGCCTTCTCCGGATTTGATCCAGCTGCAGCCTGCCCTGGTCCGCTTGGCCATCAGATAATGGTCGGCTGAGAACTGCGTCACCTTAAAGCCGTCCCAGCTTGCGGAGTCGTGCAGCAGATTCATAAAGTACTCGTCGTCCATTTCTTCGTCGGGCAGTGTTTCCCCATTGAGCTGACGCTTGAACAGCTCCAAATATCTGCCTTTTGTGCGCCGCGAATGAAGCGTTTTGGGCGATTCGCTTAAATAACCGGTATCACCGGCAAATCGGATGTGGCGGTTGTACAGCGGCCCACGAATCGGCAGGGTGAAACGGATGCCGAGTCCTTTCACGAAATCCTGGTTCGGATTGCCGTCATAAAAAAACGTATGCACCATCCGGATCGACTCCAGACCCGCGTAAGCATACAGGCGAAGCGAAAAAGGAAGCCATTCACCAGTTCCGTTCACGGCACGGTGGCGGCCCGTCAGCTTGACGACCGCTCGTACCGGACCTGCTTGCTCCACCTTCGCTTCGTAGATTTGGGATTGATAACGTTCCTCCCGGATCGTTCGGCTCCCGGTCAGCTCGCTTACGCTTTCCTTGATAGCGATCAACTCGCCATAAGAGCTTATACTGACACCGTTTCGTAGAACATCAGCGATCATTTGGCTACCTGTTTTCGGTACCCGAAAGGAAATGACGCCCGTGTCGATGGTAAAGCCATCCTCTGCTTCACGTACGGACAATGAAGCCGCTGTTGGTGAATGTTTGGAATCTCCCTTCACGATGGTATACCCATGAGGGGCACCAGTCGGAAATGCGGCGGCATGCGCCGTCCATTTGACGCTGCCGTCCGGCCAATATGCAGTCGGCCAGCTTTGCAGTGCAGGGGCAGTCCCGCCCTCCAAGTGCAGCGACAGCCGGTCGTCCCGTGAAAGCTCCCCCTCCTTCCACGGCATTCCCCAAGTCAGCCCGGCCGGAATATCAGCGGCTGCCTTTAACCAACGCAGTGATACTCGCGTGTCGTTCATGGCATCATCTCCTAAACGTTTTCTTGGCTTCCGTTCTTTCAACGCCCTCATTGTAGACAGCTGCGGCTTTCCCGGCAATGGCACTTTCTTGATGGCATCCGCCGGGCTAAATTGCACGATTTCGCGAGAATTGCACTTTATTGCACGTTAAGGTTTTTCTGGTGCTTCGCAGCCCTGCGCATCACAATAAAGCCGGCAGCGGTCACATCATGAACCGCTGCCGGCTGCTTCTTTCGATCTGTTTATCGCAGCTTGCTTCCTAATCTGCCCGGCTAAGTTCACGATAACGGGTAGGAGTCATGCCCTCGAGCTTTTTAAAGATCCGATTAAAATAGCTGTGCCGATATCCGACTTGTTCGGCGACCGTGTTAATTTTCATCTCCGATTCCCGAAGAAGCTCCTTCGCTTTTTCCATACGCAGCTCGGTCAAATAATCGATAAAGTTTTTGCCGGTGACCTGTTTGAATGATTTGCTCAGGAAAAACGGGTTCGTGCCGATGTGGTCGGCACAATTGTCGAGCGAAATGTCGTGCATATAGTTTTGCTGCATATAGTTCATGGCATGCTCAATCAGCCGTTTGACCTGGCCATCCGTTCGGGTCGTCAGCTCCTTCATGAAAGGGGCGATCACCTTCACTTGGAACCATTCCTTGGCGCCAGCAGGTTCTTTAATCTGGGAAAGCTGCTCATACAGGTTGGCGCCCTTGAACAAACGATTCGGCTGAATACCGGATACCAGAATCGCATGCTGGACGGAACCCAGCAAATGAAGCATCCCCTGCTGGACATCTATCGCTTTTGCCTCCTGCACGGACAGCGCATTCTGGAATTCAACGAGCAAGGCGTTGGCGTCCGCTTCCTGTCCGGTTCGAAGCGCCTGAAGAAATTCTCTTTCCAGCGTAAAGGGATACTGCGGTTCGGACGAATCCTCGAAATTCAGCTGCTCCATTTCGATAATCTGGTTATCGTTATCGAATTTGCGGAAGCTGGCTGCGTGTTTCACGCCTTCAAATGCGAGCGGTATGTCGCTTACACGGCCGGTAGCCCGGCTGATCGCCACCGTCACCACCATGTTCAGCAACCGGTTAACCGTCTGCGCAAGCTTTTCGCAAAACGATTTGATCGTTTCTGTACATGGCTCCCCTTCCGGCAAGATGAGCAGCACCCCTGATCCAAGATCATGGAAATTGATCGTGCTGCTTTGCTCGAAATACGAATCCGCCAGCTCTTCGATCATGTTGACGGATGCGAAGGTAACCAGTCCCTCGTCGCCAAACTTGAACTTCCCTTCCATGCTGGCGATCCCGGTAAGCTGTACGTACAGCACGACAAATTGCTTGCCGCACACCTGCCATTTATACCGTTCCATCCGTGACCGCAGGTCCTCCTCCGTATAGGCGTACAAATAGCCCTGAAGGAGCTGATGGAGAAAGCTTTCCTTTACATGCGGCAGCTGCTCGAGCCACTTGGCGTTCAGCTCCCGACTCTCCCTGCTTAAATGCTGCCATTGCCGCTCGATGAGCGTAAACTCGTCCTCCCGGCCTCCGCCCGATAAGGAGGCGCTTGGCAGCAAATCCTTCATTAGCCTTTTTACAGGTAAGTACATTCGGATCGATGCAAGCCAAGCAAGCCCTATTGCCAGCAAGAGAGCGCTCAAGCTGACCGTCAAAATGACTTTGGATATAAAAACGACCGGTGCAGTTATATTGGTGATCGGCGAAGCCGACACGTACAGCCAGTTATCCATGATTCGTGCGAAATAACCGTACGTGACCGCATAGGTCTTGTCGTTCCATTCATAAAGAAACGAGCCTTCCTTATTCACGTTTGACTCGACCTCGCTTCTGACTGCCTTTACGAACGTCGAATCTATCGAGCTCCCGTTGGCGGATACGAATAGATGACTGCTCGGCTCCGTTAGAAAATTTTCGCCGTCGGCATAAGGAGTAATGGTCTGCAGCGCTTCCGCGACTTGATCGCTGTCCAAGCGGACGATCAAGGCTCCAATCGGTTTTTGGCTGCCACCGGGAACGAGATGCACAAACGTCAATTCCCGTTTTCCCGGCTGATCGGGATCCAGCGTTAGCTGTGTCCAATACGTCGTTTTTCCTGCGTCAAGCAGTTGGTTGTATAACTTGATGACACTTGCATCATGTAAAGCGGAATATTCCGGATAAAACAATACCGGCTGGCTTCCGCGCAAATAGAGGCTGACGTTACGAATCATCGTATTGGAGCCCTGCATGACGAGCAGCGTATTCGTAATATCGCGGGTCTTCTCAAAATCACGCACGAAGTCGCGTTCGCCGAGCGAATAATCGAAGCTCGTATCGAACGCCCAATGCGCCAGCATCATTTCGAGATTGGACAGCTGTTTATTCAGGTTCTGCGACCGCTGCTCAATCTGGTTGTTATGGAGCTTCAGCAGCTCCTTTTCCAGCTTACCACCGGCCATCGAATATACGAGAACCCCGGTAATAATGCCGGGAATTCCGGCAACAAACAGGAACATGATTAAGCTTTTCCTATAGAAGCTGCCAGATCTGCCGGATAAGCGGGCCAATAACATTTTCCATCCATTCATCGTCAGCTCACCAACCATATCTAAAATTAGTTTTGCCTTCCTTTGTTAGGCGGTCCTTTGCCTTTCAGATATGTAAGCGTATTCAAATATAGCAACAGCGAAATAAAATCGACTGTCTTAATTAGCATAACGCGGTCCTACTAATAAAACCTGCATATTTTCAGAGTAAATTGTTTAAAAAACAGAGGAATTCCAAAAACCGGCCATCGTGGAGTCTTGGCTACAGAGCAGCTACCGTCACTTTGTGGGGACTCTCGGAAGAAAAATTCGGATAGAGAAAAAAGAGGCAGTTGGCCTCTTTTTTCCGCTGAATATCACTGCTAATTGACTTCGTCTAGGATTTGGACGCTGCGTACAGCTCGTTGATTTCCTTCACGTAATCGTTGCCCCCGGATTTTTTCCACAGTTCGATTGCATCGCGCCAGCCTTGCTCGTCGATTTGGCCGACGATGAATTTAATGCGGGCATCATTAATAATATTGCCAAGCTGTTGTCCTTTTTGCGAATACACCTCAGAAATAAACGGCTCCGCCGGATTGGCGACGATGGTTTCCCGGTTTTTTATTTGAACCTCTGTTTGTTTTAAGCGAAGCGGTGTCTGGGCCACTTGCAGCCCTTTTCCTTCAGGAATGTAAGGTACCATCTGGTTAAGACCTTCGACTTCAGACTCGAGCAGCACGGAATCCGTACTTCTTTCCAGCGTTGTATCGTCGATCTTGGTATAATGCACGCCTTCAAGGCCGAAGCTGGTCAGCGTTTGCAGGTCAGGCTCGTTCAGCTGATCTAGAAATTTCAGAATGCGGTCGACTTCCTCCTCAGTCTTCACACTCGACTTCGGAATGGCTAATAGGCCGGCAAAACCGGAAGTAGGCAGCGTGCGAATTTGACCATCCGCACCGGTTACTGCACCGAACACATCCATGTAATGCTCCCTTGAATCATTGCCCGCCGCCGCGTTCGCCGCCTTGATTTTGTCGTCGACTCGAGCCGCTCCGTCGACGACGTCGATAATCACGCCGGCTTGCCCGTTAACAAGCGGATCCGTCCACTTCGCCGAGTCCATGACGGCAAAATCTTGGTTGACGAGTTTTTCGTCATACAGCTTTTTCATGAACTTGAGCGCTTCGAGATATTCATCGTATTCGAACTCCGGTACGAGCTGGCCATCCCTTTCACCCCAAACGTTAGGTGCACCAAACCACAGTTTGATCTGGTCGAAGCCCGCTCCCCAGCCGGCCGTCCATTTGACCATAACCAGTCCGTACGTGTCGTCTTTACCGTTGCCGTCCGGATCCTTCTCTTTGAACGCTTTCAGCATGTTGTAAAAATCGTCGATCGTTTTCGGTTGCTCAAGTCCGACGTTCTCCAGCCAATCCTGGCGGTAATAAACGCCGTTGCGGCCAAGCTCGCGCCCGCGATATACGCCGTACGTTTTGCCGTTAATCGAGGAGTTGTTCAGAATGATTTCGCTGGCCTGGCTGAGGTTCGGATAATTTTTGAGTTTGTCGGTCAAATCCCAGAACGCCCCCGATTTTACCGCACTAACGAAACTCGGGCCCTTTGAGTCCGGCACGTAAATGATTTTCGGCAAATTGCCCGATGCAAGCGTAATGTTGAATTTATCCGCATAGGAAGCGTTAGGCACCCATTCGAAATGAATGTCCGTGCCGGTCAGCTTCTCGAGTTCAGCCGCTACGGGACTGTCGTCCTTCGGATAGTTCGTTTTAAAAATCGGGAGCATGATGTTCAGCTTAAACGCTTCTTGCGTATCTGCGGAAGCGCTTGCAGGGGGAGCCGCCGTCGAATTGTTGGAAGAGTCTGTGCCACCGTTGTTTTTACCGGACGAGCAGCTTGCCATCAGTACGATACAAACCGTGCCTAGAATTAGAAATGTGGAAGCACGTTTCGCCTTCATTGTCTTTTTCTTCATTAAATAGCCTCCCTTTATCATTAAGATCATATTGCAAACCGCATGAGCTCCAAGCAAATCAATCAGCGTGTCTCGGGTATTAACAACAGAGCCTAAGCGGAATCACACATTTGGAATAACAAACTTTAGCCTTTGACCGAGCCAAGCAGGACGCCTTTGGCAAAATGCTTTTGCAGGAACGGATACACACACAAGATCGGAACCGTGCCGACAACGATCACGGCCATTTTGATCGATTGATCCGGCGGCTGCACGAAATTAGGGTCCATCGAGTTCAAATCGCCTGCAGCCGCTTGCGACAGCAGAACGATCTGGCGCAGCATGACCTGCAGCGGCCATTTTTCCGGATCGTTAATATACAGCAGTGCCGCAAAGAAATCGTTCCAATGCCCGACGGCGTAAAACAACGTAAACGTAGCGAGGACGGGCATTGAAAGCGGCAGCACGATCCGCCCTAAGAGGCCAAGCTCGGAGCAGCCGTCGATGCGGCCGGCCTCCTCGATCTCCTTCGGAATTTCCTGAAAAAAGTTTTTGACGATGATCAGATTAAACGCGCTGATCGCCCCTGGCAGCATGAGAGCCCAGAGCGAATCGAGCAGGTTCAGCTCCTTCACGACCAGATAAGTCGGAATCATGCCACCGCCAAACAGCATGGAGAAGATGACGAGATTCAGCACCAGATTCCGGCCGTACAACCCTCTCTTGGCTAAGGAATAGGCCATCGTAACCGTGAAAAACAGGTTGACGAGCGTGCCGATGACCGTTATGTAGACGGAGACGCCGATGCTTCTCATAATCGTATCTGTCGAAAAAATAAACTTATAAGCGTTTAATGTAAATGTTTTGGGTATGAAAAATACCGCTCTTGACGTAAGCTCCGCGTCCGAGGCAAAAGAGCCCGCAATCACGTAGACGAAAGGGAGCACGGCAGCCAGCCCGAACAACGATAGCACGATGTAGTTGGCAGCATCGAACGTGACACCGGCCGCGGATTTGTATTGCTTGGCCATGGATTGATTCCCCTTTCTTGCTTATCAGTAAAGCCCGGATTGGCCGAACTTTTTCGCCAGCCAGTTCGTGCCGAGCACCAGCGTTACGCCAACAATCGATTTAAACAGCCCGACAGCCGTACTGTAGCTAAAAGCGCCTTGTGTAATGCCCATCGCGTATACGTATGTGTCGAACACTTCGCCTACCGAGCGGTTAAGCGGATTCAACATTAGATAAATCTGTTCGAAGCCGTTGTCCAGCACGCTGCCCATCCGCAAAATCAAAAGAATTACGATCGTGCTGCGGATCGCCGGCAGTGTTATGTGCCAGATTTGTCTCCAACGGTTTGCCCCGTCAATCGTCGCCGCTTCGTACTGTTCCACATCGACGGCCGCCAGCGCCGCCAGGAATATAATCGTTCCCCAGCCGCATTCCTTCCAGATCGTCTGCAAAATAATCACGGGGCGGAACCAAGACGGATCGGACAGAAATTGGATTTTGTTCCCCGTATATTGGAATAGCAGTTCGTTGACGGTGCCGCCTTCCGTGGTTAGGAACACGTACGTCAGGCTTGCCACGATTACCATCGATATAAAATGCGGAACGTAAATCATCGTTTGAATCGTGCGCTTAAAGAACGAAAGCCGTACTTCGTTTAACAAGAGTGCCAGTATAATCGGAGCGGGAAAAAAGAAGATGAGATTATAGAACGATAGCAACAGCGTATTACGCAGCAGCATTAAAAACTCTGGATTGTTAAAAAATAGCCGAAAATGCTCGAAGCCTACCCATTCGCTTTTCAAAAAGCCGGTAAACGGCTGATAGTTTTGGAATGCCAGCATGACCCCCCACATCGGCACGTATTTAAAAACCAAAAAATAAAGCAAGCCTGGGAGCAGCAGCAGGTAGAGCCATTTGTCCCTGCGAAGCCTCGCCGCGAAGCTCGTGCGGTGCTCCACCTGCTTGGACGTTTGCGGGAAATCCCTTTGAGCCGTAGCTTGCTTCATCATTCTCCACCTCCATATGTCGTTCATCACCTCGCGAGCGGTGTGGCCTTATTATGCGGCAGCGCTTTCTTTTCCCGCAATGAGACATTTTTGAAGAGTAAAAAAGCCTCGTTTTTCGGCATTTTTAAAGAAAGTGCAAAGTCGGCAAACGAGTGGTAAGACGCGTATAGCCCTGTATAAACAAGCACTTCTCGCAGAAACAAAAAAAATAAAACCTCCAAGTATCTGGAAGTTTTATTGTGTAGTATTGTCTTATTCAACTAAAGCCCCCGTTAGCTTTATAAGGAATGTTGGCTTCATTTGTAAAGTTAGCGCCAGCCCATTCCCCCTCAATCTTAAACAACTCATACACAGCCTTATGGTCTGTAGGCGGTTCATCTATCCAATTTAGCAGAGTGCGAACGATTGATTCTTTTTCTGGAAAGTGATGAAGAAAGACTTCAGACTGTTCGTGAAGTCGTGTCGTCCAAATCTGAGAACGCTCCATCACCATTGAATAGTATGTTCGAATGAGTTTACGAGCGAAGCTTTGTGTAATTTTTTTGAAATCTTCTCCAGAAGCTGTTGTTAGCCTTGTTAACGTCCGATTAAGAACTTCATTAATATCACCATTAAAACGGATGGCTATCTCTGATGTAAGTTGATAAGGACCAAATCGTTCACCTAGATCCTCTCCATATACACAAACACAGAGTTCCTTAAGAAATGCATTTTCGTAATAATTTGAGGGGTCAAGCGTATATTCATAATAGGCTACAGCAATACCAACATCCCGAACTATAAAACGATAATTATTAGATAGTTCTCCAGCAAGTTTCTTTAATTCAGCTAACTTATCAGAACTTAATTTGGTATTGAACATAGCGATAAGGTCTAAATCTGATTTAATTGCAATCGCTTCTCCTCTGGCTACGCTACCGTACACATAAACACTATGCAAATGTTGATGAAATAAATGTTTAAGGCTCTCGATCGATTCATGAATGCAAGTCGCATAGACATCCGCAATTTTGTCTTTACTCACATCGCTTACAATAAAGCCATTTTGGTCTAAACCATAACCCGCTTTTAAAATCCCTATTTCAATCACCAACTTTCCTTTGACCCAGCATTTTCCTAATTATAGCACCACAATCATGTGACTAAAAGCGGGTTAGGACGCTCCATCGCCTTCTTTAAAATGGCTTAACGACCATGAGCACCAATATGGCAATCATCAACAGCTGTGCTGCCGTCTCGATGGGTACGATCTTTTTGATCAGCTGGCCGAACTCGGCGGGTATATCATTACCCTGCTCTTGACTTTCAGATAGGATCTTAACAAGTACGAATCCGCCAATTTTTGGCATGATGGCAAGCTTGGTCGATATACCAAAAGTAAAGTGCAGCTGGCCGACGGTTCTTGCTGATCTTCGAATGATGGGCATCACGAAAGCGGGGCCAATAATGGCGATCGAAGCTAATATATGCAAAACGAGCAGTAATCCAAACAAATCCATGCCCCTCCCTTCTTCTCAGCTTACCGATATCTTGCTTTGATAGGCTAGACCGACCCTTTTCCCCTTAAACGCTCCTCCGAGCACAAGATGGTCCAACATACACATTACGACATCGTCATAAGCAACATTCAGCTCTTGAAATCGGCTGAACAAGTGACCGGCTATTTCTGCCTCGGAATATGCCTTAATCGTCTCCGGCATCGGAACGGGCAAGGTATCCGTTGTTACATGAAGATGAACCGGCTCTGGATGCTCGCTTGAATCCATCATGGTTCCCGGACACATCATGGACCAATCGAGCCCAGTCCGTTGCAGCCTTTCGAAATTCCGGTTGTGATTTTTATACTCAGGTGGGAACCCCGGTAAATTGTTGCCGATAAGTTCGGTATATGGAATATCCAGTAAACCGGCACCTCCCATGACCCATACCCGCCCAGAGAAACTAGGCTCCAATTGACATTGGCTTATAATGTTATCGACGATACGAACAAACTCTTCTCCCTGGCCTGCATGGCCTGCTGCAATCATAGCGGCGTCTTGATTCACGAGCGCCTGACGGACACTTACCGGGTTCATTATATCGTCTACGATCACCTTCACATGCTTTGCGGAATGCTCACCTAATTGATCATATAGCTTCTCGGAATTCCTCACAAATGCGGTCATTCCATGGCCCATTTTTATCCCTTGTGCCAGCACTCTTTTCCCTGTATTCCCTGTCGCTCCAAAAACAATAATTCTCATTGTTCGTTCCTCCTCTTTTAGGGTCCCAAATTTTGGATAACTCAAGCTTAGCATCGCTTCAAAATGATGTTAAGAACCCACTTTAAAGTAGGGTGCTTACTTAAAAGTAAGCATGCAGAAAGGGATACATATTAGCGGAGGTTGGGAGGAAGGGGGAATTTTAGACAGTTTGGCGGCAATTCTACTGTAATAGGAGTATTGTTATCCATTCATATCAGGATTGTGCACTGTAGGTAAACAAAAAGCTGCCCGGAATCCCGTGGCAGCTTTTTGTTTGAGTTGATTGAATTCGTGTACAAGTTCAATGAACCGGCTTTATGACGCTGGCTCTTCATATTTCCGCTTATTATGATTTTCTCCCCAAGAACACATAATTTCTGCTACAGGAATCAATGTTCTGCCGTATTCACTAAGAGAATATTCCACTTTTGGAGGGATAACCGGGTGAACCGTTCTATCAACTATGCCTTCTCGTTCCAAATCTCGGAGATGTTGTGAAAGCATTTTTTGTGAAGCATCAGGTATAAGCTTTTCCAGATCGTTGAACCTCTTCTTGGATTCAATCAAGTGCCATAAAATCATGGGTTTCCATTTACCGCCTAAAACATCAATGAGTGTCTCAATTGGACATTCGCGCTGATGAATCATTATTGAATCATCCCCTTACTTTTAAGTAAGTGCATTACCTATAATTGACATAACAAAATTTTACGATAGCTCTACAATCAAGTCAATCATTGAAGCTTAAAAGGATAAATGCCCATTCTTTTAGGTGTATGAATTGCCTGTGTGTATTGCCTTAAAACTCCTCCAAAACCTTGGATTTATCACCATAAATCTTTTCCAGGTGATCTTCTCCCCAATAGCATAAATGGTCTAATGCGGGTTTTAATCCCCAGCCGTAGACCGTTAACTCATACTCCACTTTAGGTGGGATCTCTTTATAAACCTTTCGTGCAACAATTCCGTCCTTTTCCAGGCCTCTTAGTTGAGTGGTCAGCATTTTTTGCGTGATGTCGGGCATTAACCGTCGAAGCTCAGACGTCCGTTTCCGTCCTGTCATCAAATGATAGATGATTAAAGGCTTCCATTTCCCCCCCATTACTTCTAATGCCGCCTCCACTCCGACTTTATACTTCTTTTGAACGTTATTTTCCCTCTTCTCAGTCATCTCTCATTCCCCCGTTAAAAGCCTGGTTTTTCTAGGAACATAAGATTCATTTCAGTCCGTTACTCAGGTAAGTTTCTAGGGCAACTGTCTAGGGCACTTCGATGTTTCTAGGGCACCTGTATCATCCTATAGAACTTGAAAGTGCGTACTTCCTGATAATTTTATTACTGTTTATAATAGCATCAGCCATTGATCGTGGCTATAAGATAGCTGTTGAGAAATGAGAAAGGTAGTGAAGAGACAAGTATGAGAGTATTATGCGTTGTTTCCCACCCAAGAAAAGATTCCCTGACCTTTAAGGTTGCCGATCATTTCGTAAAAGGTCTTACTGCGGCGGGCCACGACTATGAGATCTTGGATTTACACGAGATTGGTTTTGACCCTGTTTTAAAAGGAGTAGATGAACCTGACTGGTCAACAGAGGAACAGTCCTTTTCCCCTGAAGTAGAACTGGAAATAAGGCGAATGAAGAAGCACGATGCCTTGGCATTTATTTTTCCAATTTGGTGGTGGCATTTGCCTGCCATGCTAAAAGGTTATATAGACCGTGTATGGAACAATGGGTTTGCGTACGGTTCGAACCAGCTTCATCATCAGCATGTCTTGTGGATTGGTTTGGCGGGCGTTTCGAAAGAACAGATGAAAAAGCGTAACTATGATGAAATGATGACTCATTTGCTCAATGTGGGAATTGCAGATTATTGCGGTGTATCCAATTCCAAGGTTGAATTTTTATACGAGACCTTGGAATCCAATCCCAAGCATTATGAGACGCTGCTTAACCATGCTCATCACTTAGGGTTGAATTATGCGAAGGAACAGTAAGCTTTAGATTAAGTCTGAACTGTCTGATTGCTTTATTATGCGTTTACTCTAAAACCTGCTTCTTTCATCAGATTCGGATAAAACCAAAGACAGAAATTCGACTCGACAACCTGCTCCCTTCGGTGATTGGGCTACCACACCCGCTGTAAACGGTGCTGAGGTGTTCATTCCAAAGTATCGAATCAATTTCCAAGCTTCACCATCTGATGAGTAATAAAAAGAAATAAGTTGATCATTCTTCGTTATTTTTAAATAAGGATTGCTTACTAATACACGCTCAGAGTTACAATCATCGGACAAACCGTTCTGCGTAACAACAGACACGATCGTAGCATACTCACCGTTGAACTCAAAACAAAGCTTAGCCCAATTGTTCTCATCTGCCATCAACATCAGACACCCGGAATCATACAATTCGTTCATGTCTACCTGAAGCTGCGTTATAAGCTGAAATGTTGAATTCACCTGGATGTGCAGATAGGGTGCAGAATGAGCAACATGTTTACCTCCGGGGTCTTTGAAAAAGTCAGCATTCGTTGGAGCATCAATGATTAGCCTGCCATCTGCTGTAAACTCCCAATGTTCAGGTTCATTTAACCACATTAAATTCTTTCTTGTTTCTGGCTGAAATAAATTCTTAATCATAACTCATTCTCCTCTATTGAATTAACTTTTATTTCTTAAGATGGGATGTTCAACAAAAACCCATCTTTCCCCTTCTAAATATATCATTTATAAAACAATTTTGTGATATTTGACATCTCTACCCAGCACGAATACTCTAGCGCTTTGCCCCAAACTTAATCGTCAGTTGTTCCCATCTCTAAAAATAAGTTACAATGACACATGGTAGTAAATACCTGTAACAACTCTATTTTTCTTGGAGGATTTTATGAAGCTCACTACCTTTTTTCCTTATCGAAACGATGCAAGAAAGATATTGATCCCTTATTTAAATCAATTGACTGAGGAACAGTGGCATGCAAGGCATCCAGATCATCCGAATTCGATCGCTTGGATCGTTGAGCACATCGCGCGCAGCGAAGACGAATGGATTAACGTGATCGTACTTAAGGGAGAGCGACGACTTCAACGAGTCTTGGATCGTCCTCAGCAAATTTTGCAGGCATATATCGACATTCGAGACCATACAGACCATAAACTCGACTTTATGGAATACGATGAACGCGAGCCAGTTGTAGAGCTCCCTCGTTTTTCAGACGGTTGGGAACCGCCTTCGCCGCCGACGCTACGATGGATTATCCATCATGTTTTCGATCATGAGTCGTACCATGTCGGTCAAATCGGCGTCATAGCACGTTTAAACGGATTCGCCGGCCCCCTATTCTGAACGTAATGACTCGATAGCTAATCGTATAAGTTATGTCCATTTCGGTAATCGGTACAGTTCCTTGTCCCCGGCTCGAGACAAGAAATTGTACCGATAAAATAAAAAAGCCGCTAAAATAGCGACTTTCAATAAAAACCATGCAGTTGTACCTCGACATCAGGACCAGCCGGATCGCTTTATAAGGTTAGTTACAAGTTCATCGTCGAAGACGATTCCGAAACCCGGCGTGGCCGGAATATGAATCTCTCCGTTTTCGATTCGATAGCCTGATACATCCATTCCTTCGATTGTAATGTCGTCATATTCCACAAATTCGAAGTTCTGCACCGCGGCTGACAAATGTCCAGACGCGTAAATACCATAGGCATTTCCGTAACAATGAGGCGCAGTCCGCAAACCATGGGCATCCAGTTTCTCGCCTAATTCCATCCAATGCGTGAAACCGGGTCTGATGATATCGTACTGCAGCACATCGACAAGGCCGCGTGTCGCCCACTCAATTAGATGCGGTGAGGCAAGCCCTTCCCCATCCGCGATAAGCACATTCTGCCCACGTTGCCGGAGCCACTCCTTCAGATCCTCGTACAAGGCATCATCCTCATGGAACGCTTCTTCCAGCCAATACAGATTTACATCCGCTAAAGCCCCCAA
The DNA here is from genome assembly GCF_015326965.1 of Paenibacillus sp. JZ16. Classification (NCBI taxonomy): domain Bacteria; kingdom Bacillati; phylum Bacillota; class Bacilli; order Caryophanales; family Paenibacillaceae; genus Paenibacillus; species Paenibacillus sp. JZ16. Next base: position 993,116 of record NZ_CP017659.1, read on the forward strand.
GACCTCTTTGGTTAAGTTCAAATTATATGCATTATTCGCATCGATCATGATCTTACCTGCGGGACCTGCCACTTCCGAGATCCCCCGAACAATTGCGATATCTCGTTTCGTCCCTTCCCAGAGTGGCATATGGCGTCCGCCACGGCCAACTTTAATCTTAAAATGACGTTGACCCTTCGCATATCCTTGCATCGCTTCTTCCTGCATCAACACGACAGCGGTCCTCTCATCGGACAAATGCAAATCGTCGAAGTACAGTGAGGTATCATAGCAGGGAACAACCAATGGGACTCCTCTTTCCATGTGGCCACCGGACACCAAGTCATACACGGGTTTGTCTTGTCTCTTTCCTAACCAATCGAGCATTGGGTATTCCAATTGCAAACGATACGCTTCGAGCAGTCTGCCCCGGTCATCGAATAAGTCAAGCAATCGGCGGCCTATGATGTCTTGGGCCCATTTCGGCGTCATATGAATCGAGCTACCGTACCCTGTTTGTCCATCGATCGTTATTCTGGCGATATCCACTGTGCAGCTTTTGCCATGAATGCCGATCCTGCCATTGGCCCCCGCGCTTCTGGCTCGTTCTCCCGTTAACTTGGCGAATTCGATCTTTTCCACTTTCCAATCAGATTGTATACCCGTAATATTCATAGAATCCTCCTTCACCGACTCGACGGTTTCATGTCCCGATGTGATTCGTAAGCAGAACACCATATTATAGAATTATACTGTTAGAAGATAAGAACATTCTTCTTCCGTTGGAAATCTGTAAATGACCTTTCACTTCAATTGCTGTTTCCAGACTGATATCCCACTTTACTTTGTTTTATCCGTATCCTTCTTTATGGCTTTGTTACCCTCTTGATCCAGAGATTCTTGATAGATGTCAGCGTAAGTTTTTGAATCTTTGATTAGATCGTCGCAGAAAGCCGCTACGTCACTGCCCGTCACTTCGAGCACGCCTTTCCTTAAGGCCGCACCCTCTTCAAAAAGATCAATTATCCCCGAAAGCAAACCCGTCCCGTCCGTTAGCTCAACAGGACCGACCTTAAAGAGATATTTTTGAATCTCTTTATAAACAATCTGATAATCTTTCGGGAGCGCTTTGACACGCGCCACGTGCGCCCGCCACTCTTTTTTGCCTTCAATGATATCTTGAATTCTCATTTTCATCCTCCTATTTACCTAATTTTTTAGCGATATTGTCGTTGAGTTGCTTGCGCCACTTGTCGCGAAAAGATTTTGCCTCATCGATGCCGGCCAGCGCTGAACAGAAGCCTTTGATATCGTCACCCAAAACCTCTTCGATACTCTGTCCGTCTGCCGCCGTTTCTTCGAGCAGGCCAAGCACACCGTCAAGAATGGGCATGAGGTTGCGACCGGTGAAATCTGAGTGCGGCCAAAGATGCGCATTAATTTTTTCCCATGCCGCTTGATAATCAGGTGGTAACTTTTTGGCTCTCAATTCAAAAGCTTTCATTTCCTTAGTCATGTCGCTGCCGGTGATTTTCTCCCAAAAATTCATTATTTTATCTCCTTTAACTCGTTAATTTTTTCCCGTTGCTATTCTGTATCACTGGTATAAAGTAATACATACTACAGCTATAAAGTAACACGCAGTAGATGGATTGTCAATAGCGTTTGTTCTGATGTCGATTGTACGTTTTCAACTATCCTGCCGTTAATCCATGGGGACAAGAACTTGCACCCTTAAAGGAAAAAAGCCGCTAAATTAGCGACTTTCAACGGGAGCATGTTTTGTATCCGGCAATTATAGTCAAATCCTTGTTATCCGTTGTTCAAATTCAAATATGTTTTGCACTAAGCCTTTGTAACAGCGGATATTAGCCTTCCTAACGGTTTACATCGGATCTAGCAATATGAGCATTTGCCCAATCCGCATGGTCGTAGCCAGTGCCGTCTCCGCCATCAGTAACGACCAGCTTCAGTACGTTTGCACCGGAGATATCCGCATGAACTTTTTTGACGGAATCAGATCCGGTAATAAGCCCGCTGTCATATACTTTCTCGTCGTCTGCCCAAATTTGAAATACGACCGACCCTCTATTCCCCACTTCATCATCGATTCCGATATCAGCGGCAAACGTTGAGAAGTTGCCGCCTATATAATAAGCAATCTCAGCATTCGCATGTACACCTAAGCCTTTCGTATATTTTTCACCGCCAATGGTTATGGTTTTTCCGTCGTCTTTTGCTTTTTCACCGTTACTCTGATCCCGTTCTACGGGCCCCCAATGATTAGCGGAATGAATCCATTCCACACCACTTACATAAGAATCTTCAGTTGGGAGCCGTTCTGGTATCCAGACTATGGAGTCGGCACTCCACTCTGATTGCTTATTATTTTCCCCATATTCAAATGAAACGGTGGCATTTAAATTTGCGAATCCAGGCTCAGCAGTATCTGGGGGCGTCACACGCCAATCCGTTTCAATCGAACTTCCAGGAGAAAGATTCGTGACCAGAGGATCATTTACTGCCTCTACGCTCCAACCATCAGGGGCCGTTAAGTCCAATTGAATGGCCTCGATTGTGTTTTGTCCATAATTTGTAAAGGTTGAGGTTAATAGGGTAGGTTCACCCGGAATAACATAGTTATTACGATAAGAAAAAGTTGTTGCCGATTGAACATCTATCGTGTAATGCACTTCGGGAATCCATTGCTTACGGTAAAAGTCGCGTCCTTGGACAACGACCCTGTCATCGTAAATTTGCACATACAATCCTTGGCTTTCATCCCAGTTTACTGTTGGTGCGAAGGTTGTATAATAAACAGAAGCTGTATTGATACTCGTAAATTTATTCTGCGTTAGGTTAATATTTGGAAGTCGCATATCCCGATGAGTATGGCCAGTGAATAAAATAACTTGCGGATACTTCGAGAAGAGATCAGTTAGACGCTTTTCTGCTGTTTCATGTACAGCGGAAAGAGGCTGATGAAGAAAAACAAACATAGGCTTCTCGCTATTACTGCGCTTCTCCAAAGTATCTTCCAGCCAATTCAACTGCTCGTCGCTCAGATAGGCATGGTCTTTGGTGGGAGAATCGACGGGCCCCCAGCTTTCAGAGCCTAGAAATATAAAAGGATAGCCTTTCACGATTTTCTCGTAGTACACATGCTCCTCTTCGATAAAGTCTGCGAACCGACTTGTGTTCACTTCATTTCCTTCTCCATTAAAAAACTCATGATTCCCAATGGTCATATACAGATTCTTCGGTTTAGGAGATTGATCAAGAAGTTCGCGAGCCTTCGCATATTCTTCGGGAAAACCGTTATTCGTTATATCTCCGTTGATGACCATAGCATCTACCAGCGGATCAGCGGAATGAAGATCTTGAAGCGCTTTCAATAATTTGTTATGAGAGAACGATGTATCCCTAATATGCAGGTCACTGATCACTTGAAAGGTTGCTTTTGGTTTTTTTTCATATGCATTTGTGTCCCCTTGTGCTGATTGTGCGTGCGCTGGAGCAACCAGGGGGATAAGCATACAAGTTGCTAAACTGAGACAAGCCATTACTTTTTTCATTATTTTCCCCTCCTCAAAACCTTCAAATTTTTTTCAGTTCGCTTTTCTCGGTACAGCTACTGCGGACAATAAGTTTTGTCGGCAAATAGCTGATCAATGGCAAAGGTATCCCCCCTTCCATGCGCTGAAGCAGTAATTTGACTGCGATTCTCCCCATTTCCTCCTTGTGTACCTGTACCGTAGTTAACGGAGGGTTAATGAATTCTGACATTTCGACATTATCAAAAGAAACAACAGATATATCATGGGGAATCGATAGCCCATATTCACCAATTGCCTTATACGCCCCGAATGCCATTTTGTCGCTAGCTGTGAATACGGCCGAAGGCGGACTCTGCGTGTTTAAAATTTTTTTCATGGCTTCATAGCTCTTGATCAGATCAAAGCAGCCGTCTTGAACCCACTCCGGAACAATTTTAAGATGGTTCAACTCCATCGCTTCTTTATAACCATAGAAACGTTCTTCTTGGTCAATCGGCATTCCAACTTGTGAGCTTCCGCCAATAAATGCAATATTTCGATGACCGAGATCTACCAAATATTGAACTGCTTGCATTGCCGCATGACGAAAATCCACCGTAACATAATCCATTTCCAACTTAGGTATTCCGCCCACCGATATAACAAATGGAACCCGCTTATTCAGCTCATTTATAAAATCATGCTTAAGCGGTCCGATACAAATAACTCCTAAGTCACTCTCGTTCATATCCCCAAATAAATTGAAATTGAAAATATCCTGCACCTCAAATGTAAAGTCCAATATACATTCTTGATCAAGTAATTCACTTTCGATTCCGTATATAATTTCTGAAAAATATGGATCCTGGTATTTAGCTTTTACATCATATAAAACAAGTCCCACTCTCTTTGGGACCTTTTCATTCTCTGAAAATTTTTCGTTTTTTTGCAGTTTATTTTTAAACTTATAGTAACCCAGGTCCTTGGCAACTTGAATAATTCGCAGACGAGTTTGTCGTTTACAAGTGTTGGCGAGTTTGCGTTGTTTAAAGCCCTCGAAACCGAAGAAATAGATACATTGGCATGCTCAGCAATGTCTTTTAAAGTTATTTTCATATCGGCATAACACCTGTCTGTTATAGTTTTGGAAAGCGCTTACCTCCCCTTTGTTGAAATATTATACTGATTTAGCAAATTATTCAATCTTTTTTGCGCAATTTTTCACTTTTTTTGCTGCAAATCATTTCTGCGATTGCCCACATGATCACTTGAGTAAGCCCTCTACTTCTGCCAGCTAGCCTCTGAACAAGATCTTGTACCTCAATGCAAAAAAAGCCGCTAATATAGCGACTTTCAATGGGACAATGTACTTGTCCCTCGACCTTACTACTATCTTTTATACTTCAATCTTTAATCACTTTCGCTGGATTACCACCAACAACCATCATGTTGTCCGGCACATGCTTAGTCACCACGGCTCCTGAGGCGATAATGACGTGGATGAACCTTTCATTTTGATGAAGCACTGCAGTTCATATCAAACCCGGAAGATGTCTATTTGAAGAAGGAACCGCGGCAGCCCCTGTTTATCATGGTTAAGCTCTTAATCCTGGGATGGATCCTCATCCATGCCAACGGCAGAATCAAAAACACTGTCTTGCGGAACGCGCGTGAGATCCAGCTTTTGCTTCACCTGATCGTTGATATCCCCATACCAGGCCTCAAAGGAGTCATCCAACTGCTCTTCTCGATTACGATCCTCGTTCACATCCGAATCCACTTCGATTTTATTGCCTAATACCCCATAGTCGTCTTTGGGATGGATCATACTCTTTACTTCAGCTCCTTCGCATACGGATTGAATTAAATTTCCCTGGAAAAGCAATTCTATACATATCTGCTTTTCCAACTCCGGCGCACAAACATCGTTACCATAAAAAAAGCCGCTAAATTAGCGACTTTGCATGGTACTTTATTCTTGTATAGCGACATGTTTCAGCATTCTACCGCGACTTATCGAATAACCCTCTACGAATCAAGTTTGCTGTAACCGGCGTCTTTCCGATTTCTCGAGACCATATTGACAATTGACCGATATGGTGAATTTCGTGGGCAATCACGTGTCGCATCACTTCACCGAATGTAAAGCTTTCCTGCTCTCCGTTTTGGTTTGTATCATACATGATGCGGTCTTCCAAGCTATCATTCCAAGCGTAGATGAAGGGTGCAATTTCCGCATGGCATCGTGCCGAATAATCTCTTAATCCCTGTACGCTGGCACAATCCTCGAACGAAGGGATGTCCAGCTCTTTTCCTTGTAAATCCCCGCACAACCAGGCATATTCAACGGTCACGATGTGATAGAGTGTATAGAGAATGCTTCCTATGCCCCCGGTCCGTCTTTTCAACAGTTCTTCCTCACTCACCGTATCGCACCAGTCAAACCAATCTTTGCGAACTTGCCAGTTATACTCGAACAGTTTCAACATGTCACAGCCTCCTGTAATACAACTTTGTTGCTTCTACCATGATTCGCCATAAAATCTTGTTATCCTCCAATCTGTGAAGATCCCTGATCCCGCACATATGGATAACAAAATATAACTCCTAGGATAATTGATGCGGATACGGCCTGTTACGGGGGGCTTAAGATACTCATAACCGCACCCTAATTTAAGGCTTAATTGCCTTGATTACCGCTGAAACGATGTAATCCTCGATATTGGATCCCTTAATCCAATCTTTAATAAAAGCTTTGGACTCATCCTTCGGTTCAACGGAGATATCTGTAAATCCACTTTGACGGAGCATGGCCTCAATTTCGTCGATTGATGATGCCCCTGAAATGCAGCCAGAATACAGTTCATTCAAATCGTCCTTTATTTCTGGAGGAAGCTCTGCTGTCGTTACAATATCAGATATCGCTAATCGGCCGCCTTTTTTAAGAACGCGAAAGGAATCATGAAATACCTGCTGCTTATCCGGCGAGAGATTCACTACACAATTCGAGATGATGACGTCCACCATGTTATCGGCAACCGGAAGATGCTCAATTTCCCCTAAACGAAAATCTGTATTCACGAAATTCCCCTTAGTTGCATTGCTACGAGCCCGGCTAACCATTTCAGGCGTCATGTCCACACCGATCACTGACCCTGTCTCCCCCACCTGCCGGGACGCTAAAAAGCAGTCAAACCCACCACCGCTGCCTAAGTCCAGTACCACCTCACCAGGCTTCAACGATGCAATAGCTTGGGGATTGCCGCACCCTAACCCCAGATTTGCACCATCAGGTACCGAGTCTAATTCTTCATTTGAGTAACCTAATTCGCTTGAAATTGTATTAAAATCAGAAGATGTAGTGCAGCAACTGGTTGCTTGTATATTGGGATGGCAACACGATTCAGCACTAGCTTCTTGAACGGCCACTTGCTTATATCGGCTTCGTACATTCTGGCGGATTTCATCATTCGTTAACTTTGTCATGGTAGACACTCCTTAGGATTGGTTTCGATACAAGCAGCATTCATTGCGGATTTAGCAGCAAGCCTGAAGTGATTGCGTACAGCACGGTATTGCTTCTGGTTGGCGAAAACCGGTTAAGATACGATGCCGTTTAGAATCGGACTTACCGGTAGACCATTTCCATGCTTCTCGAGCGTTCTTTTGTATCTCTATCTCTTGTGCCTTCATCATGTACTCAGCATAGTAATAATTGTAATTCATCCGGATCCTCCTTCATTCAAAATTGTTTATGTTAATGACTCACAGCGAATCGCTGATGCGCCAATTGACATTATTTTAAGCAAGTCTCCCTATTTATTTGCATTTTGCAAGTAATTGAGAAGAAAATTTTTTACCCGATTATTGGTTTGCAACAATGATCCGATTTAGCCATGGCTTCATTCATCAACCTGATTGAGCGCAGGACGGTTTCTTTCTCAAACTCAGTCATTGACGAAAAAATATCGTCAAAATAAGCATTCATCTGGTGATCAATCGTTGTAGCAACGTATTTTCCTTCAGCGGTTAAGGAAAGTGTATAAACTCGGCGATCGGTCGGATCTGGTGTCTTTTTAATTAGATTCATTTTGATTAACGCCTGTACCTGCCTGCTAAAAGTGGTAATATCCGTCCCCAATGTGTCTGCGATTTGTTGAATAGAAGGATGATGTTGACGATCGACTTCGAATAAGATATGGCTTTGAACCGGCGTAATGTCGTTACCGCCTACGGTGCAGCAATTTTTGTTCAATAAGCCGAAGCGGCGTGTCATAATCTGAAATAGTTCACGTGTGCTTTCCATTTGTTCTCTTCACCTCTTACTTCAGTTATACACTTATTATTTGCAAAACGCAAATGTTATTTGTGTAATTATTTCCCTTCACTTTTTATTATCAGATCTGATTTTCCGCCGATCGAAGCCCTGGATATGGGAGCTCAGCATGCTGTCTCCGTCCTGAGACGGAGACGAAAACCATTCTGCCGCCCGTCACTCCTTAGCAGAGCTATGCGATATCTTTAAACCAAAGTACGAACAGAAAGGGGCAAGAAGGATGAAGCTGATTTATCAATTAGAGCATGTGAATAAAACATACAAAAAAGGAAAGGTTGTTGCCAATCATGACATAAGCTTTGATGTGCAAGAAGGTGAAATTCTCGGTTTGCTCGGTCCGAATGGAGCAGGCAAATCCACGCTAATCAAGCAGATGGTAGGACACCTTGCTCCCACCTCAGGTACAGTACGCTATAAAGGAACCAGCGTGAAGACCCAAACCAAGCAAGTTGCCCAGGAGGTAGCCTACTACTCGCAAGAGCCTCACGCCCTGACCAGTTTAAAAACGTGGGAAGCTTTGTATTTTACGGGAAGATTGCGGGGGTTGACGAAAGAGTCCGCCGTAAAGCAAACAGAGGAATTGTTGGAACGCTTTGGAATGCAGGACCTTCGTCATAAGCTGCTGAAGAACGTTTCCGGTGGACAGAAGCGTTTAATCGGAATAGGAACTTGCTTGATCGGCTTTTCCCCCGTCATGATCCTGGATGAACCGACCAACGAGCTGGACCCGAAAAAGAGAAGACTCGTATGGGATCTGATTCAAGAACGGAATCGGCAAGGAGTAACCGTAATCTTGGTGACACACAACGTGCTGGAGGCCGAACAGGTCGTGGACAGAGTAGCTGTCGTAAATCACGGCAAGCTGCTCGCCATCGATCATGTCAGCGTATTAAAACAAAGGGTCGATCAGCGGATGAAGCTGGAAATTACGACTTCCTTTGGTGAAAGCGATCATGTATGCCGAAGCTTAATCGCGCTGGGACAGTGGACCAAAACGGGAGAAAACCGTATCCGGGCACTGATCGAGAAGCAAGACGCCAGCTACGCGATTGACTTCATAACCAAGCAGCATTTACCGATTGAAGAATATTCCTTAGTCCCGCCGAATCTTGAAGATGTCTATTTTCATATCGATGACGAACAGGATAATCCTGACAAAACGGAGGTGATCTAAACATGGAAAATACTCAACCATCTATGCAAAGCAAAGACTTGCAACTGCAAGAAGCGGTCTTTCTTCAAGAGCACGAGCAGCAGAGCGTAATCCATCGCAGAATAACAGAATGGCTGATCCTGGCCCGCATTCAATTCACGATCATCCGCGAGGCATGGGTTTGGATTTTCATCATGGCATGCATGTTTCCATTAACGACGCTGCTGTTTCTCAAATTCTTTACGGTCGACCCAACGCCGGCTGTCATGACCCGTATTATTACGGGGAATATGCTCTTCGGCTTAATTGTCATGGGACTCAATTCCATGGCTCAGGAGATATCTTATCAGAAGCACCAAGGGCACTTCACGTACTATTCGTCCCTGCCGATTGCGAAGGTAAACTTCATCTTTGCCAATCTGCTGCGCGGTTTGATCATGAGCGCCCCCTCTTTTATCATCTTGGCGATGATAGGTCAGCTGGCTTACGGCATTCAATTCCACTACAGCTGGGGACTTGTCCCTGTATTGCTGCTTACCGTCTTTAGCGTGGTTGGCGCAGGTGTGCTGATCGGCTTCTGGTCACCTAGCCACCAATTGACGAACATGCTGGTCCAGGCGCTGATGATGTTCATCTCGTTTTTGACGCCAGTCATGGTGGATATGGATCAATTGCCTGCGATCCTGCAGTGGTTCTCTTATCTCTTCCCAACCACTTACGCCGCCGAGGCTATGCGGGAGGTGCTGATTTCGGGCTGGTCCGGGTCTGTCGCCTGGAACACGCTTGTACTCTTGCTCTTTTCGCTGATTTCCATCATATTGATCTTAAAAAAGGTAGATTGGCGTGTTGAGAAGTAGGGATATGTTCTGCCCTGTCCTTCGATTAGTCGATGGAAGAGTGCTCTTTCCCTCCTTCTATACTTATTAGGCCCAGTATTCTCCCACATGTTTAATCCTCCCATTGATCAAGCGGCTCGCGGCTTTTACCTGTGAGTCGGTGTTATGCATAAAACAATTATCAATTGGATTATACATTTTATTCATCTGATGCCATCCCTATAATGATGTCTAAAGGCAATTATAAACGGGATAGTCAGCTTGAGTATCTCGCGCATGAAAATGACCATATTGCTAATTGGAGGATTTTTATATGTGGAAAGAAACGGAGTTTAAAAAAGCTGTTGATTTTTTCGTTCGAGGTGAATATACCTGTAGTCGCCAACCTGCATCCCAAGTATATGATTACGATTCTATAAAACATCTTGCTTTTGGTGCACATGTTGATGGCAGAACGGACGAGTTTGTCGTATATAATTCTAATTTTGCACACGTTATGGATACCGTAAATAAACTAGATGTAAAAAAAGACTATTGGCTTACCGTGTTTTCAGATGAAGAACATCGTATTTATGAGGCAGAGGGATATAACATCAAAAGTTCAGAGTTTCTTATGATTTTATATCTGGATAACTGGTCTCTTGAACCAGATAACAAGATCATCAAGTGTGTCAAAACGGAGGCAGAAGCTCGACGTATCAATCATTATTTCAATAAGGCTGTTATCGATATCAATAAATTCAATGATCCAAATCTGCATTTTTACGTTGCTGAGGAAAACGGGTATCCTGCATCTTTTGGAAGCTATGCACTGCTAGATAAAACCGCATTTTTGAATAATGTCTTTACACCAAAAGAACATAGAGGTAAAGGATTAGCGAAAACACTTTGCCGAAAAATGCTTTGTGATGCCCAGCAGGAAGGCGCTGTCCAGAGCGTTCTTGTTGCTAGTCAAATGGGACATCCTTTATATCTAAAAATGGGTTATCGAGATGTATCAAAAATGTGGGTGTTTACAAAGCAAGCCTAAGGGCAAAGGATGAATCAAAATGAAAAGATGATGGCAAGGATAAAAACAACGATGATGGCAATGGATAGAACCGCAATTCGGATGCCGATCCGGACCAGCCAAAACTTTTGCGCAATCCGTTCATTGATCGACTCCATATAATAAGCTCCACCTGCAAGGAGAAAGAACAGCAAATTAAAAATGTAATCTCCAGCCGTTTTTGGCTCGGAGGTGTAAGCTTGGAATCCGATGGTATTTCTCATGCTTTCATCCCTAGCGAAAACCGCCATGATGGCAGCCATGATGATGTGTAATACCAAAAAACAAATGATAATCGTCCCGACCATCGATATGCCCCCTATAATGAAAAGAATCGATTTTCAGTAGAAATTTCCTTTTTAAATATAGAGGAAGAGCAGCTGCCAGGGCAAGCTGCTCTCATCGATGTCGAGACACAGTCGAATTCCCAACGGACAACGAAATTCTCCTGGTACGTCAATAACGGCAGCCGATCCGGCTACCGTCATAGACTTTTCTACTTCCAGAATAATGACGCCGTCATTTTCTGTAATCTTATAAGCGGCTCTTCGATGGCCGCAGCGCCCACGAAAAGATGTTTAACGCAGCGTATGAAAGCGGGAGGATCAGATTAAACCCGTAGTCACCGTAATCGTTAGCAAATGCATGGGATAATGCCGCACCCGTCATTAAAAAGAAGATACCAGCGTGAACCCATTCTTTAAGTCGAGGTAAACCTGGCACGACGAGAGCGATGGCTCCAAGCACTTTCCAAATCCCGAGAATGGTTAGGACGTATAATGGGTAGCCCAGATTCGTCACCAACTCGAGGTTTCCTCCAAATTGCATCAGTTGTCCGATACCACTTAACATAATAGCTGCCGCAAGCAGCAATGTGACTGTCCAATAAGTTACCTTTTTTCCGACAGGACGGGCATTTACTTTCATAGTTGTTTCCACACTGGTCATTTTATTCATGGGTTCCCACCTCATCAGTATAATTTTTCTTAATTACAAAGAACGAGCCCCGAATGGTTCCGGCTAATTTTGACTTCTGCCTAGCAAACTTAAACTTCCCTTCTAATTCTTCTGGTACCTCCATCCCCTCCGAAAGTTTAAAACCAACGGCTCGCTTCTTAGGGTCATCAACCGTATACATGACATTGAGTCCAAGACCATTCTCATAAAAGACATAGGCAAATTGGATGTTATCCACTTGAAAACGCGACGTTTCTAAAGGTTTAGCCGCAAACTCAATATGTCGTTCTTCTTTCAATATTCGATTCACATATTCAAGGGTCTCCTGGCTCTCGCTGGCGGGTACAACCGTAAATTCATGCTTATACTTGTTCATAAAGTAACGGGCTTCATTCGCTCGTAAACCAGCAAGCGCTTCTGCTACGGGTGAAGATTCTAAACCAACGGTAGATACATTTTTAAAATCAATGATATTGGACATTGTTATCCCTCCTGAATGTTTTGTGAGCTATAATTCTATGATGCTACTCCGTGCAAAACATGCTTCGAAAGCATCCGCTAATCTCTTTATTTCCTGACAACGGGAATCCACATTTCACCAAAAACTAGGTCGTCTCGCTGACCCATCTCAACCGTTGCATTTGGCCCGCTAAACATAGGCGAAATTCTTGGCTACCGGCAATACTTGACCAAAGGCAACACCAGCAAGCATATTCCTCAACTCATCAGCCGTCTTCCCTTCCCCTTTTACTACGAGGTATTCCCCTTTAGGAAACTGAATACCTCGGGTTGCTTCGGGCACCGATTTCTCTGTCGTCTTCTTAAATTTTCTTTTTACTTGATGGGTTTATCATATTCTTTAATCATGTCAAAAAGTGATACTGTTTAGGGAGCGATGAAAATATCATAAATAGGCCGCCGATTTATTGCTGTCGGCAGCCTTCTTCAGATGATATAGATCTAAAGTTTCTAAAACAAAAAAATCCGCGAATTCCGCGGATTTAATGCATAATAGACTATTTATTGAAAGTGACCTGCTCTGAACCGCCCTCAAAAACGATCGACGTGTCCCGCGGCTTCGTTTCGGCGATTTTGCGGCCGCCTCTGAACGAATAAAGCACTGCGGCTTGTTTGCGAATGGCCTCATATTCGTTCTCTGCTTCAAGAACGATGAAGTTGGCAGGCTTGCCTTCTTCAATACCGTACACATCCTCGATATGCAGCGTTCTTGCACTGTTTTTCGTAATGAGATCAATCGAGTTCACGATCTGATCGTAACCGAGCAACTGCGAAGCATGGATGCCCATGTGCAGCACTTGAAGCATGTTGCCCGTGCCTAGCGGATACCATGGATCAAAGATGTCATCGTGACCGAAGCACACATTAAGACCGGCTTCCTGCAGCTCTTTGACGCGAGTCAGCCCTCTTCTTTTCGGATACGTGTCGAAGCGTCCCTGCAGGTGGATGTTGACCAAAGGGTTGGAGACGAAATTGAGGTCCGCCATCTTCAGCAATCTGAACAATTTGTACGTATATGCATCATTGTATGAACCCATCGCCGTCGTGTGGCTTGCCGTCGTGCGGGAGCCCAGCCCGCGTTCGTATGCTTCTTTGGCGACGACTTCCACGAAACGGGATTGCTCGTCGTCGATTTCATCGCAATGGATATCGATGAGACGGTCGTATTTTTCGGCGAGGTCAAACGCAACCTTCAGCGAATCGACGCCATACTCCCTCGTGAATTCGAAGTGAGGAATACCGCCGACCACGTCAACACCCATTTTCAGCGACTCTTCCAGCAATTCCGCACCGTTCGGGTAGGAGTGAATGCCTTCCTGTGGAAATGCTACAAGCTGGATGTCGATGTACGGTGCCATTTCTTCTTTCACTTCCAGCATCGCTTTAACTGCGGTCAAGCTTGGATCGGTGACGTCCACATGCGTGCGCACATGCTGGATGCCCTGCGCCATCTGCCACTTCAGTGCAGTTTTAGAGCGCGTTTTGACGTCTTCATGCGTCAGGAACGCCTTGCGTTCGGACCAACGCTGGATGCCTTCGAACAACGTTCCGCTCAAATTCCACTCCGGCTCGCCCGCCGTTAATGTTGTGTCCAGGTGAATGTGAGGTTCAATGAACGGTGGCAGGACCAGCGAGCCCCCCACATCAATGACTTCCTCATTCGCAGTTGTTTCCAGAGACTGCGTGATTTGCCCAAACTTCCCGTCTTTCACGACGATATTCCATAAACCTTCTTTACCCCGCAATTTTGCGTTCTGTATAATCATTTGATTTCCCCATTTCATTGGATTCTTTGGCAGGAACGATCAGCATTAACACGATGTAGGCCACTGCCGTACCGATCAGTGCGTTCAATGGCGTTATTCCCGGAGCCAGCTGGGCAAAAGCAACGCCGATAGCCCAAGCCGCCATCGCTATCCAGTTTACCTTCTTGAAAGTCATGTCGGCAAACGGTTTATAGTTTCTGCGCTTCACAAAGAAGTAGTCCGCGATGATGATGGCTCCGATGGACGGGATCGCCGCACCCAGCACATTCAGGAAACCAACGAAATTGTTGTACATCCACATGGCCAATACGGTACCCACGATGCCGTTTACGATGACGAAGAATTTCTTTGAAATTTTAGTAATGTTGGCAAAGCCCAGTCCTGAAGCATAAAGCGCATTATCGTTGGTCGTCCAAATGTTCAGCCCGAGTACGATGATCGCGGGAATCATCAACCCTTGCAGGAACATGACCTCCGAGATATCTGCCAGGTTGTACGCCATTGCGCCGACTGCGCCGAACAGGAACATGAGCGAGTTTCCAAGAAAGAAGGCAAGGACCGTCGCGGTCACCGCCTGCCGGGACGACTGGGAGAACCGTGCAAAATCCGGCGTCAAGGTCCCGCCGCTAATGAATGAGCCGATACAAATGGTCAGTGCTGCTGCCGCTGTGAGGCTCTGTTCCGGCGTGTAATCGAGTAAGCCTTGAAGGCCGCCAAGCGAGCCTGCGCCTTCGAACATGGAATAACTGCCGAGAATGGCAATGGCCGGAACCGCAATATAACTCAGAATGACAAGCGACTTCATGCCGTAGATGGCTGATGCCGTCATGGCGAGACCAAACAAGAAGATCAACAGGTAAACGTTCCAACCCATCGCTTTGGCGACGGGTATCGCGAACATGGCTACTCCGACGCCGAACCATCCGACCTGCGTGAAGCCAAGAAGGAACGATGGCAGGTACGACCCTTTCTCACCGAACGCATATTTTGCCAGCAAATGCGTGGAGAGGCCTGTTTTGGCAGCGATATGCGCCAGCGCTCCTGTATAGATGCCGAGTGCCAAATTGCCCGCGAGCACGATTCCAATGAACTCCATGAACGTTAAGCCGACTCCGAGCGTCCCCCCTGCCAGCATGCTTGCCGAAAAGAATGTGAACCCTAACATGACGGATAACGTCTTCCAAAAATGGTTTCTCTGCGTGTTCGGCACCGCTTGCCACGAAAACTCTTGATCTTGTTTGCTCATCAGAATACCTCCAGGTTAAAGTGTTCTGATACCAAAGAAGCAGAAAAAAGAGGCTACTCGTCAAGTCTTAACTGACAAGTAGCCTCTTCTTCACATCATAACCCGCGCGAAGACGCAGAGCATCCCTTGACGGAATACACACTGATCCTCGCGTGATTATAAAAAATCCGCTGCCCTTGCCAGCCTCTCTGGACTGAATTAAAGGTACCAGTATTCAATTACATTCTATTATTTTGGAAAAACCTACAGATGTCAATGTTATAATTATCCAATGGTTAAAATCCGACAGCTCTCCCCAGACTATAAATTCAGTTTTTCTATCTGGTATATAGGAGTATTTAATAGCTGCTATATGAAGTCGCTAATTTACGCGTATAATAGTTCATTTACAGTCGAAAAAATAGTTTAGCATACCAATTCATCAACTTAAATAAATCATATATTCCATAAAGGGGCGTCCGTTGCTTAATAAGTTGTAAAGGCACCTGACAGTAGTTAATCTTTTAATCAGTGCAGTGAAGAATTTATATACTTCATACCAAAAAAGCCGCATAGGATGCGGCTTTAAGGTCTTCAAGTTCTTTTCGTCCAATCAAAACAAAGTCCAAAAATGATCCGCCATGATTCCCATTGGTAATCCCAAATTTTATAGAAACCCGTCACTCCGCGTTTCGATGTACAGCCCGTAACGCAAATTCATGAAGATTGCGGAAACGCTGCCCTAGCAGCTCATACCCCTCGGCTCCAGGATGCAGACCATCCGTCAGAAAGGCTTCATCCTCCGGACCGAACCAGTTCAAGCCATCCTGATAGTATAACTGGCGATCGCCCCGATCCCTTAGCAGCTCCACGGTCTCACGGATCAATTCCCGCATGAGGGGCAGGGTGAAGCCCTGCGAATTGAGCTGCGTTTCGCGGACGGTGCCATAAATCGGAGAAATGACAAGCAGCGGGGTATCCCTGTGTTTGTCGCGTATCGTCGCCAGCAGGCCAATCAGCAGCGGCTTGAACATGCGAGGGCTTATGGTGCCCCCGCCATAGATGTTCACGCCAACACATATCGAGATAAAATCGGCAGGCAAGTCGCGAATCAGACGCCCGATCATAGGTTCCATGTGACAGTTGCCGGAGAAGCCGAGATTGGTCAAGCTGAAGCCGCAGGCTTCGGCGGCAATGGCAGGCCAAGCGCGGGAGGGGCTGGAAGCCCCGACGCACTGCGTAATGGAGCTCCCGTACGTAATCCAGCGGGGACGGGTATCCTGCAGTGTGACTCCGACGGCATGGGCATCAATCCGTAGGCCGGAGACGGTTATTCCTATATTTTGAGGGAGCCAAATCTCCAAATCCTTGATTCCGTCCTTAAGTCCGCTGAACAAGGCTTCTGTGGCTCCAACGGGCAGGCTGAGCGTCTGGCATAATTCCCCGTCTGCCATGCAATCCATGGCGGCGGCGTCCGAAAGCGGTGCAAAAGAAACTGCCACCTCGGTGGAGTCCGTCCGCAGCCGCAGGCGAACACCGGCACATATCTCGGCTTTGCCATCGATTCCCGCAGGCGGGTACAGCTCGTAATCCATGTAAGGAATCCGCCATGGCTTGATACCATCCTCCCGGTGCTCGAGCGACACGGCACCGTGAAACCACTCATCCGTTAATGGAAGCTGCCTCACGGTGCACCCCTTTGCTTCTGCTTCTCAGCCGGAATGAAATCTTCTCCCAGCCATACATCCTGCTCCAGCAGCCGCTGCTGAAGCTCGGTTACGGAAATGCCGCGAGAACCGGTGCCGTCCCGCAGCGCCAATGCCGCTGCCGTTCCCGAGGCCTGGCCCATGGAGAAGCAGTTCGGCATCACCCGAAGGGAGCCTTGCACTGCTCGGTCCGAGGATACGCAGCGTCCGGCAACCCAAAGATTGTCGATGCCAACCGGCAGCATGATCCGGTACGGTACGCCGTGTGAAACCCCGGGCGGCAGATGGTTAAAGGTCATCTCGCTTTTGCTGTTGGCGAGATGAATATCGATGTAGTATGCGTTGCGGGCAATATCATCCGGGAAGGAACGCGCAGCAAGGAAGTCATCGACCGTCAGGATATAGTCTCCTTCAATCCGCCGCGTCTCCCGGATGCCGAGCTGCTCACCGCTCGCTACCATATGGGCGCGCTCAAAGCCGGGCACATAGCGGCGGAAAAACTGCAACTGGCGTTCCGCTGTGCGGCGTCCTTCAATCGCCCCCCGCGTCAAATCCTCGGCAAGGGTGCCGTCCACGCCGAATACATGGCCGAAGTTGACGCCTACCAAATCGTCGCTGACCCAGGCAAGGCCGGAGATCGACTTACGGCCCTCCGGCAGCGCACCGTCCTCGATCGCCAGCTCCACCGTCTTGTGCAGTTGGCCCGTATCCCCGCTCTCCTCCAGGTAACGTCTGAACGTTGGACGGTCCACATTCGCAAGCAGATAGCACATGCTGCCGGGCTGAAGTTCGCCCGCTTCCCCGCCCTTCTGAAAAGGAACTCCCGCCAGTGCGGCAATATCGCCATCTCCCGAGCAATCGATAATATACCTGCAGGGGATGAAAGAACGTCCTGTTTTGTTAACAATAACGACACCATCAACCTTCCGGTGATCCTCTGACCGGACAACATCATAAACAAAGGTGTGATACAGCGGCGTCACACCGCTTTCCAGAATGGCATCGTCATAAACCCGTTTCAGCACTTCGGGATCGATCGGCACCCAATCCAGCATTTCTTGATATTCCTCACGGTACTGAGGATCGCATGCCTGCTTCATCCGTTCCATCAATTGAAGGCCGAGACCGCGGATAATCGGCTTCCGCTTATCCGTAAAGGGACAGAAAGCCGGAACGAGCGCAACCGTACCCATACCGCCGAGGAACCCTCGCTGCTCCACCAGCATCGTTTGCGCTCCACCTTTCGCAGCGGCAATGGCCGCGGCGATGCCGGAAGCGCCTCCGCCGATGACAAGCACATCCACCTCGCGGGCAACTGGAATACTGGCAGATGGCAACGTAATATGTCCTTTCATAGAAACCTCCCCATTCTGTATAGCTTTAACATGTCATCATTACGTATGGACTGTGCCTTTCAGACAAAGATGCAGCAATTCATCTACATGCGCTGTTGCCAGGCATTCTACGGTATCGGCAGCGCCGTAGTAGATTTTGACCTCCCCGGTATCTTCCAAAATCATGCCCCCAGGAAAAATAACATGATTGCGGAAGCCCCCATCGGTCTCATAATCGGCTTCCGGAGCAAGCAGCGGCGTCTCGGCTCTGCCGATGATCCGGCTGGGATCGGCAAGATCCAGCAGTAAAATCCCGGACGTATAACGCTTCTTCCAGCTGTCCTCCCAGCCGTTCTTGCCTCTGCTGGGATCGATGTCCACGGCATGGAACAGGGTCAGCCAGCCTTTGTCCGTTTTGACGGGGGGAGCGCCTGGGCCTACCTTGTCATTGGCATAAGCTACATCTTCAACCGCCAGCAGCAGCTTGGAGTTTCCCCAGTATTTCAGGTCAGGCGAGTCGCTCATCCACATGTCGAAGCGGTCTATCCCGCCCCGGCTGTATACAGGCATCGGACGCTCCAGCCGGACGTACTTGCCCCCGATCCGCTCCGGGAACAATACCATGTTGCGGTTATCCGGCAGCGATAGGCTTAGCACCTCGAAGGATCTGAAATCTTCGGTGACGGCGATGCCGCCGCGGAGCCCGTGCTTGGTGTCGACCGCAAAGCACATATAACATTGTTCGCCGATTACCGTTAGACGCGGGTCATACACGCGGATGACCTCTTCATCATGCCAGAACCAGCACGGTTCCGGCTGCACATCCCACTTTATGCCGTCATCGCTGAAGGCCAGCCCAAGATTCGTTGTATGATGAGGGGCAACAATCCCTTTAAGTTCATCACCGTAGTCATTGCGAAAAACCATCACATATTTGCCTTTAAATTTGGTGACTCCGGCATTAAAGACCATCGCCGGACCGTAGGGCACATCACCCGGAGTCAGAATCGGATTCGCGGAATGCCGGGTCATGATCGGGTTGGAAAACAAAGGTCCCACTATAATATCGCTCATATGCATCAAACTCCTTATATATGGAATTATGAAATTAACCTTTGACTGAACCCGCCGTCACTTGAATAAAGGATTTGTTCGCCACAATATAAGCGAGAAGCATCGGCAAAATCGACAGGCATGCTCCCGCCATCATCAAATGGATCTGCATGGCCGCGGAAGAACCGTAACGGAGATTCGCCAGCCCGACGGTGAGCGTCTGCAGCTGCGGATTCGTCATCGTGAACACCAGCGGCAGAATGTATTCGTTCCAGACATGGCGGAAAGCAAACAGCCCGGCCACGCCAAGCCCTGGAGTCAGGAGCGGGAGAATAATCCGGAAGAAGGTTCGGACAAAGCCGGAGCCGTCCACCATGGCCGCTTCGTCAAGCTCTCGGGGAATCGCTTTGAAGAAACCCAGCAGCATAAAAAATGTGCTGGAATGGGCGCTGATCAGAATCAGGATCACGCCCCACAGCGTGGTATTCAGGTTCAGCGCGACCATCAAATCAAATTGCGGGCGCAGCACGATAGCACCGACAGATATAAACATCATCGACGCCTGCGTCGTCACATACAGGGATTTGCCTCGAAATTGGCGACGGTCCACCACATAAGCCGCCATGGCAGCTACCAGCAGGGTGCCAGCGGTAACCATAATGCTGACAAAAGCGCTGTTCCAGGTATAGCGGGCAAAATTAGCCTGCTTCCAGGCTTCGGCGTAATTGACGAACTGCAGCTTGGCCGGCAGCAGGCTGCCGCCGGTCATCATTTCGGCGCCGGTCTTGAGCGAACCGGACAATGTCATCAACAGCGGAAATAATGTCAGTATCGCCGTAATCAATAAGAACAGCCACATCACCGTACGGCCCACAATTCTGCCTGTGTGACCGGAAGGCGGGCAGGCGGTGATTTTGCCGCGCGCATCCGGCTGTTCGGGTAATACCTGTTCGTTCATCTTCTGAGCCTCCTGCACGCCTAATGATCAATCGATCTACGGCGTTGTTGTCAAATCGTAAGGGCCTTCGCTAAATTGGCGTCGAATGTTGCTTATAATACATGTTCACAAACCACGTGAAGTGGACTTTTTTATAGAAACTCTAATAAAGCTTGTTCATTTTACGGCTTAATAAGAAATACAGGCCCGTAATCGCACCCACAATAACAGCGGTTGCGAAGCCTACCGCGCTGCCGTATCCAAGCTGCTGCTCCACTGGAGAACCCGTGGATACCGGGAACAACAGTTTGTATAGATAGAGATACATGACCTCGGTTTTGCCTATCGGTCCGCCTTCCGTGATGAGCATAATGCTCTCATAGCCTTTCAAGGATGCGATAATCGCGAGCATAATGACCAATTGGGCAACCGGAGCCAGCATCGGAAGCGTGATGCTCCAGAACCGTCTTCCGGCATTCGCGCCGTCCATGGCCGCACTTTCGTACAAATCCTGCGGAATGCTCTGCAATCCAGCCAGAAACAGCAGCATATAGTTACCAACCGCGCCCCATACCGCCACAAGAATGACCGTAAGCATCGCATGCTTTGGGCCGAGCCAGTCGATGGGCTGCGAGACAAGATGAAGCTTCATCAGTACAGTGTTTACCATCCCGTTATAGGAATTAAAGATCGTATAGAACACTACGGATATAACCGCAGTGCTGATGATCGTCGGCATAAAATAGATCCCGCGCAGCAGTTTTCCGCCCCGCAGCTTGCCGTTCAGGATGACTGCCAGCAGGAGGGACAACGGCAGCGTCAGCAGCAGCTTGCCTCCGGCATAGATAAAGGTATTGCCAACCGATTCCCAGAACAGTGCATCGCGCATCAGGCGACGGAAATTGTCCAGACCAACGAACAGCGCATCTCCATATCCCGCATAGTCATAAAACATATAACGCAGCATCCATAACAAGGGATAGATGCCCAGAGCCACCGTCAAAATGATGCTCGGGGACAGAAACAGAGCATTCTCCTCCAGCCGTTTCCATTTAATACTCACGATTGCTTCCTCCTTCGGGGAAAGAAAAGGGGCATCCACCAAAAAAGCGTGCGGCAGCCCCATCCTTGCCTGTTATTCTCCCTGCGGTTTGGTTGGATTAAAGGCAGGGTTCGGTGTTACTTTGACCTCGCCTTTCTCCACCGCTTTGGACAATGCGGCGTTGTATCTTGTGTTTAAATCCTCCGTAATCGCTTTCAGGTCTTCATCGCTAAGCATATATTTGAAGAATGCATCCGCATAGGTGGATCCCTCCGGAGTAACGTTTGGCGAAGCAGGCCAGAGCGAGTCGTGTTCCCCGACCAGGAAGCCTTCCATGCCATTGATGTCCGGATCTTTTGCCTGTTCTACAATGCTGGGCACAATGGCAATACCGAAGCCTTTTTCATGATAGGTCTTCAGAACCTCATCGCCGTACATATACTGCATGAACTTCCAAGCCGCTTCCTTATTGGCCGATTGGGCGCTGATGCCGAGCCACGTTCCGGCTGACACAATTTCGGAAGTTCCCTTAATCTGACCATCCAGCGTTGGAGCCAACGCGCCCCCCAGTTGATTTCGGTCGGGAATTGGTCCATGTACACGCCTGGCTCCGTCGAGAAGGATAGATACATCCCGATTTTGCCTGCGGCGAATTGTGCGCGCAGCGGGTCGATGTCCAGCGCTTCCGCGCCAGGTAGAATGCTTCCGTCTTTATGCATTTGCTTGAAATATTCAATGACCTGCGAGTAAGGTTCAAAATCGAATTGGCCTGTTTTCAGATCAAAGCCTAGTCCCTGATGACCGCTCAAAGAAAGAATCTCCCGGACGGAACGGTCAAATGCTTGCTTCGGATTTTTGAAGTTCAGCGCAAAACCATAGATGCCCTCGGCCTTGCTGACTTCTGTAATTTTCTTGGCATCCTCCACCATTTCCTGCAGCGACTTCGGAGGATTCTCGATGCCCGCTTTGGCAAAGAGATCCTTGTTGTAGACCAGGCGCATGGTGAGGCCGGTATTGGCGAGCGAGTACACCTTGCCATCAAAACGGTTGACATCGTCGATCAGCAGGCTGCCGAACTTCGCTTTCAAGTCATCGGTAAAATACTCGTCAATCGGCGCGAGATACCCTTTTTTGACAAATCCGGATGTATTGGCGCTCTTTAGACGCAGCACATCCGGCGCCTGGTTGCTGGAAAATGCAATGTCGACGCTTTGCGCGTAATTCTCGGACATGACCGTCAATTCCACCTGGATGTTATCGCCGTTAGTTTCATTGAACTTGTTGATTAATTCCTTGATATACTCCTGGTCATGACGGTCGTCAGTCCAGTATTTAAGCTGTACGGGTTGGCCCGTCTCGGTTGATGGTGCTGCCGTTCCTCCGTCAGACTTGCCATTCGTCGTACCGCCATTGCCATTGTTGTTGTCGCTCCCGCCGCAGCCTGCGATTCCGGCGGCCAGAATGAGGCTCAAGCCGAGACTTAACCATTTTTTTCGCATACATTCTACCCCTTTGATTAACGTTTGTATTGTGAGCTCGTTTTTAATTATAGAATCCCGTTCTCGGAAAAGGAGTGAGGCAAATTCACTCTCAAGGGATAGAATTCTATGGTCTCCTGCAGCACTCGCCTCATGCCTCCGACCGGTCCATGTGATAGCCCGCCCTGAAATCCGACGGTGTCTGGCCGGTGATCTTCTTAAACATCTCGCTGAAATATCTGCGCTCCTCATACCCTACCGCCGCAGCCACCTCCTGCACCTGCGCTCCCTCCACCAGCAGCAGTCTCGCTTTTTGAATGCGTTCCGAGGTGATAAACTGCGTGACCGTCATCCCTGTCACTTGCTTGAATAAGCTGGAAAAGTAGCTGGCACTGAGATGCACATACGCGGCACATTCGCCAACGGTAATATCCTCGGACAAGCGGCCCTTGATATAGCCTATGGCATTATAGATAACCTTCTGTCCTTCGGATAAGCTGTTCCGGCGAACCAGCTCGGCTCCCTCCGTGCACAAGGCATGCAGATGACGCTGCAAAGAGGCCAGCGGCAGCCCCGCCGTCCCTTGTACCGTTCTGAATTTCTGAATCATCGGCTGTATCTCCGAATATGGAACCATTTCGTAAAGCGTGCGGATTGCTGAAGCGGCCAGCTCATCGTACAGGCTGAGGAGATAATCCGGATTTTGCCGGGAGATCCGTTTCTGCAGCGCTTCCGAAATCTCGGACAGAATCGCGTCCGTCCGGACAGCATTGCCGGAACGAAGAGCCAGCAGGAGCTCGTCCTTGTACTCCAATGCCAGCGGCTCCTGTCTTCCGCTCTGATGGATATCGTCATGCATAATGGCAGCATTGCCTTCGGTGAACAGGTGATGGGAGAGCGCTTGATGAGCCTGGCGATAGGAATCCGGGAGCCCGCTGATCTCCTCCACTCTGCCGCCGACCCCGATCGAGACCGTAAACTTGGTGAATCGTTCAATATTCCGGCAGCACTGCTCGGCAATTTCGATCGGACTGGACGGTCCTGAAACGTTCAGTACGGCCAGGTACTGATCATGACGGGCACGGAAAAGAACGCTGTGCGCATAATGGGCAAGCGTCTCCTGCATAATATTCAACAGCGAGAACCGGATCAGCTCCATCTCTTTCACGGACTGCTCGGCAACCTGCTCCCGAAAACGATCAATTTCAATCAGCATCACCACGAAGCCGTGCGGATCAAGCTCAATATTCAGAAACTCCCATCGTTCCGATGCCTCTTCCCATGAAGTGCGGTGGCTTACGAGCAGCGTAAAGTATTCCTGCCGCAGCGCCGGCATGCTCTCGCGAAGCTTGTTCTCCATTTCCCTCAAACTTATCCGTTTGGACCTCTCTTCCATAACCTCTGCTTTGGCTCGCAGAACAGCCGACATCATATCTTCTTCGGTGAAGGGCTTCACCACAAAATCAAACGCCCCCAGCTGCACCGCCTGCTGCGCATATTCAAAGTCGGCGTAGCCACTAATCAGAATGACCTTGCAGTTGGGGTTCTCTTCCAGCAACAAACGCAGCATGCTCAACCCGTCCATGATCGGCATCCGGATATCGGTAATAACCAGATCCGGACGCAACCCGTTGATCAGCTTAAGCCCCTCTTCCCCATTGCTCGATACACCTGCAACCCGAATCCCCTGCTCTTCCCAATTCATCGCGGTCAGCCCGTCAACCACGCTTTTAATGTCGTCGATAATGCAAAGACTGATCGCTTCAGGATTGCTCATCCAAATGCTCCCCTTTCTTGGGCAATGAAATCCGTATTTCGGTTCCGCGTTCCGGGGCACTGTCTACGTGAAACTCCGCACCGTCCCCATAATAGAGCCTGAGCCGCCGAATCAAATTGGACACCGCATATCCCTTCTTCGACTCCAGCAAAAAGAGTGCGCGCACTTGGGTCTCATCCATGCCCCTGCCGTTATCACGTACGGTAATCGTCCAGCATTTCTCATCCCCGCTAATTTCAATTTCGATTAGGCCGCCGTTCTTCAGGTCGCGAAAACCGTGCAAAATGCTGTTCTCCACCAGCGGCTGCAAAATGATTCGCGGAATCGAAAGCGATGACACCTCCGGTTCGCGTACATGGATCTCATAAGTGAATAAGTCTTCATAGCAGCTTAACTGCAGTTCCAAATACTGGCGCACATGTTCCAGCTCTTTCGACATTATCGTGATTTCCTGTCCATTGTTCAGCCCGAGTTGGAACAGGCGGGAGAGCGACATGACCATTTGCTGCGACGGTTCGATCTGCTTCAATTTCAATTTCCAGTAGATGGTGTTGAGCGTGTTGTACAGAAAATGCGGGTCCATCTGCGCTGACAGCGCCTTGATCTCTGCCGTTCGCTTATGCGTCTGCGCTTCCGTTACCTCATCAATCAACACCACAATCTGTTCCAGCATCCGGTTAAACCGAAATCCCACTTGAGCCAGTTCATCTCCGCTGCCACTCTCAAAACGGGCGGTCAGATCGTTGTTCTCGACCCGCTTCATCACCTTCAGAAGCCCTTGCAGCGGCTTTAGCAAATAGCGTGAAAATGCGCCCGAAATCAACGTGGTCACGGTAAAAGCAGCCAGCGTAACCCCGGCGATCAGCCATTTGACGAATACCATGTCCTGGAGCACGTCAGCCCGGGAACGGATGGTGGTCATCGTCCAATCCGCTATGCCGAGACGGGCATAATTAAGCAGATAGGTTTGGCCGTCCAGATCAAAAGCCTGACTTCCCTCCGAGCGGTTCATCATGCCATTCAAATCTCCCGTCTCCACCGCCTGCCTGATCAGCTGTTCCTTCACGGGGTAAACCGTCTCTCCATCATCGTTAAGCAAGAAGCTGGACGCTCCTTCCGCGGTGTTTCCCTGCACGAGCTTGCGGAAGCCGTCCTCCCGGATATTCACGACAATATAAACACCGCTGACCGGTGTGTCAAAGATCGGCTCCAGAATGAGCGAAATGACGCGTTCCTTCCCGGAGAAGAGCATATCCTCGTGACCTTCCACCCACAGGTTCTTTTTCTCCTGTTCGATGCGCTCATATAGAACGGTATCCTCGAATGCGGTGAGCCGATTGCGGTTCATAGAAGAAGGATAAAATTCGCCAATCGGCGTAAATACGTAGATCGATTGGATAAGCGGCTCGGCGATCCGCGCCTGCGAGAAAACGTTATCAAGATCATTCAGATGCGTATAATATCTGCTGGCATCCCCGGAGGCGGCATCTCTCAGCATGTCGTAGAAAGGCTGGCTGATCATAAACGTCATCATAATCAGCATCAGTTTATTCAGCTTCTCATCCACGATCTGTGCGGACCTGACCACCGTGTCCTGCGTGAGCTTCAGCGCATTCTTTTCCAGTGTGGCAGCCGAGATATAATAAGACAATCCTCCGGTCATCAGGACAGAAAGCACGATGACAGCCAGAAAAGCGATCTTGAGTTTGTTGCGGAACGATTGCCTGCGGAGATACTCCAAGCTTTTCACGCCTTCCGTTACATTCTATTCTTTGATTATGTCACTGCATCCCCTGTACGACAATGCAAAAAAACGAAGCTGTCCCAAAGCAGCCATTCATGGCTTTAGGGGCAGCTCCTTCGTATGATCCCATTAACGCTGACCGACCTGTGGATCGGCTCTTATTGACATGGTACGGGGGCCGTACTAGTTAGATCGGACCAGGTGCCAGTACCACAGCATCATCAAAAGCTACGCCTGCCGAAGTGGTCCGAAATCCTATTTTTCCTGCTGTCAATTCCGTCTCGGGATTGGTCCATTCCACTTTTAATTCTCCATCCACATAACCTTTTATTGTGTTCCTTTCAATGGAAGCCTTCATCGTATACCACTGGTTCGCCTGAGTTGTAAACGGAGTACTGGATACAAGAGTCATGACGTTGTCCACGGATTTGTACAACTCCAGCTTTTGGACTGCGGAATGGATTCGGAGCATATAGAAATTACCCGCATCCTGTACCCTGAAGAGAATGCCTGCGTTGGCATTGGTGATGGGCATTTTCGCTTTGGCTTCGTACGTATAATCCGTCCAGGAATCGCCGGCAGCAATGACTGCAGTGGCAGCTTGATTCTGAATCAAGGTTTTTGTGCCGTCCGTTGTTACATCCCAGGAACCTGAAGCAGACGTCCATCCTCCGGCATTTCCATCTTCGAAATCGTCGCTGAATCGGATGACCGTAGGATCCGGATTCACGGGTGATTCATTCACGTCCGTGACTTGGATCGTAAAGGTCTTCTCAACATACAGCCCGCCTGAGTCTGTACTCCTTACCCGGATGCTGTAGTTATCCTTAGCTTCGTAATCAGGCGTTACGGCTAGATACAACTTATTGTCCGAAATGCTGAAGCTGTTGTTGTCCATATCCCCTGCCCCTGCTATCAGCATGTAAGCAAATGTTTCCTCCGCATCAGGGTCGCTGGTGGAAAAGGTTCCGACCACACCTCCCGCCGTCGTGTTTTCAACAACACTGTTGTGTGAAAGGGCAATCTCCTCAGGCGCTTTATTGAGGAGACTAACCACGGCATCGTCAAAGTGGACGCCCGCTGAAGTGGTCCGGAATCCGATCCCCCCAGCCGTCAATTCGGTTACAGGATTGGTCCATTCCATCTTTAATTCTCCATCCACGTAACAGGAAATCGTGTTCCCTTGTATAACCGCCTTAACCTTATACCACTGTTTCTCAATGGCCGTGAAGGGTGTACTGTTTACAAGTGTCAATTGTCCATTCACGGATTTGTACAACTCCAGCTGTTGATTCGATGAATGAATGCGATACATATAATAATTGTTTGCATTCTGCACCCTGAAGGCCAAGCCCGCGTTGGCATTGGTGATGGGCATTCTCAATCTGGCTTCATAAACGTAATCCGTCCATGAACCCCCGCTGTTAGCGGTAATCAGGGAGGTGGTTGTCT
Source organism: Paenibacillus sp. JZ16 (assembly GCF_015326965.1). Classification (NCBI taxonomy): domain Bacteria; kingdom Bacillati; phylum Bacillota; class Bacilli; order Caryophanales; family Paenibacillaceae; genus Paenibacillus; species Paenibacillus sp. JZ16. The sequence continues at coordinate 1,020,994 of NZ_CP017659.1, forward strand.
GGTTCCCGCTGGACAGCACGTGATTCGTGCCGACTGTCGGGACGGTCCAGCCACCGGACATCGACGTCCAGCCCGCCGTGTTACCGTCTTCGAAATTGTCGCTGAATAGCGGAGGTTTTGAATTGGAAAAAACGATACCATTTACATTGTTATTGACGGTAACATTCAAGTCGTCCAGGGTTGTTGCAAGCTTGCCTCCGACATAAACATCCGTGAACGTGACGCCGTTAACCCTTCCGCCTTTCGTGGCATTCCCGGAAATTCTGGATTTCTGGGTGCCGGTCTCGCGAACATTGATGTTCTTGACTACAACATTGCTTACATCGCCGGAAGTGCTGGTGGACACTCCAAGCCAATAGTTCCCGAATTGATTGATACCGACGCGTTCGATATCGATATTCTCAAACGTAATATTTTGGGCGTAACCTTCCTCCGGGAGCGTATTCAGTTGGTATCCATGATCAATAAGCAGTGCTCTGGCGCTTTGATACACATACGAATTTCGGATGGTTACGCCGATTTGCGGCTGGGCTACACCCATGCCAATCTTGAAAGCCGCGCATCTTGTCCATGCAAAAGCGTCATCAAAGACCACGTTCTCCAAATGTTCAAGCTCGCCCGGCCAGTCTTTGGACATCCCCGTTTGCAGCCAGGTTTTAGTGGAATACGTGTCATCATCCGAGATGGCAATCGAATGCTGAACAAGCACGTTCTGACTTTCATTAATATCGATAACGTCATTCTCGATTTTGTATAAATCCTGGAATCCCTTAAGGTTGTTTATGGTCACATTGTCGGAACGAACCACCATAAACGACCAGAAACCGCCATCCCGCAATATTAAACCGTCAAAAGTAAAATTGGATGTTGCGATCGGAACGAGCAGGTTATTGAGGAACCCTTCATTCTTATTCGGCGCCGGCATCTTTCGCTCTCGCATCGCAATGCCTTTTCCATCAATGGTTCCCCGTCCCCGTATTGTAATATTGGTGGAATCTACGGCAGTACGAATAAAATACGTTCCATCCGCGTTTCGTGAATCCTTGCGAAAATCAATCACGTAGTCTTCCCCCTTGCCCGTGCCGACAATGACGGCGCCGCCGGCCAGGTAAAAGGTTACGTTGCTTTTTAATGTCAAGTTCCCGCTCTTATAAACACCTGCCGGAATGAATACAACGCCGCCGCCGGCTTCATGGGCGTCATCGATCGCCTGCTGAATCGGACCCGATGCCAGCGATGTGCCCGTGTTATCCGCATGGTATGGCGACTGCGTCACATTATAAATCCCGGCACCTGTGGACGGGGGAATATCCGTCTCCAAGGGATCTGCCGCGATGACCATCTTTTTCCTCTGGTCATTGATTTTCACGATCACATAGGTTGAGGATGAAAGCAAGAAGGTTAGCTTGTTCCCGTTGACCGTGCCTTCGATGTTTTTGGCCTGAGGACTGATGGAGAATGATGTAATCGGCACATTGTTGGTAACTTCGATACGGACCGTCCCGGAAAAAGAAAATTGAGCATAATCATAATCAGCCAGATAACTGATTACAGGAATCGCTTCGTTATTCGCTTTCAATGAAAACACGCTGGATGCTGTATAGATGGATGGCATCGGGTAATTTTGTATCGTGGCCGGATCAGCGGCATCCATCATATCCATTGAAGAAATGGAATAGCTATCGATTTCTGCGGCACCCGCAGTTCGGGGTGAGAATCCTGTGATCATTACGGCAAGCACCACCAACAGACTAACTGCTTTTCTTGTAATGGTAAGCATAAATACCTCCTCAAGATTATCTATCCACCCCATGATAATAAGGCGGCGCAACTTCTGTTCGCCCGGTTGTATTCTTGCTTAGTTTTTTTGTGAAGGCGCTAACATTTTACCGGAAGCAAGCAGCCCGCTTTCTGACGTTCACTCCCCCCTCCATCCAGACTTTTCTCTGTCACGATGGATTATAATCCCTGCCCATAAAAAAAGGAGTGGGGCAAGCCCACTCTCCAGGGATACATTTTAACTGTTCTCCATCGCTCTGCCGTTTTACCAGCAGCCATAGCGTTGCGGGAATGAAGATCTGTGTGTGAGACGCTACCTTCTTTGATTGTTACCAAAGCTAATTTTCCATTAAGGTGTTTCAGTATTGGATAAATCATCGTAAGAAAGGACTCTCGAAGTCATATGCTCAAAAGTTCCCTTCTCCAGAATTTCTTGGCCCATGCGATGCAGCAGCGATAGTGCGGCGCGAAAAGGTCCTGAACCGGTGCTGATGCGCTGAATCCCTAGTGCTTCAAGTTCATTTGCGGAAGGCATTCCCGGCCCGGCCAATACATTGATCGGACAGCTTATTTCATGACGCAATGTTTGGATGTCGGAGATATCCTGGATTCCGGGAACAAAAATACAATCTGCCCCGGCTTCCTGGTAGGCATGGGCCCGCTTGATCGTCTCTTCAAACCTCCTAGCAGGCGGCATAGACCTGATCCAGTAAGAATCGATCCGGGCATTGATAAAGAGAGGATAAGCCATGGCGTTCCCCAGCTCCCGGATGACGGCTATTTTTTTTTGCTGGACCGGAATATCAAGCAGCGGCGCTTGTCGGTCCATTCTGCTGTCTTCAATGTTAATTCCCGTCGCGCCTGCCTTGATCACCTGCTTAACCGACTCTGCGACTTCATCGGGTGTTTGTCCATACCCGTCTTCCATGTCCACGGTAACCGGAGTATCCACGGTTTGCACAATCCTGCGTACCGTATCCAGCATCCTATCAAAGGGCATATTCCGATCCGCATACCCATGGGAAACCGCAATGCCTGCACTTGTCGTGCCAATGGCCTTGAAGCCGCACTTCTCAAAAGTTTTCGCGCTTGCAACATCCCATGCATTAGGCAAAATAAAGAAATCGGAATGAAGCTTTTTAAAGGCGGCAAGCTGTTCAAGCTGTTTTGTCATGTCCATACCATAACCCTCCCCATCTACATTCTGGTGTACTTTTGTATATAGTATAAACCGAGTACTATTCGATACACATCGAAATATGGAATGCACATTGCGCTTTAGAAGGATATGGTACAGTCTGTCAAGAATAATAATCAAAAGCTATAAGAAATTGAGTGAATACGGTTGTTGGCCTTCGACCCAGGAAATATTAATAATCTATAAGACGGCGATTATCGTTCCATTGACCGTACATCTTGTTTTCTCTCGTGTTGGTTATGAATTTGTCTAATCTGCTCTTAAATAATTCCGGCTGATTCTTATAGCTTTGTATCGTGTCGATCCGAACTCTTTTATAAAGATCCGGAAATGCCATGAAATTCTCATATACTTGCTTTTCCTCTTTAAGCCTTTGTTCGATGCCCCCATCTATTCTGAAAGAACCGGGATCCATGTCAGGAAGAACCCTCCTGCCTTCGTCACTCATGAACCCCAACTTTTCGAGGCGGCGGACACGTTCTTTATTTAATTCGGTCCATGTGCTTTTTTTACTTCTAGGAGACAGTCTCTGGGCCAGCCCGGTTTCGGACACTTTCTTTTTGACTCCGTCAATCCATCCAAAGCATAAGGCTTCCTCAACGACGTCCAAATATAACAACATATCAGGGGCTGGTGTCATACTTACCAAGACCAAGCAAGACTTCTCGGTCTTGCCATGGTTCTGCAGCCAAATTCTTAAATCCTCTCTCGTTTTTGCTGGAATGACATTCTCAATTTTCATAGCTATAACCCACCCTCCTCCTTTCTAATGAGAATATAAAAACATGGCCTTTCATTGGAAGGCCATGTTTTGAATGAGTTACTGTTTGTTGGAAATGACACGATCAAGAAACTTATCTGCGTCGCTATTAAATTTCCAGGCAATTCCGAATTGATCAACCAGCATGCCAAAGCACGAAGACCAAGGGGTATTGGATAACGGCATTACGACATGACCGCCAACAGACAATTGGCTAAAGTAGTCTTCCAATGTTTGTTTATCATCCATGACTACACTAATAAGCACGTTATTTCCTTTTACCAACTCACCCGTTACCGCCTTCATGGAAGGCAAAATATCCGACATCATGATTTTTCCGCCTGCAAATTCTATTGAAGACTCCATGATCATATTTAATTCATTTTCTGGCAATGGATAATTTGGATCCTGCGGAAAATCCCTAAATTTCACTTTTTTTACCTCGTTCGCATTGAGAGCCTCCGAATAAAATTCAATCGCTTTTTCGGCGATTCCATCAAAATTCAAATATGCTATAGCTGACATAAAGTTGTACCTCCTTCTTTTGATAAATGAAGTATAATTTATTAGTGGTGACAGACGCATGTCACCATTTAAAAATTTGTACCAAAAGAGGGGCAGCTATGGAGAAGGTTGAAAGATTAATATCGATTATCATGATACTGCTAAAAAAAGATATCGTTTCAACAAAAGAATTCGCACAATTATTTAACGTTTCCAAAAGAACGATTCTTCGCGATATGGAAACACTGAGTTTATCCAACATCCCCATCTATTCTGTTCATGGAATTCATGGCGGATACGGTATTATGGATGAATACAAGGTGGATAAACGTCTTTTAAGCAGCTCCGACTTAGAGAATATATTGACTGCGCTCGGCGGATTGGAACAAATTCTAATTAGCGAAGAAGTTGAAGTAACCATTAAAAAAATAGAAGCCATGGTTCACCCCACGTCACTGAAAGGTTCAGTCCGACTGTCATTTTATGATTGGGAGGGTCGGTCCGAGGTTCTTCAAACCTTGAAGACATGCCAGGAATCGATCTCAGGGAATAAAATAATTTCATTTGATTATATAGATAAAAATGGCATGATAACGAATCGAATCGTCGAGCCGTATCAGCTTCATTATAGCGAGACGAGTTGGTATTTGAAGGGATTCTGTTTACATCGTCAGAGCTATAGAGCATTTAAATTATCCAGGATCGATAATCTCAATATGAATGAAGAAACCTTTAAACCGAGAGATTATGCATTAGAACAAGAAACAACCCGTTATCAACCGCGACTTGTCGCTATAAAGGCATTGATTTCGCCAAGCATAAAAGATCAATTCATTGAAAGGTACGGTCGAAAGAGTATTTCAAACTATAATTCTGAATATTTCTTGGCAACCATTTATGTACCTCAAAACCATATTGGATTTCAATTTTTAGCAGGTTTCGGCACGAATCTGGAAATCGTAGAACCTGAATCATACGTGGAAGAGTTTCGAAAGTATTTATATAAAATGGTGGAGAAATATTCTTATTTGGAAAATTAGGATTTGAGCTGGGCTTCTGTTAAAAAGCACTGTCAAACATGCGTTCCATTGATTCGGCGTCTTTAGAAACCGCGAAGAAAATAAATCGCCCCTTCGTCTTTAACACGTGATTATCGACCAGAAAATATTCATCGGGGCGATAGTCCTTGAATTTCATTTTCTGTGCTTCGATTCGTTGCTCCATATTCACTTTGACGCTTTCTGCCTGACTCTCATCCTTCAGCTTGATAATGGCCAATTCATCAGCTTTTACATTCGATGTAGACGTATAAAGAATAAAATCATCCATGCTGTCTGCATCCATCTTGTACAATTTCTGCAGCTTATTCAGATCCTGCTTTTTCATGTCTTTTAGGCTAACTGCCTGCTCGATACTTTTTCCGATTTCGGTGGCAGTCAATTGTTCTGAAGTCTTGTCATCCTTGCCTGCGCAACCGGACAATACGCCAATTACGACGATGAATGCAAGCATAACGGGGTAAAAACTCCTTTTCCCGCTCCATTGTTTCTTCATTTAATCACTCCGTTACATTTTTGATGGATGGGTCCTCGAAAAACGTATTCGCATTATAAAGCAATAGCATGTCCTGGATCCCCTGCTCGTTCACGAAAGACGCTAAATCCTCATCATAATACCGAAGGTCTACCACATGTATTTCGCTAAAATGCTTAATTAAGAAAGGAATCAGGCTGTTAGCGTACGAATCTTTGACCACCAGCAGCTTTCTATCGCTCGGATTAGCCGTTTTAATATGGATTCGTGCATGGTTACCGTTAAGAAACACCGCATATTTATCCTTCCTGAGCAGCTGCTCCATCGCATACAATGAATCCGTGGTCTTCTCTTCATCGACATACGTTACGGTATATTTCTCTTGATCCTTTGACATATAAAGCTCCAAACGATCGGACTGTACATGTCTGAAACCGCTTTTTGAATAAAGCGAGCCGTAAAATACATCGGTTACTTGCTGGATGTTAAACTCTTCCTCTTCCTGTGGTGTCAGCCCCATTTGTCTGCAAAGTTCCAGGTAAGCGATATAAGCGCCTTTCGTCGTCCAATGATGATCGGTTTTATAATATATAGGTTGATCACGCGCAGCATATAAACTTGGAAAAACATCGATAAAACGTATATTGGGATTCAGCCATTGCTTTACTTTTTTCAAGTATGCTTCTTGATCGCCGATGATCGCATATTTCGGGAGCTTGTCTTTATATAGAGCGGCTGCCGTTGGTACCAGCATCACATATTTATTCATTTCCGTCGTGGCCTGGTCAAACGAATGAATGGCTTCGAGCTTCTCCCTCAAGTCCTCTTCCGCCGGGGAAATAACATCCTGAATCAGATACCCGTTTGTTCCTAGGTAAACTCCGTTGCTCTCCTTTTTTCCCAAGAGCCGGTCCGCATCGGTTTTTGCCCCGATCCAAAAGTCTCTGAAAACAAATTGGTCGGACACATATTTTTCGAAATCGGCTGTGAAATCTCCTGACAGCAATGCTTTCAGCGACAAGTGCGGCAGCTGCTTCAGCATCCGGTTTTCCGACTCCGAAAATGAACGATCCACCGCCAAAAGATGAAGAACTGCGATTACGCTAATAAATAGGAGCAGCAATAAGGCCAGCAATTTATTTTTTAAATTTTTGTAATATCCCATGGCTGTCCCCTTTTAAAATCGAAAATATAAAAACGGATTGTAGGTTTCATTGACCAAATAAGCCGTCGACAGGATCATGAATAAAAAATAGATAAGCGGAACGGTAATCACGCCGGCGATTCTCCATTTTTCCCTCATGCAGGATAACATCTTTCCTGGAAGCGGAGTAACACAGATTGCCAACACGACAAACAATACACCATTCGCAGACAAATCATAGAGCGCCTGCTGATCCGCAAAAGCATGCCCGCCGAAACCGAACATCACGCCGATGAAACGCCAAGCGGAAGCCAGTTGCTCCATTTCGAACAATACCCAGCCGATCACAACGACCAGAAGCGTGTAAACATGGCCGACAAAAGCGGGTAAACGTCCAAGACTTTGCAAAAGAAATCGTTTCTCGATGATCACAAAGAATCCTAAATACAAACCCCACATGATAAAGTTCCAGCTGGCTCCATGCCATAATCCGGTTAAAAACCATACGACCAGTAAATTCCGGAGCTGCTTCATAAAGCCTGACCTATTACCGCCAAGCGGTATATAAACGTACTCCCGAAACCAGCTGCCGAGCGAAATATGCCATCTGCGCCAAAATTCGGTTACGCTTTTTGAGATGTAGGGGTATCGGAAATTTTCCATGAAATCAAATCCGAACATTTTCCCTAGTCCCCGTGCCATGTCAGAGTAACCACTGAAATCAAAATAGATTTGCAGAGTAAATGCGGTAATGCCAAGCCAGGCGGAGAGTACGCTCAATTCCTCGATCGGCGTCGCTTTAACACTCGCCCACAATAATCCGATATTATTGGCCAACAGCACTTTTTTGGCAAGTCCCCTGATGAACAGCTCCGCCCCTTCGCCAAAACGGTCCAGCGACACCTTACGGGAAACGAGCTGTTCCGCGATATCGCCGTATTTGACGATGGGACCCGCTACAAGCTGCGGGAACATGGTCACATATGCCCCAAAAGAGATGAAATTCTTCTGCACCGATACTTTATCCAAGTATACGTCAACGACATAAGACATCGTTTGAAAGGTATAGAAAGATATGCCCACAGGCAGCGGCAAATCGTCTGCTTGGATATTCATGTGAAACAACAGATTGATGTTGTCCACGACAAAATCCGCATATTTGAAAAATCCGAGAATACCCAGACTGCCGACCATCGAGCCGATAAAAATCGATCTGGCCATCAGCTTCCGATGTCTATACTTATCGATCAGCAGCCCGTTGATATAATCGAAGACCGTGGAGAAAATCATGATGAAAATGTATATGGGCTCTCCCCATGCATAAAAAATCAGGCTGACAACAAGGAGGACAGCATTTCTAAAATTCATCGGAGAAACGTAATAGATCAGAATGGTGACCGGCAGAAAGAGGAACAGGAATATTAGGCTGCTAAAGACCAATACTCACACCTCCATGTTGATTGATCCATAACATGTTATTCCACTTGATCTTTTACCAGGTCCAGCATGCTTGCGTAAAACTCCGGTTTAAAATGAATCCCGTCCGAATCGTACAGATTATTTGAGCCGTTTGAAAATATCGGGGACAAATCAACATATCCAATGTTCTCTTTCTCCGCCAACTCTTTTAAGCCTTGGTTATAATCATTGATATTTTTATATCTTGGTTCCAGCTCTTCCGCTTCTGCCGTTACCGGGGTTACCGATAAAAGAGTTATTTTCGCTTGTGGAAGCTTTTCCTTGATCATCCCGATCAACTTCGCATAGTTTTTCAAGGAATAGGTTTTGGGGTTATCCGTTGGCCACAAAATGTCATCCGATCCCAAGTGGATAAAGACATGTTCCGGATCCCGCTTAGTCAACTCAGCCATATCTTGAAGTGCAAACTCCGCCGTTTTTCCTGCGCCTGCCAGAACATTCTCCTCTTTAAGCACATCATGAAATGATAAACCCTCCGTAATGGAATCCCCCACAAAAACGCTGTTCTGGAAAAGTGCTTGATACTCGGTTTCTACGGAGTCTTTTGATTCCGTTGCCTGTCCTTGGTTTTGAGTGGTCGGTTGCTGCGGACTCGAGCTTGAGGATTCGTTTCCGCATGCTGCCAATACAAGTGCAATACTCCCAAGGAGTAGGGTTGCAACTATTTTTTTCATGTTCATGTTCCTCTCTTTCTCTTTAATTTAAATTTAAAGCTTCTTTAATTCCGTCTAGAATAGAGCTTGCCATCCGGTATTGGAAATCTTCCGTCAGCATTTCATTCTCTTCTTGTGGATTCGTTAAATAACCCATTTCGATTAGAGCGGCCGGCATGTTCGAATCCTTCAAGACAAAGAAATCCTCTTTTTTTACTCCCCGGTCCCGAAATCCGCTGGTCTGAACCAAATGCTTTTGCATAATTTCCGCCAAGAACTGGGAATCTTCATGATAATAGTAGGTTTCTGTACCCGAAACACTAGCGTCTTCGTACGTATTTCCGTGAATGGATATGAATATATCCGCACCCAGTCGATTGGCGATTTCCGGCCGTTCCCGGTCAATCGAAGATATAAAGCGATCCTCTGATCGAGTGAGAACCACTTCAATCTGCGGCTCTTGTTTTGCCAGTTCTTCTACCTTTAGCGCTAGCTGCAGCGTAAAATCCTTCTCAAAACTACCACTGGCTCCCGTTGCGCCGTTATCCTTACCGCCATGTCCTGAATCAATCACGACCTTATAAGGTGTTTCTGACCGGTATTCTAGCGTTCTTATCTTATCCGAGCGGACATCCATGCCGGCTTTGCGGTCGCTTGCCGTCCCTTCCCTCGAAACAAGTTGACACAGCAGAACGATCACCAGCGCAGACATAAGAGTGATTATAATCGAGCTGCCTTTTCTCATACGTTCTCTCCTCCTCCTGATAAAAGTGTAGTAGCCAGAGATCAAGATAAGGTGCAGATGATATCAAACTTTCATAGAGTAATAGGCTTTGGCGGCGGCAAACAAAAAAGAGCTGTTCCTGACAGGTCCATAAGAACCTTCAAGAACAACTCTTCAATTAAAAAAGCGCAGAACCGGGTTCTACGCTTTCTTATTCAAATGAAAATAGAATAGGACTCCATCAGGAGTGTTGGTTACACCATATCGGACACCATGCATTTCCAGAATCTTTTGGGAGATAGAAAGGCCCAGCCCGGTCCCTCCAGTCGACCGTTTTCGGGAAGGCTCGCCGCGATAAAACCGGTCCCAGATCTTCTCAAGCTGTTCGCTTTGAATGTGGACTCCTTTATTTTCGATGCATACTTTAACGGTGTCCCCATCTTCCAAGATACTGACAAGAATGGACTCCTGCTCCGGTGTATAGCGAATCGCGTTGCTGAGGAAATTGACAACGACCTGCTCCATTCGCCGCTCATTTGCCAGCACTTCGACTGGCTTCAGTGACATATCAAGATGTAACTGCTTTGTTTCGATGTCCGCAGCCAATTTTGTACATACCCGCTCGATAACGGTGTCGATATAAAAGGAATCCATGTCCATGGTATACGTTCCGGATTCATACTTGGCCAATTCCAGCATATCCACGATCAGCAGATCCATTCTTTTGACCTCGTCCTCCATCGCCTTAAAGTAATAATCCCTTTTATGGCTTGCCACCCCGTCCTTCATAATGGCCAGACAGCTCTGAATAACGCTTAGTGGAGTTTTCAGCTCGTGGGATACGCCGGATATAAATTCTTTTCTCGTATTCTCCAGCTGCTTTTCTTTCTCGATATCCTGCTCAAGCCGAAGAATATGAGAGTGCAGGCGCTCGGAGAGCTCATTAATGTTGCGTGATAAGTCCCCGATTTCATCCTTCGTTGTAATGGGGATTTTCTCCGAAAAATCAAGGTCTGCCATTTGCCGTGTGGTACGGTTGATGCGCAGCAGCGGCCGTGTGATCTGTCGAGAATAATAGAACGATGCCAGCACCACGAGAAGCAGAGTAGCAATAATGATGTACACATAGTATTCCTTGATCATCCCTGCGGCTTCATTAACCGGCTGGAGTGACGCCATCGCGAACAGATATGCGGGATTTCCGTCGCGATCTTGGATGCGATTCACGATAATTTTGTAATTCACGTCATTTTCTTTATAATCTACGATCTGATTGGGGTTCCTGCTATCCTTCCAGTCGCCGTACAATAAATCCGCTTGGAAAGCCTGGATGCGGTCCAGCAACAAGTGATTGGTATAACGCGAGACCCCTGCGCCTTCCGGTAACTGGACCTTCATAATGGTTCCCTCGACCAGAAATGTGGGATATTTCTCAAAGTATTGGTTCGGACTCGCAAATCGAGTGACGACCTCGTACTCTTTTCTTATCATCTGCGAATTTTCCAGCCTGCTTTCGTCTCTTAGGTTAGAATTACCCCTTCCCATCCGCTGGATCACCGGCTGGCCATTCATAATCAAACCTTCCATGGCGATCTCTTCCCCTTCTTTAATCCAAGGCGTGAGGAACGGATTATCACTGCTGAAGTCCTCTACGTCGATCACACTATACAGAGGAATGGTCATCGTTTTATTGGAAAACATGGTTTCTTCCGAATGTCTTAGCTTGACTTTCATGAAGAAATCATCGGTGTACTTTAAATTACCTTGGGTGTCCACAGTCGTAACCCAGATGTTATGCTTTTGATAAAAATCTTGCTCCAGCTTTGCCGTCTCCTGCGTGTCCGTTGTTTGATTCAGGTAGTCTTGTTCGTAAGCCTGAAGCGCCGCGCTCACGTCCTTCACTTTCTGATGAACATAATACTGTTTGAAAAATACGGTCTGCAAGGTAAAGATAACAGCAAGAATGAATAAGCATAATCCCGTCGTAAATAGAAACAGCTTAAGAACAATGCCTTGTTTCATAACTTGTCCTCGAACTTGTAACCTGATCGAACGATCGTAGCAATATGCTTGGCGTGCTCTCCCAGCTTGGAACGCAGATTGCGGATATGACTGTTGACCGTACGCTCATCACCGACAAAATCATACCCCCAGATTTTTGTAATCAGCTGTTCTCTGGTTATAATAATTCCTTTGTTTTTCATCAGATAAGCCAAAATTTCAAATTCCGTATGCGTCAAACTGCAGTTTTCCCCATCCACCGCCACCGTTCGGGATGGAAAGTGGATGGAAATACCGTTGCTGGACAATGTATCGTCTTCTTGTTCCCGAGTCTGTCTGCTCTCCAAAAGCCGCTTCGCCCGTGCCAGCAAGATTGGAGGGCTGTACGGTTTGGTTACGTAGTCGTCGGCTCCCAGTTCAAAACCCATCAAGGTATCATCCTCATCCGAACGGGCCGTCAGCATGATAATCGGAACGTTAGATACTTTTCGGATGCGTTTGCATACGGACCATCCGTCCAATTCAGGGAGCATGATATCCAGAATGATCAGATCCAGCTCATGTTCCTGGAATAGCCCCAAAGCTTTTCTGCCATCATCCGCTTCGAGCACTTCATAACCTTCTTCAAGCAAATAATCTTTTATGATTTCTCGTAAAATATGCTCATCTTCTACAATCAATATTGTTTTAGACATGTGACAACCTCTCAAGTTTTATGAGCATTAGCCCCTCATACTCACCAGTGTGTACTTCAGTTGGATCGTAACACTTTTTCAAATACTAAACAAACGTAGTCATCTGAGACACAACTCTAATCTATATTGGGACTAATCATAGAATAGAGAAATCAAGATCGGGTGCAGACAAGATCAATATGGAGTGATTATGTAACAAGCTTCGTCTTAAGCTCTTGTCGTTCAATTAGGAAAAAAACTAATACTACAAACTGAAAAAAGCCGCAATTTATGCGGCTTTCAAAATCCATATGTCATTGTCATCTGAGTCATCTGACAATTTCGGCGTCCTGCCATGAAGTTTCTTCATACATTTAATTACCGCTCAAACTACCTGACGTAATGAGACGGAATAAGAGTTTCGTTCACTTCTCCATTCCCGTACCGGCGCCCGTCAGGCCCAGACGGCTGTTGAACAGCTGCTCAATTCGGGTGCAGGTATCCGCCGGGGTTTCCATGCCGGCCCACAGCAGATTCAGCTCATCCAGGAGCGTCGATATTTCAGATTGGCTCAGGTTGAGGGTATGAAGCGGATAAGCGTGAGGCAGCACCTCCAGAAAACGGTTATAGTGCTGCGGATGAATGTCCGGATTCAGCAGACGGTCATCTTCGGCCACCGACCGCAAAGCCGGAATGGTGCAGCCGTGCTTCTTCAACAGCGTCTGCGCCTCCTCACCTGTCATAAAATCCACGAGTTTCTCAGCGATATTCCGATGACTGCTCGCAGCGTTGATCGACAGCCCCCCTCCAAGCAGCATCGTTGCGGGCTTGGTGCCGTTCGGCAGGGTCATTACATCCCAGTCGATGGAATGATCGCGGAATTCATTCATGAAGTAATAGGTGGACATGATCATGGCAACCCGTTCCTTCATAAAGAGGCTCTCGGCTAAATGGCTGCTGCCATGGGAGAAAATCGGCGACACATGCTCCTTGTACATAAGCGATACGCAAAACTCCAAAGCTTCGATATTCCGCTGATCCGCCATCGTGCTCCGGCTGCGGTCTGCAGCCATAATGCTGCCGTCATTTTGAAGCAGGAAGACCGGCCAGCGGTTCGGAGACGAGGAGAAGCAGAAGCCGTAATGATCGGTCATTCCGTCTTCGTCCGGGGCCGATGTGCAGGCTTTGGCCGCCGCCAGCAGCTCCTTCCAGTCGCCAAGACTGATAGGGTAAGGCAGGCCGTGCTGACGGAAGATCGAACGGTTGTAGCAGATGACCACCGGAGAGAACACAAACGGCGCCGCAAGCATGCTGCCCTCATCGTTGAACAGGTCGAACACCCTCGGATAGCTGACCCCTTCCTCCATGAGACGAGGAGGAACATATCCTGTCAGCAGATTCGTTCGCCCGCTTTCGGTCCATTCCCGGAAATGCTGATCCGACATAATAAACAGATCGGGGCCCTGACCGTCATCAATGGACCGAATGATGGTCTCGGTGTAGAAGTCCTCGGCGTACAGCACCATTTCCACCTGAACGAACGGATGCTTCCGTTCGAACGCTTCGATCATTTTCTCGATAATCGGAATTTCATAGGAGGAGGAGAACCAGGCGAGTTTCAGCACGACAGGCGTTCTGTCCTCATCCGGCTCCTTCACACGGTTGCCCTTGCCCGCAATCTTCTCGATCAGTCCTTCGTTCACCAGCTCATCCAGCGCCTTCCGGATCGATACCCGGCTCATTTCATACTTCTGGCTAAGCGTATTTTCCGGCAAAATAAATTCACCCGGCTGAAGAACGCCGGAGACGATTTCATTTCTCAATTCCTGGACAAAGCGTTCATAACGCTCATGAAATTCATTTCTTCTACGCAACAATATATACCGCTCCTATACATGTCTATAACAATCAGTATATCATGAGGAACATCAGGATTCCATGCACTCCGCTTAAAGAACGCGTATATATTTTACTCTGCAAGCTTCTTCTCAAGAAAAGCATAGGCACGCTGCCGGATATCCCTCGGGAAGTCATGCCCTTCATGACCGATCCAGCACTCGAAAGCAGATGAAGCGCCCAGAAAATCATACAAGCCATCCAGTTCCCCAAGACCCGATGCAATCTCACGCCAGTTCGGAAAAATCGGATCTCGCGTCCCGCACCACATAAACATGGGCACCGGGGCCGCAAGCGCCGCGATTTCATGCCACTCGAACGGAAGGGAGCCGTTACTCAGGCTGTCCGTTATGGAAGGGATATGGGAAAACCACTCCCGCTGCCCCCAGCGGTTCGGCTCCGGATCACCGCGGAACATCGTAAACCCGCAGCTCGAGACGACAGCCTTGATGCGTTTATCCATTCCGGCCAGAAACCAGCCGTTGTAGCCGCCCAGCGAATGGCCGATGACGCCGATCCGGTGGGAGTTTACCTGCGGCAGCGAGGACAGCACATCGACCGCCGTGATGTGATCGGAGAGCATTTTACCAACCGCAGTCCACGCGGGGTGCTCTTGATAGAACGGAGCGGTTTGAAAAGGCTCTTCCCCTGGGTAGACCCGGTCGCCGAACGTGATGGAGTCCGGTGCCAGCACGGCAAATCCGCGCTGAACCAGCTCCAGACCATACCGCCGATTCTCCCGACCGGAAGGCAGACATACATCGTCTTTTCCGTTCTCGGTTGTCGGATGAAGAGCCAGAACAGCGGGATAACCTCCCTCAGCTGGCTTTCCATGTGGAAGCAGAAGATAAGCATGGATTGGATCCCCTTCCGGGGAATGGTAAACGATCTTATGTCTTGTGTGATCTTCCTCGTCATGCTCTGATATCACCCGGAAGCCACCGCTGTTTGCGGCCACACTCGGCTTGTAATCAACCGGCCCCGGAGGCTCCCCCAACAGCTGCAGCCAGCGCTCTCTCAGTCTGGACTTCTTCTCCATCCAAGCATCAAGGGTATGTATTCCCTCTAACAGCGGCATCATGTCCCCATTAAACCGATTCATAAACGTAATTCCCCTCCTCTTCCAGCCGATACCGCCATAGCTCAGCAAAGGAACCGAAATACACGTCTCCGTTCAGGCAGGCGATCCCGCTGGTCGCTTCAGCCGGAAGCCGGTCCAGCAGCTCTGGCTGCATGTTTACAGGATTCACGGTGAACAAAGCCCTGCTCAGCAGACCCAAGAGGAATGGACGGCCCTCCCGCTCGGTCATGAGCAGCCCCTGCCGGACAATACGGCCCCATGAAGAAAGATCGCTCCGGTGAACCACTTGTTGCAGATCAGCATCATAAACGAAAAATATCGATTCCGAGGTCAGTCCATACAGGACGCCGTTCACGCCGGGAGCCAGCTGGGCAATCTCTTTGGCTCCTTGGATCGGCACCCAGCGCCGAATCACTTTCCGGTCAGGCCAACTCAACTCATACATCGCCGCTTCCCCCGCCTTGCTGATCCCACCGCCAGGTGTTTCAATGCTGGTGCCCCCGAATACCCTGCCGTCCGGCAGTGCCGCCAGTGAAATCGTGCTCTGCCCGCTGACAATTTCCAGGTGCTCTAGCATCTCCACCTGACCAGCCAACACATCCACGATGCCGAGCCCGCCGCCTGCGGCACCATAACCGGGAAATCCGCCATACAGAACATGACGTCCGTCCGGATGCGCGGCCGCACATCTCGGCCTGTGGACAGCGGCATTTTCATAGATCAGCCTAGGATTCCGGCAGGGTCCTTCTTCCGTATTCCAATCTTTTGCCGTATCCAGCAGATGGACCAAGCCGCCTGCATATGCCGCACCCACGATGATGTTCCCTTGAGCCGCATAAGCGGCGATATTGCCGCCGCCTCCCCGCTCCACGATATCGCCTCCCCAATCGGTCAGACGCCCGGCTGTGGTATCATAAGTGAACAAATGCAGCGGGTGATTGGAGGTGCCGTACAGAATGCCGTCCGGGCCTCCGTACAGCGGGGAGAGCGATGTTCCGCCTCCCTTGTAGGAAAGCGGAATCCGGCTCAAGCTCCCGTCCGCTTCCATGATGACGACCTGTCTGTCGGACAGCTGCCATTTCAGCAGTGTTCGGCCACCGTCAAGGTCCAGATGCAGCTTGTTGTAACCTGCTCCCTTATACAGGGATGGACCGACTTCCTCCGCCGACACTGGCTCCGCCCCGTGCTCGCCCAGCCGGTACCATCGTCCGTCTCCATTCTCTCCTGAAGGCAGCCAGCCGTAGACAGAGCTGTTGCAGCCCTGGAGAACGGCAGCGCTCCCGGGCATATCCGGGGGCCCTCGAGCAATATCTCCAGCTCGCCGGTTTCCTCATGGAAGCAGACGATGGCCGACGATGTCGTGCCTAGTCCGGCATAGATCTTCCCGTCGCTTCCGCATGCAAGCGTCATGGCATACTTCCTCTCGGAATCCAGTCTGCATAAGGTACGTGATGAATCTGACGAAGCGTCGAGCTCAACCAGATAGCTTCCCGGGTACGTTGTGGCGTAAACCCGTCCATCCCCTTTAACGGCAAACGCAAATCCCGCTTCCTCTTCCCCTTCAGGAATCCGGTGCTGTCCAACAAATGCTGGAGTGAACGGATCTACAATATAAAAATAGCGGCCTGCTCCCGTATAGAACCACCCCCGGGGATCACTGGCCGACGCGAACGGATACTGGCCCTCGCCCCCGGAAAATAAAGCTGGCTGCAGCTTCCCGTCTCGGGATCCACAATCAGCACGTATCCCCGGGCAGCGATTACGATGCGTTCGGCTCCGTCGTCTCTACGACAGACCGCCGCTGACCGGCTCTCATCCACGTCCGCGGGAACGCCGATCCGCTCAAAAGCCCCCATCCTCTCCGGGATCTTACCGCCGCCCGCTTTATCCGTATTACTCATCGCTTTTGGCATAACAAGCACCCACCTTGGCAACCGCGTGAATAATATCCTCAATATCCTCCAGCGAGTAGAATTCGTTCAGTGGAATCTGAACCGCCGTGACCAGAATCTCCTCCGCTACCGGACACAGGCCAGGTTTATAGGAAACGCTGCTGCCGTCAAACGGAAAATGGCTTCCCGGATAAGCCTGCCGCTTCTGGAACAGCGGCTGCAAATAGCACACCTGTGGGATATAGCCGGCACGGTTCGGGATGCCTTCCGCCTCCAGCGCTCTGCAAAACTCTTCGCGGCTGCAGGTCAATTGATCCAGGTCAAGCCGCAGCATGTAGAACCAGTATGTACAATTATGCTCCGGGTCAACCTGCGGCGGAATGACACCCTGGATTCCCTGCAATCCTTCATTGAGCCGGTCGCCGTATTGCTTACGCCGCTCGCATATCCAGGGCAGCTTCTTCAGCTGGGCGATTCCGACGGCTCCCTGCAGCTCGGTCATCCGGTAATTCGGTGCAATATAACTCGTTCCTCGGTCAACCGTGGTGCCTAGACGGCGATAGTTTTTGTCCGCAAAGGCGTGAGCGGTTTCGTAATCCTCGCGCGCTCCCGAATTGATCAGCACCATACCGCCGTCCCCGGTGGAAATATGCTTGAAATCATTCGTGCTGAAACAGCCGTAATCTCCGATGGTCCCGGTCAGCCTGCCCTTGTACCGGGTCAAATAGGCCTGTGCGCAATCCTCGATGACCTTGATGCCATGCTTCTTCGCGATCTTCATAATCGGATCCATATCGCACGGATATCCCGCGAGATGGACGACGATAATGGCCTTGGTTCTCGGTGTGATGCGCGCCTCAACCGAAGCCGGATCCAAATTGTAAGTGTGCGGCTCCAGATCGGCAAACACCGGGATGGCATTCTGATACAGAATGCCGATCAGCGTTCCCTGGTCCGTAATCGGGCTTGTTATGACCTCATCCCCTACGGAGACGCCAGCCGCACCAAGCGCGACATGAAGGGCTGCGGTGCCGGAGGATGTCGCCACACTGTATTCCCGGCCGTACATCGCATTGAAATCGGCCAAAAACTGTTTTACCTTGGAGCCGAAATGATAAAACAGCGTGTTTTGCTCCAGCGCCTCAAGCAGCTGCGCGGCCTCCTCATCCCCGAATCTTTTACCTGTGCCAAAAGGACCGGTCTTGACTGGCGCTCCGCCATGAATCGCTAACGTTTCCACGATCTGATTCCTCCTCATCGTCGTTATTCAGCTGCTGTTTTCACGCTGCTCGCCGCTTCTGCACACGGGCGCCCAAAGCGAATTTCCGTCCGTGAAGCTGACGGGTCCGCCTCCGCATTCAAAGGCTGACGCAATACCGCTCCCTGCGGAAGATTCTCGGCGATCAGGATTCCGTCTGCGCCGACCCGCAGTACCGCAGATCTTCTGGCCTGCTCCCATCGAGTGATCTCCTCGCTCGTCCAGAACGCATAACCAAGACGCTTCGCGGTTTCGACGGCAAGCGAAAGCACATGCCGGACCTGCTCCAGGTTATGGATATGCTGCTGGTGAAACAGAAAGTGAGCGACGCCGCGGACCTCCGCCACCTTTTCGAGAAACGGGGTAATCACCGACACATCCGAAAGTGTGGGATGCTCCAGATCCTGGGTCAGAAAGCCGATCTGCAGCACCCGGTAAAGCCGATTTCGCTCATGAGAACGAGCGATAGGATAATAGGGGTGGCAGGTACCGAACGGAAAGCCGACATTTCCTTTTTTGCTCGGCCCCCGGGTCTGATCCGCTTCAATGCCGTTCAACTCGCACCATTCATAGAGCTCTCCCCAGCCCTCAAACCGGGTATAGTGGTTCTTGTTCGATACGATTGGCGATCCGCTGGTGCTCCGGATCACGCTCAGTTGACGTGTGAATTCTTCGGCGCTCCATATGCCATTCTCCTGCTCCAAAGCATTGAAGTGAAAAGCCAGCTCATGCCCGGCTGCCTGAATTTCCTTGTACAACGAAGGAGAGTAACCCGGCTCGATCATGCACCAGGTCGATCGGACGCCGTTATTCTGAAGCACGCTCAACGTCGTTCGGGCCGCCTCCTCAACGTTGAAGTCGCTGTCGTGCGAAATCATGGCCACCTGATGGACGCCTTCCGGCCAATAATCCAGAAACGGAAGCGACAATCCAAGCGCATCCGCTTCCTCCATTAGCTGGCGGACAATCACCTCGCGCCACCAGTCTGCATACGGCGTATCAAAATAAGGCATCCCGGTCTCTGTCACCGAGCGGTCCTCATTCCAGTCCAGCTCACACCGGTCATCCGCCTTCAGAATGCCTTCGTCCACCGCTCCTGTTCCGTCCGGAGCAGGTATGCCGTCCTGCACGACCGGCCCTCCGCCCTGCTGCAGCATGACGATGTTCGCAGGAATGTCCACGTTCCAGCGGATCAGCCGTCCGCCGCCGAGTGGGAACTTGATGACGGCCGCGGACGCCTCGGCACCATCTTTCCGTAGCCGGCGCAGAACGCCGTCTGCTTCAACCGGCATGACAGATGTCTGCGATACCATCCACGGATCACTGATTACCGCCCTCAGAACCGGAATGCCTTGCGCATATTTTAACCCCGACAGATCGCCATACACCGCATCCCGGATGGCAAACCGGGTACAGCCCATCCGGCGGGCCATACGATTCAATCCACCGTAGCTGATGAGCGTCGCACCCTGTCGGGCCCACTGCTCCAGTCGGTTCAGATCCTCTTCCTTCTCTCCAGCGTGCAGCACGACGATGATATCGGGATGATAGGACTCAAGGGTATCGGCATCATCAAACCTTGTATAAGGAATGCCGGCATGCCCAAGCACCTCCTCCAGATAAAGCTGAAACTGGTCCTGGCTGTGTCTCCAGAGATACTCCGCCGACCGCTTGTTAAACCATAAACCGATTTTGGCTGTCTTTCTCATGATACATCTCTCCCCCTTCCCCTGCTCGCATTCGCATAGGTGCCTGTCATCCAATGCAGAACAGGGGCAAAATGATTTGCCCCGCCCCGCCGTTCTACAGATCATTTATAAAGCGTCACTTTAACCAATCTCACTTAAAAAGTGCTTTAGGATCCTTCTCTTTTATATTCGCGTTGTATTCCTGGACGATCTGGGCTCCGCCTTTGTCCATGTACTCCTGAACCAGTTTATCCCAATCGGACACGGGACGGGTGCCTGCAATCAATTTCACCTGCTCATCCATGACATACTTTTTCAGTTCTGCGCCTTTCTCGTTGTCCGTCGGCGACTCCAATCCATTGATCGGGTTGATATAAAGCTTCATATCCTTGTACATCGTTTCAATGGCGGCTACAAGATCCACCAGCTGTTTGGTCTGATACGTAATGGAATATACATTGTCCGAGTCCTGCGGTACCCAAGATGAATTATCAACATAATACGTTGAAGGACCCAGGCCGTCTCTGCCGAAGTTCTCGTTGAAGACAGGCACGCCGTCTTGCATAACGTAACCTGAACCGACTTTGCCTGACCACCAGTCAAAATCGGCGTTCTTCTCATTCTTCTGATCCTGCGGATAGAATTTGCGGCCGAAATCGATCATTTCCAGCACTTTCTTCAGCTTTTCCGGCTCATCTTCAAGTTTGGCGCTCAGCACGGTAAGGCCGTTATACCCTGCTCCAGCCGTCAGTCCCTTGTTTCCGTATGGGTCCTCGAACGGCTCCAGGTGTATAAACTCGGCTTCGGGATGTATCGCCAGCAGCCCGTTCATATAGTCCTGCGACATGCCGCGCGGCGTTCCGATGAAGATGCCTGCCTTGCCGGAATAAAATTCCTTGTTCGTGTCTCCCCAGTTCAGGATCGCGTAGTCCTTCGTCATGGCTCCCTGCTTGTAAAGCTCGGACAGCATCGTAATAAACTCCCGGCGGCCTTCACCGATTATGCCCGGGATGTAGTTGCCCTGCGCATCCTGATGGTACCAGGCATCCGGGTCCCAATAGGGTCCCTGGTTAAAGTTTGGATTAATATCCTGGCCGATGGCGATCCCGTACGTGTCCTTTTTGCTGTTGCCGTCCGGATCTCCGTTCGTAAACGCCAGCGCTACCTCCTTCAGCTCCTCATAATTGGTCGGTGGTTTCAGGCCAAGCTTATCAAGCCAGTCCTTGCGGATCACCGGTACCACCTGATACTTCGGGGCATATTGTGGAATCGCATAAATTTTGCCGTTTACTCGCATGGAGTCCCATATGTAATCGGGCACGGCCTTCAAGGTCGGATAATCGTTGATGTACGGCTCGAGGTCCAAAAACGCACCCTGCTTCGCAAACTTGTTGTAGCGGTTTTTCAAGTCGGTCGACATTAAGCCGATCATATCCGGAATCTGACCTGATGCGAATACAGCGTTGATCTTTTCATCAAAAGCGGTGTTCGGTACAAAAACAGGCTTGTAGTCCACATTGAATTTCTCGTTGATCATGTCAATGCCGGGACTTGAAGTCGGCGGCGGATCGCCATACCGGAAATCGATTGCGGTAATCGAAAACTTTGGATCCGCCTGCGCCGGGCTCTTATCGCCCGAAGCCGGGGCTTTCGGCTGCTCCTCCGCTTTCGGCTGGCCGCCGCATGCAGCCAGGCTGATAGAGAGCAAGGCCGCCATTACTGCGGTAAGTCTGCGTTTCTTTAACATGAGCTTTCCCCCATTCATATCAATGTCGGAGTGTGACCTCCATCTATGATTCATTCGACAGCCGCCATGGTCCGGCCGTGCGAAGTCATCAACCTTTAACGGCGCCCAGCATGACGCCCTTGGCGAAGTGCTTCTGCAGGAACGGATACACGATCAGGATCGGCAGCGTCGCCATCAGAATGGCGGCCATCTGAATCGTCTCGGGCGGAGGCGGATTTTCGAGGAACATATTATCCCCCCCGAGCGTGCCTGTCGTTTCCCCCACCACCACAATCTGTCTCAGCACCACCTGAATCGTCCATTTGGACGGATCATTGATGTACAGAATCGGCGCAAAATAGTTGTTCCAGTGCGTAACTGCATAAAACAGGCTGAATGCCGCCAGTGCAGGTTTCGAGAGCGGCAGGATGATACGTCCGAAAATCTGCAGGTCATTCGCGCCATCCACAATGCCTGCCTCGATCATGTCGCTTGGGATGTTCATGAAAAATTGGCGGATGACAATCAGGTTGAAGGGCGCAATGGCCACCGGCAGAATAAGCGACCAGATGGAATTAAGCAGTCCTGTTTCCTGCACGACCAAATAGGTCGGAATCATGCCGGCCGAGAACAGGAGCGCAAATACGACCATAAACATAACGGTACGCTGACCAACGATCGGACGGGACAAGGCGTATGCCATCGTCGCCGTAAAAAACAGATTGACGATGGTGCCAAGCACGGTAACCACCGAGGTGTTCAGCAGCGCCTGCCGGAACGTCCTGGAGGCCCAAATATATTCATAGGCGTCGGTCGTCCATTTAGACGGCCATAGCAGCAGCTTGCTGCCCAAAAAATCCTCGAACGAGGAAAATGAAACCGAGAACAAATATACAAACGGAAACAGCATGACCGCGGATATGACAAGCAGCAGACTGATATTCACACCGTTAAACAAACGGTCCGCGATGGATTTTTGCTTCATGTGTCGATCTCCTCTCTGAAAGAATCGAATCGCTTAATATACGCCCTGCTCGCCAAAGCGCTTGGACAGCCTGTTGGCGGCCATAACCAGCACGAGACCAACCAGTCCCTTGAAAACGCCAACCGCGGTGGAGAAGCTGTAGTCCGACTGTTGAATACCCTTGTAATACACAAAGGTGTCGAGCGTATTGCCGATATGCATGTTAAAGGCGTTCAGCTGAAGGAACACCTGCTCGAAGCCGATCTCCAGCACGTCACCGAGTCGTATGATCAGCATGATAATGATTGTGCTGCGGATGGCGGGCAGCGTAATATGCCAGATTTGGCGGAAGCGTCCAGCGCCGTCCATGACGGCTGCCTCGTACAGAGCCGGGTTAACGCCTGCGAGCGCCGCCAGGAAGATAATCGTCCCCCAGCCGGCTTCCTTCCATATGACCTCCAGCACCAGAAAGGCACGGAAATAATCGGGTTCGGTCAGAAAAGGAATCGTCTGCTGCAGACCGAACAGCTCGCGGAGCACATCGTTGACCAGACCTTCATTGCGGAAAAAGATCGTCACGATGCCGACCACCACGACCCAGGACAGAAAATGCGGCATGTAAACGATGGATTGCAGCCCTCTTTTCAGGAGCGGATTGGCCACCTCGTTCAGCATGATAGCCAGAAAGATCGGTGCCGGAAATGCGAACGCGATTTGCAGGAAGGAGATGGTCAGGGTATTCCAGATCACCTGGATCACCTCGGAGCTTTCGAAAATACGGGCAAAGTTCGCGAATCCGACCCAAGGACTCTCCGCAAATCCCCGGAACGGACTGTATTCTTTAAAGGCAAGTGATATGCCCAGCATGGGCAGATACCGGTACACGATAAAATAGAGCAGGCCCGGCAGCAGCAAGAGGTACAAATAACGGTCCCTCCACATACGAGTTCGAATTCGTTTCCATGCGCTCGTTTTGGTAGGAGTTGGTTTATTGATTTTCGAAGTCACGGTTTCCACATAGCTTCTCTCCCTTCCGCCTGACCACCTCTGCCGATGTTCATAAGATTCCATTCATAATAGCCGGGTGGCGTGGTTTGTTCGACTTCCACGCCGGCAGTTATCAGCTTCAGCTTGAAGAGAACTTCTACCGGATGGGGATTATGCACGAAGCAGGTTGAATCGCGGGCATCGGTGTATATGCTTAGAGGCAGTTCCGCCTCGAAAGCGATGTCCCCGCCGGACAGACGCACCGCCTTCCACAAATGAAGCTTGCCGTCACCGGAGATGTGGGCGGTATCTCCCAGGAAGGTAATGCCCCGGTAGCGTGCTTCAGCCGCGTCAGCGCAGAACAGCCAGATATCCTCCGCCCTATTCTGCCTTACCACCGTCAAACCGTAGGTAAGGCTGCCGGCATTCTGTTCCTTTTGACGGATTTCCAGCCTTTCACCATATTGGAATCGCGGGTTGATCAGCGTGAGAAACCGCCGTCTTTTTCCCGTCGCGCCACCGACAGCAACATAAGGACCGTAGCTCTCCGCCCCTGGGTATTCACGGAGGGAAAGCATCTTCTCCTCGGGAAAGGGGAACATGAGCTGCAGAGCGGCCTTCTCCCCCTGGAATACAATGGAGTCGCTTTCCAGGTTCTCGCCCGGGGCCTTGGGCTCATCACCGTCCAAGACCGCCGAGGTCGTATGAAACAGCAGTTCCGCCTCATCTGAATCCTGATGCAGTTCCACATCATCCACGACGACGTAATAAGCCGAATCGATATGTATGACAGATCGCTGGTAGCCTTTCAGCAGCCCCCCATAACTTTCGGTAGCGTCCCCGACAACCGCCTCGAATGACGGTAGCAGCAGTTCCTCCCGAAGATCGCCTCCTCCCAGGTGGAGCTGTCCCTGACCCTTGACGAGCAGCGAATTGTGTCCTATCGTGCCGGTAGTGTAATCCGCCTTCGGACCGGGTACATAATCCTGATAGCCAGGATTGGTCAGCAGCCATTCTCCGCCGACATTGATCACCAGATTGTTCTGGTCTCTGTGATTATGGTCCTTCGCCGAGCTGCTTGAGGCAAAGCACAGCAGATGATCCTCATCGCCCCATCCTGACCGCAGGGCGGCCCAGCCTACGCTCCGGAAGACCGCTGAAGCACATGCGCCGTACAGCTCCGACGGGCTCTTTGGGGAGGTCTCTTTCCGCAAATAAAGAAGCGAATTGTAATGTGCCGCTGCATGCTTCTGCAAGTACCACACCGCTGCCGGATGGCCGTAATGGGTAGCTGTCATGGCCATGAGGTATGTGATATCGAGCTTGGAAAACGAATCCGACAGATTCGGGAACGAGCTCTCCTCCCCCGGCGCCATCAGCCGAAAAAAACGCTCGGGAAGCTCTTCCCGTAAATACGGGTCCTGTACCAGGCTGTCATCGCCGCTGATTCTCCGGTAAAGATCCGCCGCCATCCAAGCATGTCGTGCTGCCACATTGTCGTACAGCAGCCCCTCTGTTTCGCCGGACACCCGTTTTCGTTCCAGATAGCTTTGAAGATAAGTAAGTCCGGCGTTTAAATATTTGGCGGCAAACGAGATCTCATCCATGATAGCCGCCGCACCGTACACCATCGCCACCTGCTTGGCTGCGACAATATTGTGCATATCGCTGCTTCCGATATCGATGGCCAGCGGCTGCAGTCCTTTTTCCAGAATGGCTTGGCGAATGGATCGCCGCTCATCCTCCGTTAGAAGACGGTGAATCGCATCATAGGCACTCGAAACGCCAAGCAGCAGGTGGGCGTTGCTCAGATTTCCTTCTGCACCCCGCTCGTCAAACTCATACCATTTACCGAAGGAAGTCAGGGACAACAGATGCTCCTTCACTCGCTCCGCATATTTTCTTTCATTCGTCACCAGGAAGGACGTGGACATGACGACCAGCCGATCCTCAATCGCTCTGGCATACATCGTCCAGAAGGGGAAGAAGGTATGTCCTTGCGGTTCGGGCGCCCGCTTCGGCTCTGTCAGAGGCAGCTCAACCTTCCACTGCTCCGATATGGACGGATACAGCACCTCGAAGCTTTCTTCCTCCACATAGGCGTCCGCTTTTGCCAGGTATTCCTCCCATAGCCGAGATGCATCGATGATCCTCGAAGAACGGCCCTCGCCCGGCTTAATCCGTTCCCGAAATGCCTTGAGTTCTTCTTCCGAAAACAATATTCTCGGATGGTCCTGCAGCTTCATGACTGAATCCATACCTGCCGGCTGTACCCGCACCTTCCAGCTGCACGCTGATGGGCTATCGCCCTGGGAATATACGGATACCTCCGTCTCGCCCGGCTTCAGCCCGGTTATCAGACTTCCGTTCACCCCAAGTGTCTCCGGATCGCTGCAGGTAATTCTATACGCTGAATCCGATTGGGGTTCTAGTCTCCCGCAGGGCTCCGCTAGCATGAAGCTCAGCCGGTGCTCTTCCCCCGTCTCCAGCAGCGAGGGCTTTATAAATTCCGTTCGAAGCATTAATCTCAGCTCCTCCGTTAATAAGTGAGTTTCATACTGTACAACCGACCAAGAAAACGCTGTCATAATTTAATGGCGAACAATACCCAATGGAGGTCAATCTGCGTTTATACCCTTCTGGGCAACTCGCTAACTTTCGGCCTCTCATTTACATACATGTATATTACTTGTATTTTTAATGATCTGTCAATTCAAATTTTTGTCGTATTTACTCCATTACGAAGGTGAAGCAGCACCAAATGTTCCAATTGGTGCTGCTTCTTTTGCAGTTCCGAACTAATTAACGGTAACTACGCATTCCGCCGTCTTGCTGCCGTCTAAAGTTGTAACCCTAATAACCGTCGTTCCCGGCTGCAGGCCTTTGACGACTCCGGTAGCGCTGACGGAGGCAACGGCGCTATTGCTGGAGGTCCACGTGACGTTCTTTACTGTTGCAAATGATGGATGAACCTCCGCTTTTAATTCGGCCGTTTGATCAACGGACAACTCCAGCGTGCTCGCGCTCAGACGCACCTCGGTAACCGCAGCTCTGTTATCCTCGATCACATGGCGCCAAAGCTCATTATTGGTCACAAAGTACAGGTTGCCCATGTTATCCCGCGACAACCAGGCAGCCTGGTTTCTCATGACGGTTAATGTTTTGTCGTCAGGATGGATGGAGAACAGCTTACCGCTCATCGTTCCATAGACGAGGCCGTCTTTCCCGATAACGAGGCTTGCATCTCTCCACTGTCCGCCCGCATCCGGAAACTTCTCGTCCTGATATATCACCTCTCCTGACGACGGATCATAGATGAACAACGTTCCCATGGCAAAGCCCCAGATGTTCCCGTCCGGACCTTCTATCAGCGAGGTGATAGCTCCTTTTCCTGGAACTGGCACGATCTCTTTTTCCTTTATTCCTCTCGCTATATCCCATACAAATAACTTCGCTTCATTTTCGGTCGGTGTGCTGCCGAGGCCTCCCCGGATGGAGCTGCCTGCATAAATCTTTCCATCCTTGTAGGCCAGGGATACGATGCTCTGATTCGGCACGATCTGCGTATGAACCGACAAATTCTTGGTGGCCGGGTCATAAACACTGAAGGCTCCACCTAGCTTCCCGTAGTCCGGAACTGTGCCGATGAACAGCATGTTTTCCGCTCCTAGCATGGCAAATGGACGATCCTGCAGATGCTCGGTTTTCAAATCAAACAGCTTGTTCACGGTTCGGTTGGTACCGGAGCTTCTCCACGGCTTGTTGGTATCATATTCAAAAATATTTGCGCCCGGATAGGTACCGAAGTACATTTTCTCTCCAATGGAAGTCATCCCTTCAGTCTGCCCGATCGAGTTGTTGGTGGAAAGGCCTGTGTCCGGATCATAAATGCCCATACCGCCGGGAAGGAATCCGCCGGCATAGATTTTGCCGTCCGGCCCCTGCCCGGTAATATGCAAGTCGATCGGTTGCTTTGGCAGCGGCATGATGGCCTGTTTCAGCGTGCCACGCTCCAAATTGTATTTGATTACTTTGGCCGAATTATTTCCGGCAACGCCGATCAGCGTCGGACCAGGATAATCGGGATCATCAATCAAAGCTGAGCCCCAGCCAATCACGTTGGAGACAAAATTGATTACTTCACTGCCTGTGTATATCTCTTCCACTTGGTTGGTCGACAGATCATAGCTTTTTAGAATGCCGCCGTAGGTAAAGTATACCTTCCCTTCGTGCGGCTCGGACACACCTCTGGAGTGGATAAGCTCATCGTCTTTAATCACCGCACCGGTGATTTTGTCCAACACGATCATCTTGTAGCCTGGGTCCATCTTCAGGAACAGCTTATCGCCGGCGATGTTCAGATCATAGGTGCTCGTCAGATTATACTGTGCCGGCATGATGTTGGTCTTCTGATCGGTGTTCAGATCATGGCGAATGAGGTAGTTTTTCGTTCCGCCGCCTCCGACGTACAACATGTTTTCTTCCTTGTCGTATGCCACGCTCCGCGGATAAATCTGGCCAGGCACAGGGTTGCCGAAATTCGTAAAGCCTTTTACCGGGTCATATTCAAACACCGAACCTGACGGATAGACACCGCCGTAGATTTTGCCGTCCACTCCCGGGGTCAGCTCGAAAAACTGAGTGGTTGGGCTGGCCGTGCCCTCGGCCGGGTCTCCCAGATTGACGATCGTATCGGTAGACGGATCATACCGGTAAAGTGAAGCGGTGCCGTAGGAACCGAGATAAACCATGCCGTCCGTAGCTACGGCCATCCCCCAGGCTCCGGTTGCCCCCGGCAGATCGATCGCCTGTATCGTCTCCTCGGTCTGAATATCGACGACAACGAGCTGGGCCGGATCGCCGACCTGAACCATATAAGCGACATCGCGTCCGTTTTCTTTTCCGAATACAGCCCGCATGACATAGTTGTTATACACCTGGATGCCCAGATTTTGATAGGCGGGAACGACTTCCACCGATTCCTCGTCTTCAGCCAGCACATCACCGCTTTCGCTGTCGATCAGCCGGTAGCTGAAGGTGTACGAACCGATTTTCGAAAATTTGACGCTCCAATCCTTGGTGGAATGGTAATCTGCTGGCAGCTCGAAGCCCGGCCTGCCGTACTCCCCGTTGTTCAGTATCGACTGATAGCGTCCCTCTTCGTCCTGAACGGTGAAGATCATATCTCCTTCTCCTTGGGTCTTGGAAACCTGCAGATAGGCACGCTTAATGCCTTCTGTTTCGCGGGCTTTCGTGGAGATCGTGACGGGCATAGACAGGTTTTCCCCTACGCCAGCCTGATCCAGATCCATGATCTCGATCTGATACTGCGATTGGCCCGAGGTCACATTGACCTTCTTCACCGTGGCAGCAACCACCGTTCCATCCCGGCTGATGACTTTATAGGTCACGACATATTCTCCCGGCTGATCGAACTCTACCGTCCAGTTCGAGGTGTTAGAATATTGCGGAGGCAGTCGGAATCCCTCTTTATGCAATTTCGAACGGTCAGTGAAGGATACCTCCCCAGCTCCTGGAACCTCGGCAGAACTATAAACCGCGTGCCCCGGCCCGCTTGTATCCACTTCAAAATAAACATTTCCATAGGTTGCAGAGGCCGTCTCATAAGTGGCAAGCGTCACGGTGTAATCAACCAGGTTACCTACATCAACCGTGTCCGGCAGCGTTAGGTCCAGACCGTACGACGAGTGTGCGGGCTTAGTGCTCCCCTCAGCATCGGCGCCCGCCGGCATAAACAGCTGGGGAAAAATCATTGCGAAAGCAAGGGTCCACGTCCAACCTTTGGATCGAAACAATCTGAGCTTCATTTCATCAATTCTCTCCTTTGGCTTAATTAAATGGTAGCGCTTTCAATTCCTGAAAACATAACTTTCCTTTCTGCTCTCCTGATATGTATGTGCTATCCCCTCCTTGACGAATACATGTATTTAACATGTATTTTATGTTCATAAGTTACCACGTATCAAGGGGCAGCGTCAACGCCTGATTCGCTGCTTTTCCTTTCATCCCAATATGGTTATCTCTTTCTATTTACCTCATTTTCAGGACGAGGACTTGGTTTCAACAACAAAAAGCCGCTAATTTAGCGACTTTCGAATGATATTTGATTCGTTCTTGTCTCTCGACAGCTACTTTAAGCTATACGATTTTCTCCTCCTCCTCTACAGCAATTACCTCCCTTGCTGCTTCTATGAAAGATAATATGATAGGTGAAAGCCACTTATCTTTATGCCATGACATTTGTGTATACACGTGCAAGTCCGGAATCTGCCATGGAAGGGCAACAAGTACGCCCCGTTCAACTTCGGCTTCCGCGACGATCTCAGGAAGAAAGGCAATGCCGATTCCCGTAATTGCGCATTGTTTAATGGCTTCGGCACTTTGAAACTCTAAATAAGTAATACTATCAATGCCCTCTTTCTCAAACGACCGGTCAAACATGGTTCGATAGGGACAACCCTTTTCATTCGTCAGAAACACTTCTCGGTGAAAATCTTCCAGCTGCAGCACAGTGCGTTTTGCAAGCGGGTGGTTCGGAGCAGCGAATAATCGGAAAGTTTCTTCCACCAACGGCTCCACCGCAAGTCCGCTTGAGCGAATAGGTTCGTCCAACATAAAGACGACATCCGCGGTTCCCTCAAAGAGCGTTTGCTTGAGTTCCTGATTGGGAACGGAGCGGAAGATGAGGCGCACGCCCGGATGGCGCGAACGAAAACGTTGAAAGACAACGGGAAGCCGATAGGCGCAAAGAACTTCGTTAGCGCTAATCGTTAGAGTGCCGCTTAAGTTATCATTGTCATGTACGACGCTGCGTGCTTCGTCCAATTTGTTTAGCACCCCTTCGACTTGAGTCAAAAAACGCTTACCCGCAGTCGTCAGAACGAGCTGCTTGCCCAAGCGGTCAAAGAGACGAACACCAAGTTCATCCTCCAATGCTTTCATTTGCATCGTGACGTTGGAGGGGACATAATTCAGCACTTCCGCAGCCCGACTAAAATTTAAAGTTGTGGCAACCGTGCGGAACGTGTTCAGTTGGCGCAATTCCATCATACGATCCCCCTTTTACCTTTTTACCTTCAAAATTATTGAATATTGCTTTGAAATCCATTCACTTTTATTGAGAGTATCACGGAACTATACTAACAACAAGAACTACATTTTAAATATATGGTTTCATTTTGAAGGGAGTAAACAATACGATGGATTATGAGATTTTTAATTTGGGTGACGTTACCTTGCAATCCGGAGTGACGTTACCGAACGCTTTTCTTGCTTATAAGACATATGGACAATTGAACGAGAAGAAAGATAATGTCATCGTCTATCCAACGGCTTTTGGCGACCACCATGTTCAGAATGAGTGGTTGATTGGAAACGATATGGCACTAGATCCGAGAGAATACTTCATTATCGTTCCAAATCTGCTGGGCAACGGATTATCTTCGTCACCCAGCAACACGCCTCCCCCATTCGACCGGGCTAATTTTCCGCAGGTAACCATCTATGACAACGTTAAGTTCCAGCATCGGCTGGTCACCGAAAAATTCGGGATTCATAAGATTGCACTCGTCGTTGGATGGTCCATGGGAGGCATTCAAGCATTCCAGTGGGGAGCAAGTTATCCAGACATGGTGGAACGAATTGCCCCCTTCGCCGGTGTTGCAAAGACTTGGCCTCAAACGTATGTCGTCTTGGAAGGGATGAAAGCTGCACTCTTATCTGCAGTCGGCTCCAATTCAAGTAAACTAGACCAGTTGACTTCTGCTGACATGCGTGCCGTTGGTCGTGTCTATGCGGGATGGGGGGTATCCCATGCGTTTTACAGAAAGGAACTTTATCGTGAGCTGGGATTTGACGCATTGCCGGATTTTGTGGCTGGTTTTTGGGAGGAAAGCTTTATGCAGATGGATCCGCACAATGTCCTGGCCATGTTATGGACAGGGCAGCATGCAGATATTAGTGCAAACCCCTCTTATAACGGAGATTTCGATAAGGCGCTCAGAAGCATCAAAGCACTTGCGTGTGTGATGCCAGGGAGCACGGATCTTTTCTGCACGGCGGACGATAACGAATACGAGGCTAAGCTTATTCCTCATGCTGTGTTTAATCCGATCGAGTCGATCTGGGGACATTTTGCTGGTCGCGGTATCAACCAAGCCGATAATAAATGTATTGATGACAACCTTAAACGCTTGTTGGCGCTTAGGACAAACGGATAAATCATCACTCGATGCTACAAAATATCAATTCATTTCTTAAACTTTATTTTCTAAGTATGGTTGAAACATGGCTCTCGTCTGTCATAACTCTCATGAAGTAACGACCCTGCACGATCGTAATATGAGGTCACCAGAACTTGCTGGTTGGCCTCTTTTTTTGTAGTGTCCTTTCACGTTCGTAATAAAAGCCATGCCTGAGGCAGGCCAAGCCAAAAACCCGAAGCTGGCATTACGATAGCGCCGATTAAGCAGACACTTAGCAGCATCCAACCGAGAACTGCGGGAGGAACGATCCCCTTCTTTTTAATCAGCCAATCCACCATATAGCCAAGCAACATTAGCAGAAATCCAAACATCGTGAACCAGAACGCGGTTCCACGATCCCACTGATCATCCGCCACTGTACCCCACAAGCCTTCAGTGATGAGGGGGTGTAATTGACTTGCGTATGCAAAAAGTCCATAAATCACATGCAGTAACCCGGTTAACATAAGCATCAGGCCAACATGGCGCTTTGCCCCACTTACCATATTGTTCCCTCCTTTTCTTCATAGCGATCAAGGCGCTGACGCCGAGGATCCAGTCGATGTGCTGAACTGTATGAATCCCGGCACGATCCGTCTGATTTCTGCGTCAGGGAATAGTGATCTCCTAATTCGCAAACGGCCTGACCAACGTCCGTTGGGTCAGAATGCCATGAATCAACGGCTCTCCGATTCCTATGATCCGCGCCACTATTAATGCTATGTCATGCCAATTCACCTCAATACGTATCAGCAGCCGCAGCGGTCATTGCATATTTAGTACGATTTCGTAATAAATAATAAAAATAAAGTGTCGAACTTGAAAAAAGTCACTGCTAGATCTTGGAATTTACCCGATGATAGCTCTCGATACCGGTCCTCGAACGTAGCGGCGCCCCCATTCCATCCGGCGACTTCTTTTTAGTACGAACTCGTAGTAAGTGGCTGTACCAAATTTAATACGTTTTCGTAGCAATGTCAAGATGCAAATGCCGTAGTTATTTTGTGAATAAACTCTTTGCGACCATTTCATTCGTCTCTAGGTTAATTGCTGCGCTATCTCCCAGACATGTCCTGCCGGATCCATGAAGGCAGCAGTGCGTACTCCCCAAGGCCGGTCCATTGGACCGTTAAGTAGAGTTACGCCATGTGGTTTCAATTCATCACACACTGCATCTACATCATCCACCCGGATAGTAAACTGGAAACGAGATCCGGAATCTCGGTTTGCGACTGTTCCAGGATGGATCAGACCATATGCTTCAGAAATATCCAGGAGATTTATGCTCATATTTCCGAAGTTGAATACCGCAGAAACAGCGTCTTCATATACGACGGATAATCCGAATACTTCTTGATAGAACGCCCTCGCTCTTTGCAAATCCTCTACAAATAAAGTTATCACATCCATATTCAAGGATCCTAAAGTTTTCATCATATACCCCTTCACGTTAAAATTAAAACTCAAGTTTTAGATCCAGTTCGACCTTCTGCCGTAAGTGATGGCGGAAATGCATACCGACCAAATCGAACCACTCCCGTGCGTTGAGCCACCCAAATCCCTCATGTCTGACTTTATAATTTGGGTTTATTGCATTTAAGTTTTCCTCCCATTCATACATTCTCTGAAGCACCGTATCGAGTCCGCGAATGAGATCATCCACGGTTTCCGAATTACTTGGGGTATTCTCAGGCCCATCCGGTAATCTGATTTTTATCGGAGGAAATGAACCGGCGCAAAACAATTGATAACCAGCCTCTGTCTTTCCTTGCAGTTGCTCTTCACTCATGGACGCACATCTTTGCACTTGGTCAAGGTAATCGAGAGCAGTGAGGATCATATGGTCATACATTTGGCCGAGTGACCATACGCCTCGATCAGATACATGTCTTAATTGGTCGATGGAATACTGCTGCAGATTGATCTTGTATAAATCGATTAGTTCCGAATAATTCAATTGCCTCACCTTTCCATCATGTCAAATCAACTCATTCTCATCCTATTACAGTAGAGTATTGGATATTTCTTTTTATTTGCTATTTTGTCTTACTTTTCAGAGTCAAGCAATTTCACAATTCAGGCATGGCTCATAATAGTATATGTATCCTTTAATATTGGAAATTAATTACTGGGCAGTTGGATGTCATGCCAACCACTTACATCACATTGGCCATATTCATTATCGCCTACAGCCACCACCGTGCCGTCCGATTTTACGCCGAGAGTATGAACGCAACCCGCAGCAATTGAAACAATATCGCGCCAGCCGCTTACATTACATTGGCCATGCTCATTCCAACCCACAGCCGTCACCGTACCGTCCGATCTTAGGCCGATGGTGTGATGACTACCCGCCGCTATCGCCATAGTATCGCGCCAGCCGCTTACATCGCATTGGCCATGCTTATTTAAACCCGCAGCCACCACCGTGCCGTCCGACTTAAGCCCGACAGTATGAAGGTACCCTGCCTCAGCTGCCACAATGTCGCGCCAGCCGCTTACATTACATTGGCCATAACGATTGTTACCCACAGTTGTCAGCATTCCATTCGATTTAAGCCCGACGGTATGCCAGTCACCAGCCGCAACCGCAACCATATCACGCCAGCCGCTCACATTGCATTGGCCTTCATGATCTCGACCCACAGCCACCACCGTGCCATCCGATTTAAGCCCGACGGTTCGACGCCAACCCGCCGCAACCGCCACGATGTCACGCCAGTCGTTTACATTGCATTGGTCATGCTTGTTCCAACCCACAGCTGCCACGGTGCCGTCCGATCTAAGCCCGACGGTATGAGCATTACCTGTATTCGTCGCCATATGAACATTCCCCGCCGCTACCGCAACCATATCTCGCCAGCCGCTTACATCACATTGGCCATATTTATTATCCCCTACAGCTGTTACCGTACCGTCCGAATTAAGTCCTACGGTATGACGGCAACCCGCTGCTATGATATCTTTCGGCATTGCCCATACCTTGCTATATCCAAGTTCACCCTTTTCCATTAAGCTCTCCTCCTCGTTTGTTCCGTCTAACTTCGATCATACAACATTCATGCAAGTACTCGTTTGATATACCCATAATCCTTGTGGGGATGGCTGTAAATCTCAAGATGTTGTCATCATACTTCAGAGTTTGACTTTAAGGAAGGTGTAGCCAATGGGACAAAATACCTTTATACCGTAACCAATTTCCAAAGGACTTCTCGTTAGCACCACCGCATTGAGAAAATATGAAGATCTAAGTTTGGTGCCGGGCGTACCTCGTACAACCAGTAATAGAAGATATTATACACCTTAGCTCCCGAACTGAATTGCTTGCGTTAGAGATGACTTTAAGGTTTATACTTATTCCTAACCATGAAATGATTGGAGGAATAAATGATATGGCAGAAAAACAAACGGCTGGACGTAATTTACTCGGTGAGTTTGCACCCAAATTCGCTCAACTCAATGATGACGTCTTATTTGGTGAGGGATGGTCCAGAGAAGAGGAGTTATCCCCTCGTCATCGAAGTATAACTCGTTATAAAAAGAATGCATCGAACCTATGGGTCTGCTGCATTTTTTCGGGATCAGCAAATTGACATCCATACAAACCTTATGATACTATCCTTCCTATTCATAGAGTTAACTCGAAGTCTATAGTAGTTATAAGGAGAGATATGATGAAGACATATTCGATCAGTGAAGCAGCAAAGGAATTAAATGTCACTGCTTATACGCTGCGTTACTATGACAAGGAAGGACTTATGCCTTTTGTTGAACGCACGGCAAGCGGCCAACGTTTGTTTAAAGAATCCGATCTTGCCGCTTTAAAGGTAATTGAATGTTTAAAATCCACAGGTATGCAAATCAAGGAAATAAAGACCTTCATAGATTGGGTGATGGATGGAGATGCCACATTGCAGCAAAGATTTGACATGTTTATGGAACGAAAAGCTATAGTGGAAAAACAGATGGAAGAACTAAAACAAACAATGGAACTAGTCGAGCATAAATGCTTATACTACAAAACGGCATTAGAAGCCGGAACTGAAGATATTCATATAAACAATAAAATAGAAATTCCTATTTCTAACTAAAGATGAGCCTCCTGTAATTTAGATGATAAATACGGGTGGCTCTTTCTTTTGTTTCTTATACGTTAGCCGATCTCTAAATCGTTAAAATCCTCTCTTGCTTTAGAGTTAACTCTATGGTTTACACTCAATTTATACTCAAAGGAGGAATCGAGATGACGATTGAAAACAAAGTAGTTATAATCACTGGAGCTTCTTCCGGAATTGGAGAAGCTACTGCAAAATTATTGGCAAGCAAGGGTGCCAGAATTGTTATGGGCGCACGCCGCGAAGACAAATTAAAAGCCTTGGCTGAGGAAATTCAAAAAGCTGGTGGACATGCTGCTTATCGTGTAACAGATGTTGTTAATCCAGATGATAGTCATAAACTTGTTCAGCTAGCTAAAGACACTTTTGGCGGTGTCGATGTAATCTTCTTGAACGCTGGACTAATGCCTAATTCCCCCCTTTCCGAATTAAAAACAGACGAGTGGCACCAGATGGTTGACGTAAATATTAAAGGTGTATTGAATGGTATCGCCGCAGTATTGCCAACATTCACATCGCAAAAGTCTGGACATATCATCACTACTTCATCCGTGGCCGGGCTCAAAGCTTACCCAGGCGGTGCGGTTTATGGCGCAACAAAGTGGGCTGTTCGGGATTTGATGGAAGTGTTGCGCATGGAATCAGCCCAAGAAGGTACGAACATCCGCACAGCAACGATATATCCCGCGGCGATCCACACGGAATTGCTGGATACAATTACGGATAAGAATATTTCTGAAGGTATGACTGCGTTGTACGAACAATATGGCATTTCACCTGATCGAGTAGCCAATGTTGTCGCATTCGCGATTGATCAGCCAGAAGATACGAACGTTAATGAATTTACAATTGGACCAACAAAGCAACCTTGGTAATACTCATAAGATAAAGCAAAGAGCTATTCAGCTACTAAAAGATCAGGCTGTCGAGATAACCTCGGCAGCCTTGTTTTATGTTCATAATAAAAAGACCCTCAAAGAGAGCCTTTTTTAGGTTAATGCTAAGAATGTTGATTAAGGATGATTCAGCTAACACCTATACTCTGAAGTCGTTGTAGCGGGATTCTCACTATATTATTCTTCGAACAACTTCTCGCCACGATGGAGCCGCCATGCAATTTTAGCCGTATGCGGCGTCTCACGGGAAGTCGGAGCATGCGACGCCAAATAACGGGTAACCGCAAGGATCAGCGTTTCGCGGGCCCTCTCTGCGAACGGTCCAGACTCGGAAGCCCAGTGGTCATATTCCGCCACGGCCGCCTCGTACATCTGGAAGGTGTGGAATTCTGCATCCTCTCGAAGGAGCGCATGACCCAATACGTTGAATAAAGGTTCTGGCTTTCCGCCGCTGCGCAGATAACGGATCACCCATGCCGCCGCCGGCGCCACTTGCTGTTGCTTGTTGAGAATCTCAAGCAGCTCGGCGGGCTGCGGTACTTCCTCTGTTGCACCCATTGCATCTGGTCTCGGTGCAGCAGGGACGTTCAAAAACCGGTCGAGGTAAATCGTAGCCGCAGTATGGAAAATACCGCGAACCAGCCATAAATCAGCGGAGCGGATCAAACCTTCGTGAACGGCGTGAGCATGCGTAAAGGTGTGCAGCACCGAGATCCAGTCCCCGAAATCGTTATGCGTATGGAAACGGACGATCCGTTCTGAAGCAGCCAATGCGGCAATTTGCGAGATACGCACTGCAGAGGCGCCCCCGAGTAAAGCATCCTTCAACATGTGTACTGTCCGAAGCGGATCATCGCCAAGCAGCGCTTGAAACAGCGCCTCGTCATCGATGCCAGAGCCCCCGCTTCCCGTTGAAACGCCTTTTTGGGACAGCTCCTCAAACGCTTCCTTTATCGGCTGAACCAAATTGACCGGGGACTGCCAGCTATGAAGCTCTTCGCTCCGCGATGCGTTCCCGAACATCGGAACGAGTGAAGCGAGTACATATTGGTGCTGCTCGTGCCCAACGTACTTCAAGCTCTCAAATGCCTTATTATGGAAGTCTAGCGTATGGCCTCCATTAATATAAAAATGATCCGTCGCCGCCATGCTCATCATAGAGAATAATCGCTTCTTATCGGTTCCCGCTTGCACGGCAGTCAGCAGTACCCGTTCCGCACCGCGCGTATCCCGAACCTCAATGCAATCGCGATACCATCCCGTCAACCGTTCTTCGGAGACGCCTGCATCCGGAAGTGGATCGAGTAAGAATCGCGTTCCGCCACCGGCTGATTCGCGCGCCGTGTGCAGGAGTCCTTGAAACAACGCAAGGATCCGGCCTTGTTTATCGAGCTTTGGCAGGACGTTGGCCATCGCGGTCAAAATCGTTAATCCAGAGCCCCACCCTTGCCTGCGCTGTTTGACCCCAAATTCGATCCCAATCGCGGCAATTTCCGTATCTGGAACGCCCGCCTCCATTAATCCGACTATGGACTTGGCTATGACAAGTCCGATATTTTGCTCAAGGCCGCTCAGAAGTCGGTCTTTATACAGCTGTACTTGATTGCTGTTCCTGGATTTTGGGTTGACCCATATCAAACCGTCTTGAACGGTTATATCGTGTACCGGTACATCGTCCGCCCAAGGGTCCAGCGTTCCGCCGCTGCATACATCAAACCGGGCATGATGCCAATGGCATGTCAAAATTCCGTTGCATAAACTTCCCATGTGGAGCGGAAAACCGAGGTGAGGGCACCGGTTGTCAAGCGCGTGCACTTCATCCTCGTGATAAAATACTACGATGCCCCCCTTAATCAGCTTCGGTCCTTCTCGAAGATCATCCACTGTACCCGCCTGAATCCAACCATTCATGAAAACGCCTCCATTTTCAATATCATGCGA
Source organism: Paenibacillus sp. JZ16 (assembly GCF_015326965.1). Classification (NCBI taxonomy): domain Bacteria; kingdom Bacillati; phylum Bacillota; class Bacilli; order Caryophanales; family Paenibacillaceae; genus Paenibacillus; species Paenibacillus sp. JZ16. The sequence goes on from NZ_CP017659.1 coordinate 1,060,151, forward strand.
ATTCCTTGCATATAGAATATCTTATTTCCAAAACTTTTGAAACATGTATGTTTAAAAAGTGAATAGAAATCGATTACTAGGAATGTTTTGTAGGATGATACACGGAGTTCCTCAGAAATATGGATACAGAACTTAGAATCAAAAATAGAATTCCCCCAAAGACAACGTATTGGGTTCCTAATCTTGATATAAATAGTCCACACACTGTGGCTCCAATGGTTGTTCCTAAATTTGTGGATGTCAAGAATATACCATTAGCAAACTCGGGAGCCTCGGGAGCTGTGGACGTAATCCAGTATTGATTGATGTTAGCTCCTATTCCGGCCAAAATTCCCCAGAGTAAAATGATTAGGTATATTGGTACATATCGGCCTAGAGATATTCTGGTATTCTTTATGTCGAAAAGAACTTTATCGACACTTCGTCGTAAAAGTTACTTCTCCACAATCTGAATTAGGTTACCGCAGGTATCGTCGAAGACAGCTATTGTAAGCTCGCCCATTTTTGTCGGCTCCATAGTAAACTTTACGCCTTGTTCCAACAATCGTTTATACTCTTTATTAATTTCTGCAACGCCAAACATGGTTGCTGGGATGCCATCGGCAAATATCTTCTTTTGATACTCCTTGGCGGCAGGATGGTTATTCGGTTCGAGTAAAAGCTCGGTACCGTCCTGCTCATCGGGCGAAACAAGCGTTATCCACCTAAATTCTCCGACGGGAACGTCCTCCTTTTTTACAAAACCAAGCTTTTCTGAATAAAACTCCAGTGCCTTGTCTTGATCTTCCACGAATAAACTGGTAACCATTATTTTCATGCTGTTATTGCCTCCTTTGATATTTGCAACGTTGGTGCTCTGTTAACAATCTGACTCTAAACAGAAAAAACCATACATTCGTCAGAAGAAAGAGGCTGTTCTTGAGACAGCCTCTTTCTTGTAGCTTATATGGAGTGATATTCATACATCGCCTCGGTAACCGAGGTTCGCTTCGCCGGTATTCCCTTCAACATGTTCCCCGGAATAATTCGAACATCCCTTCAATCGGACCTAAATTCATTAGGAATCGCTTTGAACCGTAGATAACGAAACGAGGACCGGACCGGCAAAATCCGAAGCTTCCTCGCCTTTTGGATTGTGAAGACGGAACAGGAAAGCGTCGCCTGTTTCAGACTTCCACACCAGCAGAGAGTCTTGGATTCACATGAGTTCACCCTTTCTGTATTCCGTTCATACGCTTCATGTCTGCAATGGATGATCACATAGCCACTGATTTCACGATATTTGCAATCGGTTTAAGTCCAGAATATCGAGCAACTGCTCCATGTAAAGTTACAGATCTGTCTGCAATGAGGCGGATCTCATTTTCATTAAGTCTCCACGAGATTATCCAGAAATAACTCCCATCTTTATCCTTCTGATGCCTAATTATTGCTCGTCGTTAAGGTATGCGCGGATGACAATGTCTTGGTCGTGATTGCCGAATCCGGCACCATAAAGCGTCAATCCCCCTGCGTTAACCGCATGCTCATCAACCGCGAAACGAATCGTCCAGAACGGTTCCCACAGCTTGATATCCCCGAGGGTCACCTCCGACATTCGTTCATTATCCATGTATGTACCCGATGCATCAATCCGGATCGTCTTCAACAACCCGTATTGATTCACGTTTCGATGCCACCAATCAGGTGTAAATCTCCCTCGCGCCGCTCTTCCGAAATCAGCCGGACTTGTCCATGTCCCAAGAGGGATCCCGTTGAATGTAAAATCAATATCCGATGGCCAATGGTCTCTTAAACCTGGAGCTTCCGAAGCAATTTCCATGGCGATTTCAATGTATTCAGCGGATTGATCGGCTAGTAAAAAGTTAGGCATTTTGTACTCAACATAGCCCCACCCAAACCACAGAATGGCGGCGTGTACCCGTTCGGGGTCGAGAAAGTACCGCTGGTCGTCCCACACTCCGATTTCTTTCTCGCGCGTACCAAGCCCGCAAGTCGGATGGATCTCAAAAGCGGTGTAATGACCGACTGAAATACGCTGCTCCCTAATCTTCACGGGTTGGCTAGCAAAAGGCAGCTCAATCTCGATGGTTTTTGGTTTGAGGAAACACATTTTGTGCGTGCCCCCGCCCTGCCGCACCCTGCGACTTCCGATGAGTCCGGCTTGTTCGAGTTTCCGGATGTGCATCGTGACGATCGATGGACTGAGCTCCAATCGATTGGCAATATCCTTCACATTCATTTCCTGATCGGCAACGAGACGCATGATGTTCCATCTGACCTCGCTGGCTAACGCTTCGTATAACGGCATGAATTTCGGTTCCCCGTTTGCTTTGATGATCATCATAATCTCCTCGTATCTGTTGAAATCACATATATATTAATTTAATGGAATTAACATGAATCTTCAAACCAAATCCATTGCAAGACTTTAACCCATGGTGTTTAATTTCCTTAGCTGCTAATCACTTTAGATTTATATACATGTGAATTTATGAAAGAGGTGGATCGATGAAATACCATAACCCGGTCATTAAAGGATTTTATCCTGACCCCAGTGTATGCAAAGTAGAAGATACTTATTATTTAGTATGCAGTTCCTTTCAGTACTTCCCTGGTGTTCCGATTTTTGAGAGCAAAGACCTGATTAACTGGAAGCAAATCGGTCATTGCCTAACCAGAGAGAGTCAGATTCAGCTCGGCAAGGTAAGCAGTTCCGGCGGGGTTTTCGCCCCCACGATACGGCACCACAACGGGAGATTCTACATGACCACGACCAACGACACCACGCGTCAAAATTTCTATGTATGGACGGACGATATTTACGGTGAATGGTCCGAACCGATTGAGGTGGATCAAGGGGGGATCGATCCCGATTTGTATTTTGAAGACGGAAAAGTCTTCTTTATGAGCAACGGAAAAGACGATAACGGGATTGGCGGCATTGTGCAGTGTGAAATTGACATTGAAACGGGCGACAAGCTGTCGCCAAGTCGTTCCATATGGCAAGGAACCGGCGGACGATATTTGGAAAGCCCTCATATGTATAAAATCAATGGCCGGTACTACCTTATGGCGGCTGAAGGCGGTACGGAATATGGACATATGGTCACTTATGCACGGGGGGATTCGATCTCCGGCCCGTTCGAAGCCTATCCGAACAATCCCGTATTGACCAATCGCAATCTGGGCGGGTATGAGCTGCAGGGCGTTGGCCATGGCGATCTGATCCAAGATAACGGCGGCAATTGGTGGATGCTCCATCTGGGTTTCCGTCAAATTGGCCAATGGCTTACCTACCATCATCTTGGTCGCGAAGTTTTCCTTACACCGGTAACTTTTAACAAGGATGGCTGGTTTACGGCAGGACATAACGGCACCGTCCTCACGAGTTTTGAGACCGATCGGATCTCAAATCATGTCGTCCAGCAGGAGAAAAAAACCTTTACGTTCGAGAACACGGACTGGAATCTGGACTGGTGCTTCCTCCGCCATCCTGCTGCAGAGAACTATCGGTTAGAAATCGATAAGGCACAACTTAAAGGGACCGGAGTGAGCTTGGATATGCCGGGGTCGCCCACATTTATCGGCATTCGCCAAAGAGACTTCAACGCGGAAATCTCATGTGACGTGCAGCTTACGAGCGGAGAAGCCGGCATCACGCTTTATTTGGATGAACATCATCATTATGATTTAGCCATACGTAAAGAGGAGACCGGTTATAAAGTGATCGAGCGCCTGAATATCGGTGACATTAAATCCATTGAATCTGAAGTAGAACTGGGGAATGTCAATCATGCGACCTTAAAGATACGGGCAAGTCATGAGCGCTACAGCTTCTTCATTCACGCTAACGGCAAGGACATACTCCTGGGCACGGCACAAACCAGATACCTTTCCTCTGAGGTTGCGGGAGGATTTACAGGCGTACTCATCGGTTTATATGCCTTTGGAGAAGGCTCAATGGCTGAGTTTTCAAAGTTTACGTGCGATTATTTTTAAAAAATTTCCCTGAACGGGTTATCAAAAAAATAAAAAGCCGGTTACTCAGGATTATCCTGGGTACCGGCTTTCATTGTAACCATGTTTTTTTATTTTCTTCAAAAAATCAACCATGATCCTAATAAATTCATCCGGCTTTTCAAAATGAATATCATGCCCGGATTTAATCGTGTTCATCTCATTTCCTTTTAAAAGGCTGTGTACCTTTTCAGCATCCTCATCACGGTTTGCCGCATAAAGCACTCCATCTTCGCCAAATTGTGTGGCTGCCTTAATATATACAGAAGGAGCGTTTATTCTGGACAAGGTTTCTTCCTGATTAAATCCTTTAAACCAATCACCTGTATAAAAAGTCTCAGCAAAATCGAGGTCAAACTGGTCTAAATAATGTGTGCCATGTATCCATTTATAGGGGACGTACCATAATTTCAACGGCTCACCGGGATGTGCTTTCCGGTACCCTCTTGTACTCCTTGCAATAAGTTTTCTTAAATCGCCAAACTTTCCCCATAAATAACTGTTTTCCATATAGTACACGACATAATCATCTTCAACGGTTTGATTCTTAAAGTTATGGATGAGTTCAAAACTATCAAGCCAGACAAATGTTTTCTGCATTTCATGCGGCTCCACACTAAAAAACGGCGGGTCCTCCAAAACAATGCCTTGCACGGCTTCGGGTGCATTAGCTGCAATCCATGCTGCTAAAATACCGCCGGAAGAATGGCCTGATACCACGGCTGGTTCACCTATGACATTTTCAATAAACCAAACAAAATCCTTTCCCATAGCAACAGCTGTATATTTTGAAGCATCATGACTAGACTCTCCATGCCCGTGACAATCAACTGCAAATACATGATAATATTGAGCGAGCTCCGGAAGTACTCTAGCATAATCTTCCCACAGCATGGACTGCCCGTGTATTAACAGAAGAGCCGGTCCATGAGCTGGTCCTTCAGCGTAATTTAATATCGTTCCATCATCAAGAGTCACCTGTTTTTCTATGTAGCCGGCACGATATGTTTGCTCTAACGGTTTTTTATCATAATTCATATTTAGATAAGCATAAATGACTAGGGTAATTGCGACAATTACACCAATGATTGCAAGTACCAGTAAAATTACTCCTTCACTATGTATCACTCCCTCTACTCCTCCTCCGAGAATACTTCAGCTTGGATTACCTTCACCAAAAGCCAGTAACCTACTTCGCATTATACTATTCTCATTCGGATTATCTACCAATCATCGGTAACATGAATTGTTATTTTGAGTTAACATTCCATTGCGTCGACCACGGCATGAATCTCGGTCGTCAATCCGCCCCGTGATGTCCGATCGCTTGCTTGGTCCCCTTTTGGCTGGCCCCATGCTGGTGGACTCGGACAATCGTTGTATCAATAAGGGAGCATGTTGTTCCATCATTTATAATAGTGAGGTTGCGAACTTCATCTCGGGAAAGCGGTTATCCGGTCCTTTCATTAAGTTTCCACCTTGATTTTTCAGATACATGTCGAAGAAATCCAGCATATAGGCATTAATAACGGAGCTCGCTCTTTCAGGTGCAATTTTTCCTGTAATGCCCAGTATTTTGAAAATGGGAGAAATGAACTGGACATCGGCAAAATTCAAATGCTCCGTATGTTCAATATAGAGGACTTGTCCCCCTTCGCCGACCGTTTCGCGCATCCGTTTAAGCTCCAGCTTTTTATCTTCCGTTACTTGATCCATCCACTCTCGTGTTGAGCCCATACGGTCAAGCTCCGCATCCGTGTAAACTCGGTTTTCCCTCACCATTTGTAATTGTTCAAATCCGCTTTCCGAGTGGATGAATAAAAACGGCTTTTGCAGACCCTCTCTGTCACGCAGTCGGTAAAGCCCTCCGTCCAAGTCAATTCCAGCCGTGATTCGCGGATCGTATGAAGCGTCATAGGCCGTCGCTCCGCCGATGGAATGACCAAACACCCCGACATGTTTGAGATCAATCTTCCCTTTAAAACGACTTGGAATCTGCCCCGATTGGATAAGCTCGAACTGGTCCAGCGCAAAAGCCACATCATCTGTTAAAACTTTTCCCAATATGTCGCGATTTCCGCTTTCGGTCCGATAATCGTGGTCGGGCGAAAATAAGTCGTTGGTTGTGCTGGTCGTGATTTGACCGTCCGGAAACTCAGTTGCAAATGTATTGAAGGTGTGGTCGATCACGGCCACGATATATCCGTGACTCGCGAGATTTTCGGCTTGCGACGTATGGAGGAACCTGGAAGAGCCGAAGCCGGGATTCGCAAGGATCAGCGGGTATGAAGTCTGTGCTGAAGAGACTTCGGCCCCAGAATAAGCATGACTGGATACGTACTTCAAGTGTTGAAAAGTAAACCCGGGAAGGCCATAGTTCGCTGCCATGTAACGTAAAATTCGGGTATCGGGAATAAAGGGAGCATACTTGCCGGAGCCAGCTTGGGCCGGATACCACACCTGAACCATCAATTCCCTCTTGCCTGTCGCGGTTGTGCCAAATGTCTCCTCCCGGCTTGAATCGATGAAATGAAAGACTTGTGTACTTACCTTCAGCTCGCCAGTTGGCTCCGGAAAGTTGAATACGGGAAACACATAGAGGAAGCATCCCGTTGCGATTAACCCAAATCCGATAAAAAGGCGGCCCAGCACCCTACGGATTCGCGAAGCAGTCTGAACGACTGCCGGTGTTTTGAAAGCGTCTATCAGTGAAAGAATAAGCATCAGGAGCGTAAATCCATATAAAAATAAAAGCTGAACCCTGTATCCTTCGACAAGCAAATGGATCACCAAAAAAATGGAGCCTGCTCCACTTGTCAGGAGCAAAGCTGTTCTTCGGATACGCTGATTAGCAATGAACTGGAATGCCAACAAACACGCACTCGAAAAGAATAGCAGCATTTCAAAAAACCTCACGTCAACTCCCCCTTAAAAATAATCCTATCAAGTGAGTATTTTAGAGGAGCAGCCAGGTTGGTACCATTGATTTAGATGACAATTACCTTACACGCTTGTAAGCTTGCACGATGATGGTGGCAAGGCCCGGATCATCCAAGGATAAAAATGACCGGCGGTTCGACCGGTCATTTACCTCTAAACCCCTATGACAACATAAGTCTCTACATTCGTTTAAGAACCCTTTTTTCGCCCATGACGTTCATCATATCAGATGGCCATTTTTCATTAAAAAGGACTCTAATTTTGTCTCATCTTTCTAAGCAAGTTCATATCTCCGCTTACAATTGCGCCAATATATTGATTTATGACTTCGATATCGCAATCCCACCATTTAATATCCAATAACTCTTGAATGACTTCGGTGGAATATCGCTTGCGAATTTCCTTCGCAGGGTTGCCTCCAACGATCGTATACGGCTCCACATCCTTTACAACGACAGCTTCAGCGGCAATGATAGCCCCGTCGCCAATCCTTACACCGGACATGATCGTTGCACGCCTTCCGATCCACACGTCATTTCCAATGATCGTATCTCCCTTGATCGGTAATTGATCTAATGATGGAGTGAATTTCTCCCAGCCGTTTCCAAAGATATTAAATGGAAAGGTTGAACCGTCCATCCGATGATTCCCTCCATCCATCATAAATCTGACCTCGGAAGCAATGGAACAAAACTTGCCGATCATTAATTTAGTTCCAATGAATTCATAATGATACAATACTTGATCCTCAAATGATTCTCCGTTTAAGGCATAGTAGTATGAATAATCCCCTGCGATAATATTAGGCATTGTAATCGTGTTCTTGATAAACTGAAGATTGTTATCTCCGGGTATAGGATATCTCTCATTTGGATTCGGTCCTGTCATTGTTACATCATCCCTCTCTTCGCATTTTATCTGGCTGATACGATAACTTCGTTCACACAACTATCGGCCACACAAAAAAGCCTCCTTTCCGGTCATCGGATAGGAGGCACACATACAAACAAAAAGACGCACTGCTATACAAAAAACAGTCGCACTTTATGTTAATATATAAAAAGCCCGCACGAATCCTATCCTGAAAACCTGGAAATATCGTTTTCTTTGGTGGATAGGATTAGTAGATCATCGGCTTTTGGTCACCCTTTCATTACTGAATAAGATAAATTTACCATATTCCCCATATGGAATCAACCGATTGTGTGTTTTACCGAGGAATCACGCCGCCAATTTCTATGCAGCTTTCAAACCCTCTTGGTCTCAGACATTACATACGGAGGCTATTTTATAATCGGGACGATTATTCAAAATCACTTCTCAACAGCGGTTGAGTGCTGCATCGGAAAGATCCCCCGAAACTTCTTGATATTTTAAAATCTACATACTCTACTTTAACTCCTCTTTTTTCTAACTCATCTCCAATAAATTTAAATTCATGATCTGTAATATATACATTTTCATTCACAGGAAGACCATTTGTTGCAAGTCTGGAAGTGTCTTCTAATGTTACATGTATTTTATCCCAATCTTTAAACTGTTCAGGTATTCCATCTAACAATGCTTCTTCGCATACTATCATTAGCCCTTCTCTAACCAGGCTAATCGCACAGTCAAGATGAAGGATGGTATGGTGAAGTGGTACCTCGACTACCTTATATCCAAAATTACTCATTAAATTTCTCAGCCATCTAATACCATTTCCATTGGATGCAAGCCCGGACCTGCCTACAAATAAAGTTTTATCCAGGACTAAAACATCTCCTCCTTCCAAAAATGGCCCCTCTTCTGAGTAATGCCCTTTTGATATATCTGGCTTAGGAATAGATAAGTATAAGCATTTATTATTGTCTGACTCCATTGCTAATATATTTCTAACGGGCAGTATCTCATTTCTTCTATGTGGAAATCTAAGAGAACCTTCTATTAACAGATAAAAACTCCTCATCACCTGAATCTTCCTTCGATGGAAATGCAAACTCAGATTGAGCCATCACAACTCTTTTCAAAGGAGCAAACTCACTTTTTACAAAAACATTACTCATACAAATACCTCCTTGTATTTAATATTGCAAACGATTTCCACTCACCACAGACGACGAACTTGATCGCATGTCGTGAAACTGCAGAGTAATAAAACCATAAAGTAACGGGAAGTCTAACAGCGATCTAAGGTCAACTTGCTGTGCCGGAAATATGAATAAGGAGTGGGAAATGATGAAAGTAGTGGTGACAGGAGCAGCCGGAAAAATCGGCCGCTGGACAGTAAGAACCATATTGGAAGCTGGCCATGATGTTATAGCCACAGATCGATTACTACGGGAAGAATCAGCATCAAAAAATTTTATACAAGCAGAGCTGCGTGATTATGGTCAAGTCTGTCAGCTTTTAATGGGAAGTGATGCCGTTGTACATCTTGGGAATATCCCAACTGATGTAAGGAATACACCCCAAGCGATATTCGAGAATAATATGCTCGTTAATTTTAACATTCTAGAAGCATGTAAAGATTTTAAAATTCCCAAGCTGGTATGGGCTTCAAGTGAAACGGTTTTGGGTTATCCGTTTGTACCGGAGCAACTGGATTACCTCCCTGTTGATGAAGAGCATCCAACTACCGCGAAGTCATCCTATGCCATGGCGAAACTGCTGACGGAACACCTAACAGGCATGTATCATAAACTTACGAATCAACAGCTCGTCTCGCTTCGCTTCGCAAATATGTATGAACCGGATGAGTATGAAAAAATCCCTATCATGCATTGGAATGATGAACAAAAGGATATTCAAAAGAAAAACGCCTGGGCCTATTGCGATGTTAGAGATGCTGCCAAAGCCTGTCTTCTTGCAATTGAGAAGGATAATTTAGGTAATCAAGTATTCCATATCACAGCCCCGGACACCATCATGCCGGATCTTAGCCAGGATTTGGTCAAACGATTTTTTCCCAATGTGTCCTTAAAGAGAGAGGTACAGGGACATGAGACGCTGATGGCAATTGATAAGGCAAGAGATATACTTGGATATGAACCGCGGTATTCATGGCGTAGTGTTCTTCATAACGATGGTTCATCGAAGGCGCTGCCTGAAGATCAGCTTGCTTTATCGAAAACAAACATATAAGTCCACTACACATATATTCATGTTCGAAAAATACACCAAAAAGAAAATGAGCTCAGGCAATGAAGGCCTAGCTCATTTTTCTTTGACTTGGGATAGAACCAGATGCTAATCGGGTTTAGTTTAATCAACTATGGTGGGCGCCCCCAATGAATAAGGGAGTTTACTGTAGAGACAGAGGTTCATCCGGATCGTTCATTTCCATTACGTCCGGAATAACGTTAGATGCCGTGGATGGTTTTGGCTTTCCTGGAGGGAAACCGGCATAATCGATCCGCAGTACTTGGGCTAAATCCCGGTCCACTGTAACCAGATCCCTTTTGTTGATTTGTGCCAAATCCGTTTTCCCAAGGGTATACGCGACTAATTTCATTTCCTCGACAGACGATTTGAGGAATTTAGCCAAATGTTCCGCGCCCCTATCAACATCCAAACCTTCTTTGAACTTACGCCAATCGATAGGAACTTGCTGCGGTTGTTCGGTCGCCAGCGTCTTAGCCGCTTGCGTCTGTAGGGCTATCAAGGCGATTGAACCGATATAGACCGCGTCCGCCCCTAACGCCATTGCCTTTAGGAAATGCCCCGGCGTCGTTAACCCCCCACTAGCGATGACGGAAATGCTTTGTTTAACCCTGCGTTCTTCCAAATACTGAACCGTTCTTGCGAGCGCAAATAACGTTGGGAGCCCGACGTCATCCAGAAGTGTCGGCGGACCTCCCTGCGTTCCTGCTTCCGCACCGTCCACGACAAAATAATCCACTCCCGCTTGAATGGCGACCTCCAACTCCCGTTCCATAAAATGAGTCGCACAGATTTTAATCCCAACCGGCACTCCGTATTTATTCTTCAAGTCCTGCACCAGAGTAATCATGTCCTCCGTTTTGTTTACTCCCGAGATACGGGAATGAATCGAGGCATTTTCGCCGGGTTTCAGTTTTTTGGCAATCCGCAAATCCTCCTCAATCTGCTCCGACGCCATCGACATCGGAGCGGCTGCGAGGGCCCCTTGACCGAGCTGGATTTCTATAGCATCCAATTGCCGGAGAGATTCATCGTCGTTCATCCACCCGCCGCGATGAAACTGGCCGATGAACAACTTGGCTTCCCTTCGTTCCTCATCGACTAAAGGCGCTTCTCCTGAATTGGTTGCCGTACCTGCCATACTTGCACCACGAGCCAAAGCGACCTTTACCTTCAAACTTAATGCTCCACCATATGACATACCGCTAATGAGAATAGGAATTTCTAGATTTAGTGGCTTTTTCGCTTGAGGACCAATCGTGACGCCTGTTTGGATTTGCACGCTGTCTTCTGTGGGCAGGCGAAACATATGTACGGGGTTAAGCAAAATTTTATGCCAGTCGGATAATACCATCGGACTCCCCAAAGTGCGTTCGATTGCTTTTCCGCTTTCCGCCCGCATCCCGGCTTCAATGATTGCCCGCGGCGTCAGCTTTTGCATGGTTGTAAACATGAAAAACGCATGTTCCGTATATGGATCTTGTAACATACGCTTCATATAATGGTCCACAATCTCGTCCATTACACCGTTCGTCATCTTGCGAATCATCCAACGAAACAAACTAATCCCCCTCTTGTATGCTAATTGCTATTACCGATTCTATGATGAAGAAAATTACTAATATTGATCTGACGTTATCAAGAGCATTCATTCCCTACTCAATGCAGTTGGTTACGTATCTCATGCTGTCATGAATTTACTTATTATTTGTTAACCGTCTCATCCTATTCATGGGATTACCGTATAGCTCTATGCTTTAACAATTGATGAAAGGCTATTGGAAAGTTCAACATCATGTAAGTTGCATCCAGACCGATGAAGTGGATCATAAATAATAAACTTGCCCATGCTGCGCTTCATCTTGCTATGCTTCAGATACTCCCTCAACCACCACGCGCTCCCTCATTTCGTGTGTTTTGACTGAATGATAGCGAATAGGGGTTACCGCAAGATGATCAAATAGAAGAGAGCCGCTAAGACAAAACGATATAGAGCAAACCATTCCAACCGAAGTCGCTTAATCAGTTTGATAAACGTCACGACGGCAATCATGGCGACAAGAAAGGATGTTGCAAAGCCAATAAACATTAGGACGAAATCATCAGAACTCAGCAAATCCCGACTATCATATAAATCTAGCAAGCTTGCACCAAACATAACAGGCACGGAGATTAGGAACGTAAAATCCGCGGCGGCTTTTTGGCTGGTGCCAAGTAAAAGTCCGCCTGAAATCGTCGAACCCGATCTCGAGAATCCCGGCCATAAAGCCAAACACTGAAACAGGCCAATCCCGAAGGCTTGTTTATAATCAATCCGATCCATTGTATCAGCGGTTTCGGTTCTCCTACTCCGTGCTGCAATGATCATTAACACGCCACCGGCCACTAGCCCGATTAAGACTGGGGTTGGGCCGAATAATTGGCTTTTTATTGTGTCCTTGAGCAGAAGATATACAATTAATGCCGGTAACATAGCCAAAATCATATGTATAGCATTTAATCCTCGACTACGGGAAAAGTCCATTCGAATCAGATTAGTCCCAATCGCCAAATACCTTTTCCAGTACAGAATGAGAACGGCCATTACCGCACCCAGCTGGATAACAATTTTAAAAGTTATGGCGGCGTCTCCCTCAAAGCTTAGCAAATGGCCCGCTAAAATTAAATGTCCAGTAGACGATACCGGTAAAAATTCGGTTAAGCCCTCTATTATGCCGAGTATGATTGCTTTAATTACATCCGTCATTAGTGGATATCCCCCTTTGGAAATCTAACATTTCCAGTATAAGGGGGACATCTATATATTCCCATCGATTCATATAACATTATTTCATTCCAAGTGACAACATTGTCACATTGTTCAATTGCTACTGTTCCTGTCCCCCCTGATAGATCGTTTCATCCTGACGCACTTTGCGTCCCGCTGCCTTGGCCAGCTCAAGCAGCTTTGTCGCATCATCCTGAGGTTTGTATCCGATCAGTTCCTCCAGATAATCGATATTGTAGTAGTTATCACTGTTAGCAGAGGTGCCGTACAGATTCAAAAATTTCAGTTCGTCATCTGCCTCAATGCAACAAACGATCAATTGGAGCATATCGCGTTCGGATATCCAGATATGCCCCGCACGTTCTGAATGAGGACGATTGTCCCCGGGAAAGTTGCCAATACGAATATTGAACGATGAGATCTTGCCTTGGTCCGAATACAGTCGGCCCAGCAGCTCGATATAACATTTGCTGAGTCCGTAAAAGCTATCTGGACGATATGGATCTTGGGGCCCTACCATCTCATTTGTCTTGTAATACCCGGTTGCATGATTCGAGCTGGCGAATATGATACGGCGCACGCCATTGTGCACCGCCGTCTCAAATAACTTGTAGGCACCGCTCACATTTCCCGCAAGCACTTTGCCAAGAAAATCCCCCTTGTCCTTGATCCATGCAAAATGAAGCACCGTATCAACTCCTTGCGTCAGCTCCGTCAGCCTCGTTTCGTCTCCGATGTCCATTTGTACAATGCCCAGCTTCTCGTCCGCCTGTATATCCGCTCCAACAACCTCATACCGGTTGTCTTTAAGCAGCCCGTTGTAAATGACATTTCCTATGGTGCCTGCCGCTCCCGTTATTAACAATTTGCGTTTCATTTGTCGATCCCCTTTCCCGCTTCATAGTCACACGATTGGTGTGCTGTTAGTAATTTAATTACCCGGAACGAGAAGGATATATACGAAAATCCGGATTAGGTGAATAGGTAAGGGAAACCCCAAAAGCAAGCCGAGTGATTTTTCGGCTTGCTTTTGGGGTTTGGGATCATTTATTTGGTATAAACCATGGTTAACTACTTCAAAAATGCGACTGCAATAGCACATATATCGACTACTTTGTTTTGATTAAGCTGGCGGAATGCTTTGCGGGTTGTTAAATACATTACTCGGATCGTATTTCGCCTTTACTTTCCTCAATCTGGCGTAGTTCTTTCCATAATAGACCGATCCTGAATTTTTTATGCCCTGATCCGGAACGTTAATGTAGGACCCCACGATATAAGGCTGCAGCTTCTTCCTGGTGTTCCGGGCTAAGGCAATATTTCTAGCCGCATGGGATGGCTTCACCCATGAGCTGTTCCATTCGACATAGAACTTCGCTTTTCGCCAGTAGAATGCGGTGGATTTAGGTGCGATACGACTTATGGCGCCACCCCAGTTGAGGAAGAAAAATCCGGCTGGAGTCCCTCCTTCTGCTTTTTCTAGAAACTCGCGCATGATTTTAAAGGCTTTATCCGGGAATGGGCGTCTGCCGAAGCTGCTGGAGAACTGATTGCTATATCTTTGAGTAAGAACTGGATCGGGAGCTAGCAGAAATTTCGTAGCTTCCGTGTATGGTAGGAATCGGATGGTTTTTTGAGTAGGTGTCCCCACGCTAAGAATAGGTTCCAATTGGCGAAGGGCTTCGCTTTTTGATCCAAGGTACAGTCCCAACATACTGACGTTTCCGCCTTTTTTGGGACCGACGTTTAATTCGCTGCCCAACTTGGTGCTGGCGTTAGGAGCCCATATTTGCCATTTTTTCACGACTTTTTCGAATTGTGCCCAAGGCCAGGTGATGCTGAATACGGTAGCTTTGGCTGGTGCTCGCAATACTTTGAATTTATATTTGGTGTATACGCCGAAGTTGCCGCCACCGCCGCCGCGGGAAGCCCATAGGAGATCGGAGTTTCGTTTTTTGTTTGCCCGAATGATTCTTCCCTTAGCGTCAACCATCTCAAGCTCGAGTAAATTATCGCTGATGAGGCCAATCGTCCTTTGCAGCGGGCCAATTCCCCCGCCAAGCGTAATTCCGCCGATGCCAACCGTCGGACTGTCACCAAATGGTGCAATATAGCCTTGGCGCGCCAGCGTATCAACGATCCTACCTACCCGATTCCCTGTTTCGACGACAACGGTGCCGCTTTTTTTATTCAGCTTGATTTTCTTCATCTCGCTTACGTCGATGACTATGCCTCCATTGACCTGTGAAAGGTTGGTCTCTAGGGCATGCCTTCCGCTTCGCGGGCGAATAGGGACATTATTTTTCCGGGCCCATCTTATGGCGTTTGCTACATCCTGCGTTCTTTGAGCGAACACAAAAACTTTGGGAAATCTGTCCGTATGAGGATCCCAATTCTTGCGAGCCGACTCATAACCTGGATCCCCCCTAAAAATCACTCGCCCTGTAAGCTTAATGTCTGATTTCACCGAGCTATCCAACTCCTTAATCATTAGTGAGCATTCTTTGCTTCAACAAATTAGGCAGGTACCATATAACGTATGAGGAAGCTCAATGTCCCGTATGGGCTGGAGCTGATAAGGCTTTTAAATACTGTTCTACATCCTGCTCTATCGAAATCTGCATTAAAAAAAAAGCCTGGTGAACCAGGCTCTTCTAAGAATACTATATAGCAGCTTACTCTATGTTACGCCCCGACATGTACCGGAAGATTGAAAGCAGGCCAGCTCTTTATTTGTGTTACCTTGTAGTGAAAATCTGAAAGGTAATTCCGAACTTATCCGTAACCATTGCGTAAGCTGGGCTAAAATACATTTCTTGCAGTGGCGTAATCACTTGACCTCCTTGTTGTAAAGCCTCATAAAAGTGTTCTGATTTTTCAATATCGTTTGTCGTAATACAAATGCTCAACCGATCTCCCGGCTGCGTTTGCTGACCAGGTTCCGTATCGGCTACAAACATCTCAATTTCCCCGATCCTTAAGACGGAGTGAGCCACTCTATCCTTTACATCTGACGGCATGGCGTTCTGGATACTCTCAGGTGCCTGTCCAAATGTTTGCTTTGACAAGACTTTAGCATCCAATGCTTTTTCGTAAAATGCAATCGCTTCATTGGCGTTTCCGTTCAGCATAATGTAGGGAATGAAATGTAACTTCATTTCTAAACAGCTCCTTTAGCTTCATTTTTTGGATTCTACTTACTTCCTCTTGTAGCTTCATCTAACATGCCTAAGCGCATTTAGGCTTTGAACCTATTATGATTGATAATAGTGACAGTTATTGTCATAAATATAAAAAATGCCGGGACGTTTACAGCTTCCAGCGTAAAATGAGAAAAAGTCGCGGATTCCGCGACTTCTTTTGCATACTGTTGATTGTGGTCTCGTGGCGAATGCCACGGCTTGTCGTATTTAGCTATGACAATATTTCAATATAGCCTTCGGACCCATGTACGCGAATGCGCTGCCCGTCCTTTATCCGTTTGGTAGCATTCTCAACGCCGACAACGGCCGGTAAGCCATATTCACGCGCGATAACGGCTCCATGGGTCATCAGGCCGCCCACTTCGGTGACCAGTCCTTTGATGGATACAAACAATGGCGTCCAGCTAGGGTCTGTAAAGGAGGTGACTAAAATATCCCCCTCATCCAGATCGGCGTCTTCCATGTTTAAGATGACGCGTGCGCGTCCCTCGATAACGCCGGAGGAAACGGCTAGACCTGCAATTGCTCCGACAGGAAGATTTTCTCGGTTGTAAGCCCCTGTGATGATTTCACCCTCCGATGTGATGAGACGCGGCGGCGTTAATTTTTCATATACTTTGTACTCGTCTTTTCGTTTGCTGATCATCTGTCTGGTCGCAAGCTTCGCTTGCTGCTCGACCATGGAACCCGGATTATCCAGTTTATTTGTGCGTACGACCTCGTAAAGCTCTTCAAAAGTGAGATAATATATATCTTCCTTATCATGAATAACGCCCGCTTGCACGAGCCGTTCAGCTTCTTTCAGCAAAGCCTGCTTATAAACGAAGTACCGACTCACCATGCCGTATTTGGGATATTCGCGGTAGCCGATGAAATTCCGGATGAGGTCGATCTTTCGTTTGGTTTCTTTGGCTTTTTGTTCACCATCCGGCAATTGTTTCAATCGCTCTAATAGTTCTTCTTCTTTTTTCAAAGCTTCCTGTTGCCCATTCTCAAACTTCCGAACACTTTCATTCGGTTCAAAGTTTTTGATGTTGCCCAGGATCAAAGGGATAAGCGTACTTGGTTTTTCACTCCAACGAGTTCTGGTGATATCGATTTCTCCCGCACATCGCATGCCATATTTGTCGAGAAAATCAAGGATCGCGTAAAGGGATTCCTGTCCACCATCCAACTTAACCAGTTCATCCAAAAAGTTGTCATCTTTGACATGCTGTAAGTAATCAATGACTTTCGGATGAGGACGGACTGCATCTGCGACATCGAGCAGCGCTAAACCCATTTCCGAAGTAATATTATGGGGCACAGATTGAGAAAGCGTGTCGGCAGCGTTTTTTTCACCTAACCACTCGTTCATTTTTTCATTGATCCATGATGAAGCATTCATGGCAGCCATAAACACAGACGAACTTTGGGGGTCAAATAAGATCTTCTTCAGTTCCTGGATATCTTCCAATATAAAATCAAATAAATCGGATCCGGATTTCGTTTGGATGGTTTGTTTCAACACTTCGATCGATGATTGAGTGCGTTTCATTAAATCAGAAACGATTGTCGGATCGTTTTCGAATTGTGGTTGAGCACCGGCAGGCGGCATAACTTTATTGCTCTTACTGGGACTCGTTTCTTTTTTATCGTTTGGTAATGGTTTTATGAAATCTCGATCTATTATGGTCATAAGTGCGTCTTTTAAGAGCGGATCGTGTTGTCCCATGCCATTCAGTAAAGATTCTCTGCTCTCAGGTGATGCCAGATGATGTGTGACATCAACAAACAACCTTCCGCCGGCTGTACGCATGGGTGCAGGAGTCGTTAGCAGGAAAAAAGACAATCCCAGTGGTTTCATGGGATCCGTCATCATTTGTTGATGACCAACAGAGATATAGACGTGGTTTTCTTGATCGCTCGCTTCAGGAATCGGATATAAAGTCGTGATTGGCCGACTCTGAACGATATAAAAGGTATCCTGGGCCAAACACCATTCGATATCTTGGGGCTGGCCAAAATGAGCCTCAATCTGTCTTCCGATGCGTGCCAGTTGTAAAATTTGCTCATCCGTAAGAGTTTGTGACGTTTGCTGATCGGGATCGATTTGCTTTGTTTCTGTTCCGCCTTCTTTTCGTCCGTAGATTGCCAATGTTTTAGCGGCTATCCGCTTCTCGATGATTTCTCCTTCCCGTACTTTGTAACCATCGGCAGATACCAAGCCAGAGACCAGCGCTTCTCCAAGTCCGAAACCGGCATCGATGGATAGCAGATTTCGGTTAGAAGTCATCGGATCTGCGGTGAATAATATCCCTGAAGCCTCTGGGAAAACCATCCTTTGAACGACTACGGATAAATAAACTTGACGATGGTCAAATCCGTTTTGCATACGATAGATCACCGCGCGATCTGTAAACAAGGAAGCCCAGCATTTGCTGATATGCTGCATGATGGCATCGACGCCGATGATGTTTAGATAGGTGTCTTGTTGACCCGCAAAAGAGGCATGCGGTAAATCTTCAGCAGTTGCACTGGATCGAACGGCATATGCCTGTTCCTTGCCAAACCTGGAGAGATAGCGAGTTACTGCTGTCACTACATCGGATGGAATTTCTAACTCCATGATGGTTTGTCTGATCTTCCTGCTAATTTCAACAATTTGATCTCGATCCTCTGCTGATAGCATGGTTAGTCGATTGAGCATAGATTGATACGTTTCGTTTTGTTCGATGGCTCGTTGATATCCTATGGTTGTCACGCAAAATCCTTCGGGAACTCGTATTCCTGCAATTTTTGATAATTCCCCTAAGTGGAGCCCTTTTCCGCCAACGAGCCCAAGCTGCTTTTTGTCCATTTCCTGAAAATCGAGAACCAACGAACGCATTCAACATCTCTCCTAACCATTAATTTGAGAAAAAACATTTGACAAGAGTTTCTCAGCATGATACACTTAGATTGTAAGATAAGATAATTATGTCCATACATCAAATCTCAGTCGTGATCTGATTATATCATCGCGTCTGTTTATATGCAATAAAAAAGAATCTGATGAAACTGCCAGGTTCTTTTTTTAGTTTCGCTACTATTGTTCTTGTCATCAGGCTAAGATGTCTCGCTTCTTCCGACCCAGCTACATCTTGCCCAAAGTTTAAAAGGTCAGGTAAGCCGCTGGCATGTTAGCTACTTAGATCTAAAAGCGCTTCTCGGCACGTGGAGTACATCTCACAGCACTACTGAGGTTGATTCTAATCGATGCATTGGCCGCAGCAATCTTAGCGCCACCCATTTTCGTCGCACGTTTCAGGCAAATAAAAAGAGCTGCGTATTATCGCTGCTCTTTTTATGTATTAAAATTGGCTGGAATCCTCCACTTGCGCTTTTGCTTACTTCAGTATTCCCCTTTTATGACAAAGAACGAACCCCGAATGGTTCCAGCTAGTTTAGACTTCTGCCTAGCAAATTTAAACTTCCCTTCTAACTCCTGCGGTACCTCCATCCCCTCAGAAAGCTTAAAACCGACGGCACGCTTCTTCGGGTCATCAATCGTATACATGACATTGACCGCAAGACCATCCTCATAAAATACGAAAGCCCATTTGATATTTTCCACTTGGAAACGAGATGTTTCTAATGGGTTGGCCGCAAACTCGATATCACGTTCTTCTTTCAAAATCCGGTTCACATAGTCGAGGGTTTCCTGGCTTTCGTCGGCTGGTACGACGGTGAATTCATGCTTATATTTGTTCATAAAGTAACGGGCTTCATTCGCTCGTAAACCAGCAAGAGCTTCTACTACGGGTGAAGACTCTAAACCCACCGTAGACACCGTTTTAAAATCAACGATATTGGACATGTTCATCCCTCCTAAAAGTTTGGTGAGCGTTAGTTCATGGACCTACTTCGAGCAAAGATTACATCGAAACATTCACTCATTTCCTGACAACAGGGATCCACAACTCACCAAATACCAACCCGTCTCGCTGTCCCATCTCTACCGTTGCATTTGGCCCGCCTACATAGGCAAAATTCTGAGCTTCCGGCAAGACTTGTCCGAAGGCAATGCCAGTAAGTTTATTACTCAACTCATCTGCCGTGTTCCCTTCCCCTTTTACTACGAGGTATTCCCCTTTAGGAAACTGAATAACCCTAGTTGCCTCGGGTAGAGATGTCTCTGTCATGACGCCAGCATAATACATCATCTTGTTATTCACCGCTTCGTTTACGGCAAAAATGTAGTCATTTGCGGCAACAGCCTTTAACGTATCAAGGCTTCCATCTTGTTTCACTGCTTCCCAAAAGTCTGCCTTCTCCTTGTTTATGCCAGCATAGTCTGTGTAATCGCTCTGAAGCTCAGTCCCAATTCCCAAAACGATAAAGCTGTCTTTTTCCTCAAGCGTATAATTTGTCATATTCAATCCCTACCTCTTTTTTTATTTTTATCAAATGATTTGTCTTTTCACTTGATGGGTTTATAATAACCTTAAATCATGTCAAAAAATGATACTGTTTAAAGGAGAACCGATGAAAAAAGTTGAACGGATCAATATCATTATGCGGTATATCAACAACCGTGCCCACTTTACCATTTCTGAAATCATGCAGGAATTTAACATTTCTCGTTCGACAGCGATTCGAGATATTAGAGAAATTGAAGCCATGGGGATGCCGCTTGTCGCTGAAGTTGGGAGGGATGGGGGTTATTTTGTCATGAACAACTCTGTCCTGCCCACAGTCCGCTTTACCGATAATGAAATTAAAGCTCTGTTTATAGCCTTTATGGCCACAAGAAATCAACAACTCCCTTATCTGAAGAGTCGTCAATCTTTAGCAGAAAAATTGCTAGGTCTCATCTCGGAAAACCAGCAAGATGACCTTGTTCTGTTAAATCAAATTTTGCTTTTTGAAGGGACTAACCCTCATAATCCAGACCTGCTTGATCTGTCTGACCTGCCCCACCCGATGTTAGAAAAACTCATCCAGATCCTTCTGGTGGACCGGTATCTATTGGTTTCCGTCAAGGAAGAGAAGATCATAAAGTCTTATCCCATTTATCTCTTGCATCTTTATCGTGAAAAAAGCCTATGGCAAATCGAAGGTTTTGACTTAGAGGATGGGAAGAGGCGGATTATTCCTGTCGACAATCTCACCGACGTACAACCATACCCCGTGAAGAAAAGAATAAGTAAGAAAAAGATTCTAGAGCAACTAAGTAAGCAGGAAGAGATCATCAATCTTGTCCTTGATCTTGGCCCAAAGGCGATTGCTCAGTTCAAAAAATACCATCCTTTAAAAGTTTCAATTTCTTATACGAATCCATACCAAACCACCGCCACTTTAAAGACATTTATCAATGTTCTTCATTCGGAAGAATTAACCGAAATGACCAATTGGCTGCTTTTCCTAGGTGGAGATATTAAGATCAGGGAAATACCGGATGAAGTCGTTTCAGGTTTAAAAGAACGATTAAGCCACTACTGTCCGTAGGTTTTGCCTTTGGAAACATCCACTACTAAGGTACTCTTCCCATTGTCTTTGATCGTAAGGTATATTCCGGTCCCAGCCGTTCGATTACTCGATCCAATTGTCTGGTTAGATAAGGCGAAACGACACCAATGCCGGCCGTTGCTTCTAACAAGGAAAAAGTTTGCCCACCCCACGGGCCTTGTGGATCAAAGACTTGTCTACCGATTCGCAAACCATCTGCTGCCATTGATGTATTCAAGCGTTCCAATCCTTCATGAATTAACCCAACCGGAAGCAGTTTGTTCCTACGCCGAGACCATTCTGCTAAGAAGGACATGCCGCGCAATATATCATATTCAAAAAACCTCGGAAAGCAAGGTTTCAGCCAATCGGTATCGATGACATTCCCATTTTGTTTAGAACAAACAAGTCGATGCTCAATTAAATAACGTGCACCTTCGTCTAAGAAAACAGCTTCCTGTTCAGTGAATTCCCGATCAGTATGCCGTAAGATAGCTTCAAGCGGAGGCAATGTTGAGACAACAGAGCTTTTTTTAGAACGAGTATAAGCATCAGGATCGCAATTCAGTCCGCCATCAGGAAGCTGATGCTTTAAGAGCCATTCACGAATCCAAGGCAGTTCCTTGTCCAAATCACAGCCATACCCCATTAGAATCATATAGAATACGGCAAGTTCACAATGGCAGCAATCCAACTTCATCTTATCACTTTCACTTGTTGGATGATCATCGGCGGATATAATAAAAGTTGGCCAGACCTGGGTTTTGAGAAGGTGTATCGCTCTTTCAATAGCGGACTGGGGGATTCGTTTCACTTCTCCCATTTCATAAAGAGCAGCCATATGCCACCAAGCTCCATCCCATTTTCGACGAGTGTACTCGCCGTGAGCCATCGTAAAATGCGGTGCAAATTCAAGAAACTGAATAGATTCTTCAATGGCCAAACGAATAGTTTGATTATTTTCCATCTAGTATCTCCTTTTTTAAACCTCGCGAAGTATTGTTATAGACATGTTGAACAGCCTTAGCAAGTAAATTCCTTGATATGTGCACTAACAACTTATTCACCTGCCTTTCTTATTAGCGGCGGCGTAATAGGACTCCATAATATTTCTGAAGAATGAAGACCGAGAGATCGCTCGTTCTTCACACTCACGATCAATTTCTTCCCAAATATCTTTTGTCAGAGTCAATGATATCTTCTTTGTTATGCCGATTCCCTTTCTTCCTGCCCCCTCGCGAGGCCCTCCACGATCAAAGACGAAGCCGAGCTGACCGTCTTTTTTAGAAAGACCGATCTTGAATTGTTCATCCTCCACTGCCAAGTCACCCCATTGAATTGAGTTACTTAAATCAATAATACATATTCATATTTTATCATAGATTTCTATTTACTGCCAATTAGAAATATCAAAATAGTTGTCTTCTAACAAGCTGCTGGATACCGAAATCATCAGGAATAACCCTTGATAAATCATAAAATCAATGTGAAACTGGACTTTAGTCGAGGTCCCCTCCCTTCCGCAGTCTGTTTCGAATCACGGAGTTAATCGTTACAATATAGCTAAGTATTTTTGAGGAGCGAATGATCATGAATTACGAACATAAAGTACAAAGGGAAATTGCCGACTGGGAACAGAAAATGTTCAAACCGCCGGGATGGCTGGAAAAGACATCGAAAACCATTGGCAATCGAATCAATCATTTGATTCCCCCGAAGGTGCACAGCATTATTACGACCACCATACGATCGATCGTGCGCACAGCGTTGTTCGGTGCGGAATATACGCCTAGCCGTCCGGTTCAGCATACGCTGGAACTGGAGACTGCCGATCAAGAAGCGAAAGAGTTATTTGCCCTGTACCAGAAAATTGCGGTTGCCGAAGGCGCTGGAACGGGTGCTGGCGGCATTATGTTTAGCATGGTAGACTTTCCAGCTTTAATTGCGATCAAAATGAAATTTTTGTTCGAGCTGGCCCATGTTTACGGTTACGACACCAAACACTTCTCCGAACGGGTGTTCATTCTCAAGGTATTTCAAATGACCTTTTCAGGGCAGGAAAACCGTGCGAGGTTGCTCCATTCCATCAAACATTGGCATATGGAAAAGGAACAATGGCTCTCTGACGCAGAATACGCCCAGAATATGGACTGGGAGACATTTCAGATCGAGTATCGCGACGCCATGGACTTTCGGAAGATGCTGCAGATGGTTCCTGGGATCGGCGCTGTCGCGGGCGCGTGGGCCAATTACACCATTCTCGAGGAGCTGCGCGAATCCGCCATGAACGCTTATCGCCTCCGCAGATTACACGATGATTTCGTGGATTTGGGTTAATCCTCTCTATATCGCCATATGCATATCCAAGAACGTTGCTTGAACAAAAACAAAGGCAGTTAATCCGCAGATTAGCTGCCTTTAGGTTTGCCTTGAACCCACATCCGATATCACGAACCCAATACCCGTTTTTAGCTAAAATTCTTTTTAGTGCTCTATGCATGTTTTGGTCATGATAAGGTCCTTCTGTTCTTCATCACCCATATAGAAAGAATGGGTTCCTGTTTGAACAAACCCCCTATTCTTATAAAAAGCAATGGCATTTTCATTTCGTTCCCAAACGCCTAGCCAGACCCTCTTTTTATTTCGTTCCATCGCGATCTCCATGGCTTTATTCAGCAGGAACTTGCCAAGCCCAAATTTTTGATATATGCCCTTAATATATATCCTCTCGATTTCAAGCGAATCATTGCCCATCATTTCAGTTTGGGCATCATGGGTGTTGACCTTTAAATACCCGGCGATTTCCCCACTAGAATAAATAAAATAGAACTCCGAAGAGCTATTGCAAATCTCTTTTTCTAATTGGTTTAAGTTAAATGCTCTTTCTAAATAGGCTTTCATATTTTCAGGTGAATTTTGACCTTTAAATGTCTCATTAAACGTCTCAACACTAATGTCTTGAAGTAAGCAAAGGTCCTCTAACGTGCACTTCCTTATTTTTAGAGTCAATGGGTTTCTCCTCCATTTAGTAATTCAATATAATCTCTTATTGCCCTTTTTTACAAACTCCCAGTCTTTTTCAACGTTCTTTCTGACTCTTTGTAGCAGATTAAACATGACTTCTGCTTCACTTTCGGAAAATCCCTCTAATGCAACCGTATACGAGTAATCATGTTCTCTTTTTATAAAAGGATACACATGTTTCCCTTTCTCCGTTGGAAAGAGTTTTTTGATTTTTCTATTATGTTGATCTTCTTTCTTCTCAATAAAGCCATGAAGTTCAAGCTTTTTGATAGCACGGGCTGCAGTTGTTCGATCTACTTTTATCATCTCAGCTAACTTCTCTTGAATGATTCCTGGGTTTTCACATACTCGCACAAGGTACAGATACTGTCCTTTCGTCAGGTCATATTCTTTAAATTCTATATTGCTAATCGAATCTAATGCCCTTGCGATCATTCCAATTTCACGAAGAATTCCTTTCATACATTGACTCCCTCGTTTTCATTTATATTGTAAATGCAATAAAACGCATGTTTATTTTAATATAACAATGTTGTATTTGCAATAAAACAAATGACCACTTCAATGAAATGTCCTGATTCATCGAAATGGTCATTAGATTTAAGCTGCACTCGAGGACCTAAACCCGAGCAAGCTTATCCGGGTTCCGTACGGCATACATTCTGGCAAGCTTTCCGTGCCGGAGTTGTATGCATATCGCCGCCAAAATTTCGTTCCCCGAACGGATGACGAAGCCGGTCTCACCGTTAAGAGGTGCGGGCTCGAGGTGAAGTTTCCCTTGTATGCTTTGGAACCCGTCGAGCAAGACTCGGGCCACATAATCGCGCGTTTGTATGGGGCGCTTGTACGCCAGGGCTTTACCGCCTCCGTCGGCAACGAACATGACGTCTTCGGTAAGCAGTGACAACAAATGATCGATATTCCCTTGATCGAGGGACACGAGGAAACGGTTTATCCATTCCTTTTCATCTGCGTCGTTCTTTACGGGCTCCTTCTCGGAAACCCCCATCTTGCTTCTTGCCCGGCTCATCATCTTCCGGCAATTCGCCTCTCGCTTCCCGATCAGATCGGCAATTTCTGCATATTCGAAGCCAAGTGCTTCACGCAAAACGAAAACCGCCCGCTCTGACGGGGACAGCCGCTCGAGCAGTACGAGCATGGCGTAAGATAGCAGATCGAAGCGGACAACGGTTGCTTCGATGGTATCCGCCTCAGGCGTCCGAATCGGTTCAGGGAGCCAGGGACCAACGTAAATTTCGCGTCTCTTCCGTGCTGATTTTTGCTGATTAAGGCAGTGGTTGGTTACCATTCTGCACAAATATGCCTTCGGCTCCTCCAAACGCTCGGGTTGTACGTCGTGCGCCTTAACAAACACGTCCTGCACCGCATCTTCCGCATCTGCCACAGAGCCTGTTAATTGATAGGCCAGCGTGAATAGGAGCGCTTTATATTGATCGTACAGTTCTTCCACTTCGTCTTCTCACCTTCTCTTATCTGCAAGCTAGATCTCTTCTTTCTATAGAAGTTTACTGCCTGCTTTCCATGCAATATTCCTGAATTTCCATGCAAGTTTTCCGGTTATAATCAGGTTGACCCCCCGTTTGCGTCCCCACACCAACCCGCGGTTTTTCCCAAGTCCAATGCAGAAAAAATCTAAGGGAACCTTCTTGTGAACCGGAGCGGGGCGTCCCTCCAAATCGGCCATAACGATTTTCCCCAATCGTTCTCCCTGTAGGCCGCCTTCTTTGCACGTCATTTGATCTGCGATGTCGTTTCTCGGATCGACGATTCTCGTACAGTCGCCGATGCTGTATACACCCGTTGCCCCTTGCACGCGATAGGATCCATCCACTAGAACTTGACCGTCCGGAGTAAGCGGCAAGCCCATACTGCGAAGGTCCGGATTCGGAATCAGACCAATCGTCCATATACACAGGCCAACCGGCAGACGATCACCATTGCTGACCGTCACCACGCCTGCTTCCTCTCTTAGCGCCTTACGATTATGAAGCACGGTCACTCCGCATTTGTTAAGCGTCAATTCCAGCTTATGTCCCACTTTCTCGGGTGCTTCTGGGAATAACCGCTCCCGCGCATTCAGTAAATAGACAGCGACTTCGGACGAATCAAGTCCCAGTAAAGCTGCTTCCTTCTGCATCTCTAGCGCCAGCTCAGCCGATGTCTCAATGCCACTGATACCCGCTCCCGCAACTGCGACGCTCATCAGTCGCTTACGTTCCTTAACATCTGTCTCGTGAACAGATTGCCGTAGATTGGCGCGCCAGCGCTCCCGGATGACTGCTGCGGTTTGCTGATCGGTTAAAGAAATGCCTCCCCGATCAGGATCAGGGCGCCGAAAGACGCTACCGACCGCTACAACTAAAAGATCATAAGGAATCCAGGCCTCATCTCCATGCGCATCCTTATATTGAATCTGCTTCCCCCCGCTATCCACGGACGCAACCGTTCCTTGCACGAATTCGACTCCTTCTGAAAAACTATAATGCGTCCAAGGAATCATAATCACTTCCTCACCTACGGCCGGACGGAACAACAGTATTTTGCGCACATGACCGGGCTGCTTGTCAAACAGAACAAACCGAATCCGCCGTCCATTCGTCATGTTCCGGGTTGTTTCTTTTATCGCTTTAAGCGCTGAAAGCCCTGCATGGCCGCCTCCAATAATGATGCATGTCAAGTCGTTCATCATTCCTCAGCTCCTTTGCATTTTGCACATAAAACAATATAGGGTGCTGA
The DNA here is from genome assembly GCF_015326965.1 of Paenibacillus sp. JZ16. NCBI lineage: Bacteria > Bacillati > Bacillota > Bacilli > Caryophanales > Paenibacillaceae > Paenibacillus > Paenibacillus sp. JZ16. The sequence goes on from NZ_CP017659.1 coordinate 1,087,472, forward strand.
TTTGTGACATTTCCGACGGCGATTCTTTAAGATCCGGGTTAGAGCGCCTCCCCAATCTGGGAAAGCCCCGTTCTATTTCAGAGTAAGTTTTAAAGCGGGACGCACGCCGTCACGGGAGAGACTGACATTCGCATAGCTGCGAATACTGCAGCTTGGACCGACAAAAAACGCACGCGAAGGCTTGTTTCCTTGTGTTCGCAGCCACCACCAGGAACAGCCGACTTCTTCGCCGTTTCTGATGATGTAGTTATCCTGGTTTGTTTTATCGTATACATATAAGCTGCATCCATCGTATTTTTTCGATTTGGCAAAATCCGTTCCAACGGCACGCCGTAACTCCTTTCCGTGAATCTCCGATAACTCCTTGATCTCTGTAACGCTAAGCAAAAAAACTTTATCCTCCGTATCCGGGCTGCCATCTCCGTTGTCCGAACAATGCGACGTCTTTATGAATTTTTTTTCTGTCGCATTAAATGCGGTGTTGTAGAATTCATCGTTCAGCCACTTGCGCAAATCACAATCATGCCACGTAATATCCACGCTATCACGCCACTTCGTATCCACGCTTTCGCCGTGATACCGCCTGCAGTCCAAAATGTACTCGCTCAACAGGAACAGCTCTCTTCCTGAATTTTGCAGCACCCTCCACAGGATCGGGGAATTGTCTGCACCGTCAGAAGACTGCGGGTAAGTGCCGAAGGTAATGAAGCCGCCAGCCTTTGCGCTTCGGGACGGGTGGGAAGCAAAATGATCCATTCTCAAAAAGATCTCCTCCTTTACGTATCTAGTTGGATTGTACAACATGGATGCAAGTGCTAAGTTAAAGTCGGTACACCCTTGATCCTTCCCATTTCAATTTATAATAGCTTAGCTAGGTACTTTAATGTTTGTTTCTAAGGCTTGTGGGCGTTGAATTTGTTTGATGCCCATGAATTCCACCTCAGTTATGGCTTGTCCTCCGACAATCCTATTTGTTATGGTATACGTAGTCCTACGCTTGATGTTGATTAGGAGAGCACAAAAATGCCGTTAAACTTACGGCATTTTTATATGTTATAGGTTGGAGGAGTTAGGGATGAGAAGTAGACAGGAAGCCATCGATTACTGCTTGAGCTTGGACCATTCGTATGAGGATCAACCATTTCGTGATAAAAATTGGACCGTGGTTCGACATAAAGATACAAATAAAGTTTTTGCGTGGATTTTTGAAAAAGAGGATCATATTTGGATCAATGTAAAGTGTGAATCCGGCATGATGGAGTTCTTACGGCAGGCATACACTGCAGTAGTCCCGGCCTTTCATCTTAATAAAGACCATTGGAATTCGATTATTCTTGACGGCACCGTACCTGAAGAAGAAATCCGTGAAATGATCAAACAAAGCTATGTTTTAACTAAGGCGTCTTCTCGAGATTAACATCGTTAACTGCATTCCTATCCAAATGATAAATGAGCTGCACGACCCCGGAGGAGAACGTTTTTGTATTCACCATCTTTAAATTCAACCTTTGCTTGATATCCATAAACAACGGTTTTCCTTCTCCCAGGATGACAGGGTGAACCGATAATCTGAATTCATCAACCAGCCCTAACTGAATAAAGGTTGTAATAAGGCTTGCTCCCCCATATAACCAGATGTCTTTACCCGGCTTATTCTTTAATGCATTTACTTCTTCAAGGATATGATCATTGATGTATGTCGCTTTATGATCGCTCCCTGTTTGCGTCCTGGAGAACACATATTTTTCTTTACTGTGAACGTTTGACCATAATTCTTGCTCAGCATCCGACGGATCCATATCCGGCGTGAACCGCCCCCATAAATCATAACTTTTTCTTCCATACATTATCGTATCGATTTGATTTAAAAAATCCGCAAACCCCATCTCAGGGTCCATAATGCACCAATCTACTTCCCCACTCTTCCCTTCAATAAAACCATCCAACGTAACGGCTAAATCTAAAATGATTTTACGTTTCACGATTTGTAGCTCCTTTCGGGATATATCACTCAGTGTAAATTATAATTATGTCATCTTATGTCTTATATCATAAATGTATTTTATCTGCCCGTTAGCTTAAAAAAGACAACCGATCATAATGATCGGCTGCCTTCTTCTGTCATGATTAAACTTTGGTTCTCTGATAATACAATGACAGCTCGTAACTCGTACGTTACAATGCTAGACGGTAAAGTAAATCCACTTTAGAAACCGCCTCTGGAATGAATAATTTGTCCGGTAATCCATTGTGAATCTTCACTTGCTAGAAAAGCGATCAGACGGGCCGCATCTTCGGGAAGACCAATCCTCCCCATCGGAAATCTCGGAAGCAGGGCTGTTTTCACCTCTTCGGACATCCAGCCCGAATCGGTAGGACCGGGATCGATAGCGTTCACAGTGATATGAAGCGGAGCCAGCTCTGCAGCCAATGATTCGGTATAAACGGAGATGGCTCCTTTCGTTGCAGCATAGATGAGATTACCGGGCATTGGGCCTTTTCCTTGTCCAGAGGTAAGATTAATGATTCTTCCGCCGGGTAACCCGTCGTTATGTGCACGTTGCTCTGACTCAAGCATACGAGCGAATTCGGCACATAGCATGAAAGTCCCTCTAATGTTTACAGCACAATGGGCATCGATAAGAGCTTCATTTAATTGACGAAAATCGGCATCGACGCTATACGTAGCATTATTGACAAGGATTGTCGGAAGACCGATCGTAGTTCGGACTTCTTGCAGCAGTTTGACAGCCGAACCGGAATCGGCTAAGTCCAAATTCATATGTGCGGCTTGAACGCCCAACTGGCGAAGTTCGTCGGCAAATAAATTTGGCCAACTCTTGTCTGCGTCATTTGGATATATTGTTTTATCATAGTCATATAGATGAGTGTAGAATAAATCGGCACCTTCGCGAGCCAATGTCCGGCATATCGCGGCTCCGATTCCCCCCGGACGGCTTACGCCAGTTACGATGGCAATTTTCCCTTGCAGTCTCTTCAAGATTAGAAATACCTCCTACGGTTAAGAGAAGACAAGAGAATCGTTCATCATGGGAGATGAATTGCTTCCGCTGCCTTAACCAAAAAAAGCGGATACATCAAGTATTCGCGCAGCGGATGAAATAAACGGTCTCTCGCATCCCTCGAAATGGTTGAGGATGGCATGATTCACCAAACCTATGGCAATTAGCCAAGGTCGAATCACGCGATCACCTACAATCAAACCATTACAAGGAAGTCCACATTGGAATACGAGTCCCCTTTCCTTCATCTCCAAGAACAGATTACAAAATATAACCAGAACAAGTCAAGGAAGATATCCAAAGTATAGTACCTTAATTGAACGTATCTGACAGTTAGTTTAACAACAGCCTGAAATCACAGCCGCAACCGAACGGCAACAAAAAGAGCGGGAGGCTCCTCCCGCTCTAACTACGTTAATCCATGAACATGATATAACTGATCTTTATTCTGATTCTTAAGAAGCTTCCCGGCTTTTGACCAGGTAGTTGTAGATCAGCTCTGCTGCCATTGCCCGATCGGTAACGGACTTCGGTGACAGCTTGCCTCCACCTGTGCCTTGAATCAATTCGGCATCCAGCATGAAGTCCATCGCTTCCTTCGCATAACCGGATACGTCTTTCGCATCGGTATAGCGTTCGATGTTATCATCTCCACCCGGCAACTCGCTACCGGCCGATTCCATGATCGCATGGAGCATGACGACCATATCCTGACGCGTGATCGAGTCCTCCGGTCTGAACCGGTTATCTCCCGTTCCATGGACCAGTCCCAGCTTCTTCGCTGCGGATAAATACGGCGTATAGTACCGGCTGCCCGCGTCGGCAAAATTACTGTCATCATCCGTATTCTCCGGTTTGATGCCGAAGGCGTTCATGGCCATGACCAGAAAATCGGCCCGGCTGATCTCCTTCTGCGGGAGATACTGACCTCCCCCTGTCCCCTTAACTATGTCTCGGGCAGAGAGGAAATGTACGGCGTCTGCATACCAGCTGCCCGGTTCTACATCCCGATAGTATACTTGCTTATATGCGACTGCATACGTGCCAAGCTTGTCCGTCTCGAAAGTCAAGGTACGAGTATTGGCATTGTAATATCCGTTCAGCACAGCAGATACGGAGCCCATCGCATCGACTTCCCACGCGACTAACTGATCCGCTCGTTCGTCAGCCTTGGCTTCATAATGGAGCGATACCGTTACAGGGGTGCCGCTTCCCGGCCATTCCACCGTCTTGCCATCGATTTGCAGCAGCAACTCGACGACCGGTCTGTTCCCAATCCCGGCAAGTCGGTCCGCGGAAAGCCCGCTTCGATTACCCGGCCGAATTACGAGGCTCGTCAACTGCCCTGCTTCCGACAGACGGTTCAGCATATCGGAAGGCAGCTTCACGGTTGCCTGCGGTGTAACGATCTCGATCCGTTCCCGCGTGTGATTGCGGTTCAATGAAGCTGACGGGACCTGGATGACGATTTCACCGTTGAAAGACCGGGCACTTTCGTCCAGTTGTATCGTCACGGTCTTGATTCCGCGCGAGTTCGCTGCGACGCTGTCGAAGGCACGGCTGAGCTCTGCTTCGCCGATCGCTACCTGAGCCTTCTGACCGTTTATGGCGACCTCCGCCGTAATCGTTCCCGGTCTGGAAGGTCCGGTGGTCGGCAGCGTTCCTCCTGGCTTGCTTTGACCCGGATGATTACTGTTGCCTCCGTTATTGCCGTTGTTTCCGTTGTTGCCATTGTTGCCGTTATTTCCGTTATTTCCGTTATTTCCGTTGTTGCCGCCGCCCCCATTGTTTCCGCCTCCGTCATTCCCGCCGCCCGGAGGAGACGTTTTCTTCGAGGTCGTAAAGCGATAGATTGGGCTAAGCTGCTTGGCGCCGAATTCATCGGTAATATCCATATACCAGTAATACGTCTCACCGGCTTCGCGTCCATTCCATACGGTAGAGGCGATTTCCCCGGACTTCACGTCCTTTTGCTCGCCAATCAGTGTATCTTTGTACACGTTAACCGCAAAATAATCGGTTGCCACCCGTTTTTGAATGTCCCTGAACGCAAACGGCTCGGTAAAATCCTCGATGGCATCATCAAAGAAATTATAATCGTCTAAGTAAGGTGAATACGTATCCACGTCCAGCGTACCGGAGGTTGGATCGAATTTCAGCAGGCGCAGATACCCGTTGCCTCCGTTCGGTCCTCCCTGATAGTCCGCCAGCATTTCGATGACCTGCCTTGTCGATCCGTCCGGATGCGTCACCGTCTTCACGACCCGGTTCGCAGCATGATAATGTCCGCTTAGCACCAGCTGTACGTTTTTGTTCGGCGCGATGACCTGGTCATAAACGCTCTGCGCCATATTGGACAAGGTGCCGTTGCTCTCCAGATATGCATGCATGCCGACGATCGCAATGCGGTCCGCATGCTTCTTCAGCGCCTCGTTGGCCCAAGCGATCGTCTCTGGCGTGTCCTCTAGTCCAAAGCCGATATACAGGAAAATAAAGTCATGGCCTCCAAACGACACGAGGTCGTAATGGTTGCGGTTGTTATCCATTTCCCCGCCATACCAAGGATTGTTCTTATACCGGTCGGCCCCGACATACTTACCGTAGTAGGAGTAATCCACACCATCAATGATGACGTCGTGATTGCCCGCGAGTACACCATACGGTACGCCCGCTTCATCCAGCTTCTTCAAGTTGCGGTCGGCTACCACCCACTGCTTCTCGTCGTCAGCCACGTTCACAATGTCGCCGGTATGGATCACATAACTGAACAAGCCCTTCTTATATTCTTCTGCGATCCAATCGCCCAGTTTATCGAATATGTCCGGGTACGATTCCGCGTAATACTGCGTGTCCGTAAACCACAAAATGTTGAACGGCGCATTCGCGCTCTTCACTTCATCCTGAACCATGGCCTGGATTTTGTCGTTTCGCACGTAACGCTTAGGATCCACTTCTGCTGTCAGGGTAATGTCGGATTCGGCTTCATCACCGGTGGCCGACTTTAGCGCGGTCCACTTGCCCGTCTCATAATCCCATGCATACAGCGTCACGATGCGTCCAGGAAGCGTACGTCCTTGCCAGTGCAGCTCTACCGTATCCTGTTCCGACCATGCTTCGTCCAGTTGGACTTCGAATCGATGATATGGGAAGCCGGATTCCGTATCCGTAACAAGATACTCCCCGTCAGGGTAAGCAACTTTGTCGGCCTCCTCCTTGCCGATTCCCTTTTCGCCGTCCGGCGCCAGTACAAGCGGCGGCTCCCGGTCTGCAACGTTGATATGGCCTTTGATCCCGTCTTCACGGGCAAAATCGTATTTATCCCCTTCCAAGAAGCGAACGTCCATCGAGTCCCCGCTCGGATCGCTGAGTCGCGCTCTCAGGCTCGGATTCAACCCTGTGTTCTCCGCGAAATCGGCTGGGGAAACTTCGCCAGGAAGAAGAGGTATCTCGTCTTCAATTATGAAGTTACGGGAGATGTCCGCCGAATTGCCTGCTCCGTCGAGTACGGTCACTTTTAGAATATGCTCGCCCGGTGCAAGCAGCGCGGAAGACGTTTCGTAAGGAAGTGAGATTGGCTCGCCATCAAGCTCCGCCGTAATGTCGGTCACGCCGCTTAGATGGTCCGATGCGACCACATCCAGCGTGAACGCCCCTTTGAGCTGCATGGCGTCGGTCAACAACTGCCCTTCCCCATACGATATTCCTTCAATCTCGGGAGCGGTATTGTCCACAGTCACGTCGATGGACTGGAAGGCTTGTCCGTTCATTGACATGCTTAGAGGATACACCCCATCCTTTACGGAAGCGGTGTCGAGCTCTGCATATCTTGCCGTGAACTTGTCCTGCGGAATCGGAAAATGGAAATCGCTGATCATCGGCTTGTTCGGGTTGCTGCCGTAATCCGCATCTCCGAAACCGTAATACGTATCCTCCCGATAATTCACGGTCGACTGTCCGAGATTGCCCAGGTAGTTCAGCACCTTATCCGGTTTGACTACCGAACCGTCCGGGAGCACGAGATGGAGATTCATCACTTCGAAATCGTCATGATTGTTCTTGCCGAATACCTTGTCGTGATCTTTGAGTTGATACGGCGCATTCTCATTCCCGGTATGGACGGAAACAGTCGTTCCGGTCACGAAGAGGTCGGGAGCCATATCGAACATCGACCATGCGCCGTCGATATATTTGGGCAGTATGCGCCCGAAAAATTCCGTCTCTCCGCTTGCATTGAGTGCGCTTGCCGACGCTTGATAGATCTGATCGATCCCCCGGGTCTGCATGCCCAGCTTTACCTTGCCCGTCAGCGCCTTGCGAAGCGGCAGCGGATTGCCGTCGAAGCGAACTTCGATATCGTCCTCGGCGCGGGAGCCGTAAGCGTAGAAGGATGCCTTCCCGCTCAGCATGCTGCCTTTGGCTAAGGATAACCCCGGATCCGGCAGCTCCGTCCCCGTGCTTTCTTCGTTAACTGTCAGAAGCCCGCCTCTGGAGTTATATGGGACCCGCGTGCGGTTGCCGTTTCCGTCGACTGCATCGATGATATAACGATAGGCTCCGATTTCATTCAGCGTGATCGAGCCTTGGTAGACATAACGTCCATTATCCTGGGACGCAAGCGTCAGCGCATGTTTATCCGTAAAAGCCGTCGGCTCCTCGGAGGCTGCTCCAATCAACACCTCGGCGGAAGCAAGTGGCTCGTCGCTAGTGACGGTAACTGCATATGCCTGACCCTTGCCCAAATTATAGGCGGTCTGCTCATGCTCGAGCGTCGGGGCTATCATGTCGACGCCTGTTACCGGCGGCACCTGCCCCGGATCAATGCTGCCAGGATTGGCGTACATCCGGTTATCCAATCTTCTCATGGTCGTCCCTGCATCCGGATAGGCATATCGAACGACTGCATTACGTACGTCGTTGACCAGCCTGTCCGGGCTGTCCGGCGTGCTGGGATCATACCAGGCCTGTACGATGTACGAATGGGCTTGTCCCGGCGCGGACAGAGCAAGCCCGCGATGCAGGGAATTCGGAAGATTGAAATCCGAAGCTTTCGAATTATCGTAGAAAATAATGTCGTTATCGTTCAGTGTGCTGTTAAAGTGCAGGTTGAAGTCGGCCGTCGTTGTGTATCCTTTGCCGTTGGCCACGGCTTCCTTCGCGAACCAGATGACGGCCGAGCTGTAAGGCTCGATTGCGGTATGATCCGGGATCATCCAACTCTTAGGTGCCGTCTGACTCGGGTACAGATACCAGAGCGTATAATCCTTAAGGTCCAATACCTGATTCGAATTATTGTAGATTTCAACGTATTCGTACTGGTTGCCGCTTCCCCACCGGTAATCCCCGGCCGGATTCGGCAGAAGTTCAGTAATCAGGATGCGCGGAACGGTCCCGCCGGCAGCTCCTCCGGTTAAAGCCGTTTCATAATCGGCGGATCTCGCCTGCTGAATTCCATCCGCTGCCTCGATATAATACTGCAGCTTCTCCCCGATCAACTGATCGGCCGGAATGACCGCATCAAATTGATCACTGCCGCGACCGACCATGTCGATCATGCTGTAGGGGCTGCTGACGGCCGTTTTGTAATACAGCTTTACTTTTAGCGCATCGCCGTCTGCGTCATAGACACTTGAGCTTACGGTCAGCGGCTGCGTCCGATCGGCCGAAGTAACCGGCGTGTGACTGATATCAGGTACACGATTGTCAGGCGGCGATAGCTGCCCCGGATCGATGATTCCGGCGGAAGGCGCAGCTTCCCGGGCGTAAGGAATCATTCCTGTACCGCCGGCAGGCGGCTGAAGATGCACGCTCTTGCCGTCGCCGACATCCTCGGCGGTATAATAGAAGCCGCTGATCACGGCGGCGTCATCGCCTTTTCGGGTTATGTATAAGCCGCGGTCCGTGTTGTTGAGGCCGTCCTGTCCCCGAAGCTTGAATACCGGCACATGGCCGGGAACCGAGTGATACTGACGAAAATCGGATTCGGTCAATGCGGCGGCCGCCCCGGATATGGACGAGCTTGTCCGTTCCACCCAGAGCACAGCCGGGCTGTCTGCCGGGATGACCACCCCATCCGGATTGCCGTAGACCGTGTCCGTCACCGTCAACGTCTTCACGCCCGTATTATAGTCGTAACGAATGTTGAACTCGTCATTAAACGAGATCGGTGCTCCCGAATGATTATAAAGCTCAACATATTCGAACAGATCGGCCCCGCCCGCGCCCTCGATTGTTTGCTGATTCGACCGGTCATCGGGATAAACTTCCGAGATAAATACGGGCATCGCTCCCGATGGCGCAGCATAGGCCGGGGTACTTGCAAGTGCAAGCTCAAATAAGCTGCTGCCGATCAGTATGCCGGATAATAAGCCGGCGATCCATTTTCGCTTCATGTGCTCCTCCTTTATGCTTTTATCCTCTAAAATCCTAAAGCATAAAGGTCAAGCGGATATCAAACGAAATCGCATGTTTCGTAAACGAAAGTAAGGGGAACGTTTAATCATACATGGAAACAAATTGCAGCATCATTATACCCATCCTTTTTCTGAATGAAGAGTTCATAACGTACCCATAATACGATGGTTCGGAGCTCGAACAAATATTTCAGATGAAGGAGTGAATGAAATGCAGCGAATGATCCCTTTCAAAATCAATAATCAGAAAACCGTTATATCTTTATTGGCTGTTGGGGTGGGTGCTACACTGATTGGAATGGCATATAGACGCAGGCTCAACGGAAATGCATGGAGTCGTATGCTCAGGTCTATTCGATAATTTTCCTGAAGAGTGAACTTAATAAAGCAGTCGGATGACAAACTCCGGCTGCTTTATTTATATAAATAGTTTATTTGCCTTTATCGATGGGAATCGGTTAATTTTTCTACGTATAAGGAATGGGACGATGAGTCAGATTAACCTTTGTGCTATATAAAAAGGGTGGTGACTTGTTAGAAATGCCTCTGTCTCCGCGTTTGTATCACTGGTTTGTCCGTCCCCAATGGATTACCAAAAAATATATCCATGACCATATTCAGAAGCACTTCCAATTGGAGAATAAGTTCATCCTTGATTTTGGTTCGGGTACCGGAGCAAATTGCTCTATTTGTCATTCAGATCGGTATCTTGGCATTGAGCCCAATATGGATCGGGTTCGTCTGGCCAAAAGACTGTACCCCAACCATACATTTGAAATATTTGATGAACGCCAGATCCCTATAGAAAACAACTCCATTGACTATATCTTTGTCGTTGCTGTTCTTCACCATATATCAGATGAGCAGATTCGTTCATATTTGGTCGAGTTTGAACGCATTTTGAAACCAGGTGGCAAGGTTATCGTCATGGAGCCGTATTTTTGTATGAAAAGAAGATTTAACAATCGATTTATGAACTGGTACGATGATGGAAAGTATATCCGCAGCGAAAACAGCTACCTAGATTTATTCCAAAACGGGCAATACCGATGTGAGGTACTTAAGAAGTTTACAAAGTGCATGGTATATAACGAGATTTACTTCACGGCGGAACCAACCAGGCAACTAAATTAGAGTCCTCGAGCCGCCAATCTGCATAAATCTGATCTCAATACACATTCTATGTTGTACATCTTAGAGAAAAGGGTGGTATGCGAAATGGCAAATAACAGGAACTATAATCATAATCAGCATGATCGTACGGATAATAATGGTCAGCGCCAGAACAAGGTTCATGGTGGTGAGTATCGCAATGGACGTCTTAGCCAAATTAAAAACAATAACCCGGAAGGTGAAGATATTCCGAATGAGTTTATAAGTCGGAAAGAGTAATAGATATCTATTTAACAATTCTTCACTCTAGCCTCTATTATCCAGGTTGTGGTTAAACCCCACTGATTTTTTTAACAGTGGGGTTTAACATGCTGGAAGCCGCTATTCGAGTGTCTTTCCAAGTGCATTAAGCATCTCATTTGTCCCATGCTCACGCACTTCAGGCGTATCATACCCGTCTAAGAATGCCCCCTGCTCCGTGAAGACCAGCTTTGTGCCATCCTCGGTCGGGATGAGCTCGACCGTTGTGATTGAAACGGAGATACGTTTGTCATCCGAATCCAGGGTATAGCTGTAGACGATGCGCTCTTCCGGCACAATCTCTTGGTAGCACGCGTCAAACGTAAAGACGGGCCCCTCTGGCGGGCCACCGCTGCTATATTCGCGTCCCCCCACATGAAACTCGAAAATATCGGGTTTTGAGAACCACTTTGCTTTGGCAGCCGGATCGGCCCAAGCTTGATAGACCCTCGCAGGCGAAGCTGAATAAGACCGTTCGACGACGAAAGTGGCATGTTTAACAAATCGTTCGTTCATAATTAATCCTCCCTAGATTTCGATTTTTTCTCTTCCTCGGCAATAAAATTACCCAATACATCCAGATGGTGTTCCCAGCTCGTTCTCCGCTCGATGACTAACTTCTCATGGCTTTTTTTAATCGCTTGCATGAGGTCAGTGAAGTCTTCAACCGCTAATGGCGCCATCCCCTGCATCGACTTGGATAGATGATGAAGCTGTTCAAGAAGCTGCTGCTGCACCTTGATTTGTTCCTTGATTCGGGCTATTTGCAGCTTGACGATCTCTAGTGGGCTGATCTGCTCGTCCTTCAGGATGAGCTTTACATCCTCCAAAGATAAGCCTAATTCTTTAAGCGATATAATCTGCTGCAGGCGTGACAGGTCAGATTCGTCGTACAGCCTATGACCGGACTCCGTCTTGTCCGATGGAGAGAACAAACCGATTTGATCGTAAAATCGCAAAGTCCGCACGGTGAGCCCCGTTTGTTTGGCAAGCTCCCCTACCTTCCAATTTCGTTTCATAAGAGCTCCTTTAGTTAGCGCTAACTATGTACCGGTAGTTTTAGTATAAAAGATGACGTTACGTTAGGTGCAACCGAAAATTATTTTTTTGTTGAAATTTGTTTGGATTGCTCTCTTATCTAAAGCAGTGAGCCATAGGATAAGGAAGCCACCCCAATAACGATTAATTGCAAACAAAAAACTCCGCGTTTAACGCGGAGTTTAATCTATGTATGTTCTCTTCCTCCCACAAAGATAACATAAATTAATCATTTAACCCCTTCCCATCCAGGATATGCGCAATATATTTTTCAATCCTTGACTCTCGGGTTTTGGATTGCTTGGGTGTAGAAAAATGTAGAATATATGCTCTTTGTCGTCCCGGTGTCAATGCTTCAAAAGCCGCTTTTAAATCGGGCATGTCCACGAATTTGCTTTCTAATTCTTCCGGTATGGTGTATTCCCTATTCTTTTTATAGTTCACTTGCAAACCGGCTTTCTCAACTTCGATGGCTTCATCAATATATGTTTTCAAGATAAGTTGCATTTCATCGATCTCTTGAACATTGGTGAACCGAATCTGACGCGCCGCCTGAACATTCGCGGTTTGTTGGATTAGAATCCCATGGGGATCTTTTAACAACGCCCCTTTGTGAAACAGAAGCGCACAGTAATCCTTAAAGCCATGAATCAAAACGATGTTTTTATCGTCAAGCGTGTAACATGGATGCATCCACTTAAAATCCTCGGTCAACCCGCAGTCAAGAGCGATTTCTCTCAGCAGCTTAAATTCTTCCTTCCACTTCTTAAGTTTGTTAAAATAGGGATCTATCTTTGAATTCCTTTCACCGTTTACCATCGAGGTCCCCCCTCAAGTTTTTTATGCAGCAATTCCAATCCATTCTCGAGCTCCAGAGCGGTTGCAATTAAGTATAGGACACTGTTTGGTGTCGTGTCAACGGAATCCGCGACCCTCGCATGCGTAGATGAAGTTTTTGCTGCCGATCGCAGATTCAGTTCAGTTTAGCAGCAGTTCAATCGAATTGAATCGAATTCGATTTTGATTGAAACTGACTCGTTCATTGAATCATTCCGGTGATCAACTGTAAATCCATGCCCGTCCCGCTAATCAACAATCGTTCCTTCTTGTTCCCGAGCAATTGCTGGGTCCAATCCACGAAACCGCCATCTACTATATTCACTCCATTCACATTCACTTCGAAGTTCAGGCCTTTATAATACTGGTTGCTGCTCTCTACCCTATCTTCGATAAATAAGCAGGAGGGAAACTCTACATTCAAATGATCGACCATTCTGTCCAGGAAACCTTCTGAATCGGTATAGCCCTTGCGCATATGAAGAAATACCTTTGTCTCCTGACCAAGCTTCCCACCATAATAATTGAGATAGAATGCGATGTGCCGGGTCAGTGTATCTTTCTCGAAGCGATATGAACCGGTATCTTTTCCTGAACTAACCAAGGTGAATAAACCGAAATGAGGCAGGACGTTGGCCTGTTTATACCATTGCCCTCGAGTGACTCTGCTGGCTGCGCAAACATGCACATCGTTGATGCTGTTGTTTATTGATTTGTTCTTTATGCCATTCGCCAGATAAATCGCAAGCATATTGGTGCTGTCCGACATCAATTCAACGCCTCTTGTTGCTGATATCACCTTGTTTTGATCAACCTTTGCAATCACTGAACAGCTTCCCAACGGACTAGCTGGAGAAAGCTCCAATGAGGTAAATCCGCTATTTTCGGCCAATTCGAGCATATCAAGCTCTATTTTCTTCAGTTTAATTGGACTGAGTTCGGAAGGCTTCACAAAACGATTCGTGGCATATTTGTTTAACAAGTCGACGGGAGAACTTTGAGCCGTCATTTCTTGTGAAAGCGCGAGAAGAAGCGTAGTCATCTCCGATTGCGACAATTTTGTTGTCAGTTCCGTAAGCAAACGTTCATTTCCTAATTTTGCAAGGATTGTATGTACGATTTGGGAATGTTCCACTTTCAACCTCCTCAAAGTCACTCTTGTCCCATCGTCCAGCCGCGAGATACCAACCGCTATGTCCTTATACGTTTCCCAAGAGACGTCGGCAATCCGTCGAGGCTGCTCAAATTCTTTTCCTGCCAGTAACTGTGCAAGCCTTCTTCGCCTTTTTGCTCCGCCCACCGCTGGAGCGTCTCTCGCTCCTTCTCGTACGACATGAATGGAACCGCATAGCCGCAGGACGTCTGGACTTTATGTATGTCGACCATAATTATCTGCCGGACTCCAGGCAGCGGCTCGAACATTTCGTACAGCTGCTCCCACTCGTTGTCCTCCGGGAGAATCACTGTTCCGGTCCCGTATAGGCGCAGGATGTTCGGCGGCCCCTGGAATGCGCAGAACATCATCGTGATACGACCATTCTCTTCGATATGAGAGCTGGTCTCATTGCCGCTTCCGGTCAAATCCAAATACGCAACCTTACGATCGGACAATATCCGAAACGTGTCATATCCCTTCGGCGACAGATTGACATGCCCATCCCTCGACATGGGCGCCGTTCCGACAAAGAACAGCTGCTGCTTTCGGATGAAGGCCATATGCTCGGGGAGCATGGCCGGAAACTGTTTACCCATTCGAATCCCCTCCGATAAACTTGTAGTTGGTTTGATTCACCCGTGAACACCGGCCAAGTCGCGTTCTAAGGCGGGCCGGATCGCTTGCTTCAGGCTTGATCTCGTGCTTGGCTATACGTACATTGTATTCGAAGACGGCCCATAAATATAATATATTCTTAACAAGCATAGATACACTTCGGTTATGAATGAGACAACGAGCTCTTCGCGGGAGGCAAGCAACAAGAACACGGTAGTACCGCCTGAAGCGGCATGATGGTTTTTGGTGGTAATGCGGGGGATGTTTTTAGAATTAATCTGAAGGATAAGTAGAATTGCAGCTCGTAAAGCATACTGAACAAGGCCGAAAGCGTTAAATTGAGCGTGTACGTCTGGAACATGTATTGGAAGCCTGATCCGAATGGAGTCTGGCTTCCAATATACACTGCAGCTTTTATATCTATTATGGGTTCTCGTAGTTTTTTAACGGCATACCTACATATTCGCGGAAGGAGCGGATCCGCCCTGCCTCAAATTCAAAGACGATTGCAAGCTCATTACGAAAAGGCCGCCCATTCAACAAGCCTTCCGAGCGAAATACCACCATCCCGTTGTCCTCATTCTCAAGAACGATGAGCGGAGTCAGCTGCATCTGAAATACGGAGCGCTCGAACCTGATCAATTCCTCAAACCGCTCTTTGCCTTGCTGTTCATGATTCCACCCCTCTAGCGGGAGCGGAACAGAGAAATGAAAGTCTTCCGTAACCTTATTAAGAAAATCAGCTGTATCCCCCGTTTCCAACGCATGCCTAAAGGCATCAAACCCTTCGCATGTTCGGGATTGGACTGAGTCTAGAGATTTCTCCATAGAAAATTCCTCCTCATTACGGTTTATTGTTTGCTTCAAATATAATTGAGTTTTCATTGAGTCGTTTTGAATGGTGAGACGTCTTGAAATAGGAATCTTGCTTAACATTGGTTAACTCGACGAAAGAACCTTTAACTGGCTCGAAATCGTTCCAAGGTGAAAAGCTTCATGAATCAGGATAAAGTTTAACAGCTCACCAGAGGTGTTGAAATGGAACGGTCCCAAGTCAAACGGAGCCGAAAGCTCCTCGCCCAGCATTTCAGGCTTCAACTCAGTGATACGGGAAAGCTGCGCCGTTAACATCTCGACCATCGCTTCCTTCGATGGTGGAGCAACCGTCCAATCCAAGGGCTTTGTGCCAGAGTTAAACAGCGTTTCATAAGAGCCCGGTACGATAGGCGTGGAGTCGAAGATCAAGGGAGAATACTTATCCATCCAATAAATCATATGGCCGACATTCCAACGGACCGTATTGTTGAAACCAGCCGGTTGGATATCGAACAGTTCCTCCGGGATCGCCTGCACCTGCTGCTGCAGCACTTGACGTGCGGTTGTTGCCGTATTGATAATCATTTCAGACATGCTAATTCCTCCTTTATCGTGAGAACCGCTTGATATGTTCCCATTTTATGTCTTACGGAACTAACCATCAATGCAGTGGGCGTTACCGGAACGTTAAGTATCAGTTAACGATTATTCGTTGACAGAAGAAGAAGTCGGAGCAACAATAAGGATTGAGCATGATACACGATGCATTAGAAAGCAGGTGCGAGCATTGGAGTTAAAACAACTGCAATATTTCATGGCCATTTGTGAAGAGCTTCATTTCACGAGAGCTGCCGAAAAAATGGGAGTCAGCGCACCCAACATTAGCCAGCAGATAAGAAGATTGGAAGAAGAACTCGGAGTTCTGCTGTTCGATCGTGTGGGAAAAACCATTGTCCTTACAGACGCTGGAGCCATTCTTCGCGAACACGGTGCTGCCGTTTTCAGGCATCTGCAGCAAGCGGGCGACGCCATTGCAGATCTGAAGCAAATGCAAGGCGGGTCCCTTTCCATCGGGGTCTTGCCCGGTGACGCGGATCTCATGTTCAATGCCATGCTATTAAACTTCCATCAGACCTACCCCACCCTCTCACTGTCCCTTTTGGAAACCACGAAAGTAACCGAACAAGTCCTGGACCGAAGCATCGATGTGGGCGTAACCATTGGACCTGTTATCGATGAACGTCTCACGACAATTCCCCTGTTTCATGAGGAGTTCTCATTGGCTGTAAGTAGGAATGATCCCCTTGCCACGGAGAATTTCATCCCCTTGAACAGGCTGCAAGGCTTAAAGATGGTCATGTTCCCAGGAGACCACCAATGCCGCAAGGTGATTGACCGCTTTTGCATGGACAACGGGTTTACACTTCAGTCGAAATTGGTGACGACAACGTTATCTTCCCTCCTTCAGATGGTACAGAGCGGAGTCGGCGCTTGTGTTCTGCCGCGACTTCTATTGGAGAATCTTCACAATCCGGACATCAAGGTCGTGCACCTCAGGAACCCTACGCCTTCTCAGGACATTTGTCTGATCTACCGCAGCGACAGGTATGTCGGATACGCCATGCGTACGTTTATCAAGACCTTGAGAGCCTACATCGACACAGCTATCCATCAATCGAAGTCTTCGTAGAAGGTAGCACCACCAGTAACAAACCCGCTCAAGCCTTCTCCCTTCCCCTATCTCAACTAAGAATACAAACTTTTCAAAATTCTTTTTTAGTACTGCATTGCGAATCTAGCCAATATATTCTAAAGACATGATCACGATGGCTTCTTCTATTCTCAGGAAGGGAAGAAAAGAATATGCCGATACCTCCGCCAATCTTGCAGAGGGGCGATACCGTTGGAATCGTTACCTTGGGCAGCCCGCTCGCTGCAGGCATCATTAATGCACGAATCGAATATTTGAGAACAATGGAGCTTAATGTTGTATTGGGTCAATATGTATATGCGCAAAACGGGTTTCTTGCCGGCACAGACGAGCAGCGAGCCTCCGATTTAATGATGATGTTTCGAGATGAGCAGGTAAAAATGATACTGCCTACCAGAGGCGGTACAGGCGTGGCCGGAATTCTTCCCTACCTGGATTACGACGAGATACGAAGTAACCCAAAAATCGTCACGGGGTACAGCGACATCACGGTACTATTAAATGTTCTGCATCAATATGTAGATTTAATAACATTCCATAGTCTGATGCTTATTGACTTCAAACCCGAAACGCCCGCTTATAATTTCGATCAGTTTTTTTCCGCGACATCCGTGTATTCATTAACCCGGCCAATCTTGAATCCGCCGGGGATGCCGTTGATAAGCCGTATTCCGGGCAACGTGACGGGGCAGCTTGTGGGCGGTAATCTCACATCGTTTGTCGATACGCTGGGCACGCCATTCGAAATCGATACACGGGGTAAAATTCTCGTTCTTGAAGAAACGCATGAACCCACCAATACCGTCTACAGATACTTGAACGATTTAAAGCTTGCCGGTAAATTTAATGACTGCATCGGCATTATTATGGGAGAATGCTCAGGCTGCCAGGCAGCTTATGGCATATCCTATGAAGATTTAATCAACGAATTTGTTGTACCTCTCGGTAAGCCGCTTATAACAAATCTTGCTACAGGACATGGGATGTATAAAGCCGCCTTGCCAATTGGCGCAACAGTACAACTCGATTCCGTCAATAATAGAATAACGACGGTTGAACCTACAGTCAGCATTTAACTTCGGCTAAGACGATAAAAGGTCATGTCTATCGACAAGACCCACAATTCTGGGCCGGAAAGGAAAGTCCCCTGCCCTTGCAATGAATGACGTAGAGTTCAGACTAATAAGCGCAAAAAAACAGCCTTGGCCGAATAACGGCAAAGGCTGTTTACATGTTTTCATACAAGCGAGTCAGCGCCTTTGTTTGCATAGGAGCTGACATGATCACTGCTTTCTGATCATCGAGCTGTGCATGGTTAAAAATTAGCTCGAGGATCAAATTGATCTGTTCTCGAAGAAATGGCTAAATCATGAGCAGAACCTTGTGGCGGAGGGCGTCATCACGGATCCGTCAATATGCCGCTTTCTCATATAAATCAGCTGGCAATGCCTGCACGAACGGTGACCAATCGTCCGTTGTGTATACATGAAGTCGGTGCATGGCCCGCGTACATGCTGTATACAGAAGCTTGCGATCGTTTTCCCGGCTGTAAGCTTGAGGTGATGCCTCATAAATCAGAACGGCATCAAACTCAACACCCTTGGCGAGATATACGGGAATAACCATAACTCCTTTTTCAAAGGTGACCGTCTCCTTCGTAATGAGCTGCAATCCTTCGCTTCCTTGCTCCCTTAAAGATTCAAAGGCTGCGCGGCTTTCAGCCGCAGACTTCGTAATGACGGCAATAGAGTCTAAGCCCTCGGCTCTAAGTGCTGCGATGTCTTTCAGTATTCGTGCATCGCGCATTTCTTCGTCATCTAACTTCACAAGAAGCGGCTTATGTCCGCTCCTGTCAAAGGGGACGATTTCCGACTCAGCAGAGAGCAGCGTTTTCGTAAATTCCACAATCTCCAGTGTTGAACGATAGCTGCGCACAAGGTGGATCAAACAAGTTTCGGCTTCACCATAAAGTCGAGTAAGCGGCGAATCGGACTCATGCAGCTTGGTAGACTGCGTAAAGATCGCCTGCCCGAAATCACCGAGTACCGTCATGCGGGCACGCGGAAATAGTTTTTTGAGATACTCATATTGAAACGCCGAATAATCCTGCCCCTCATCGACGAACACATGCCGAATCTCCGTGTTCGTTCGAACGCCTTCGATCAGTTCTTTTAAATACAGATACGGAGTCGCATCCTCATAGAATAATTCGAGCCGGTCCAGCTTTTCTTTGGTTTGCCTACAAATTTCAGACCATAGAACAGGGATCTCGGTCTCATTTGTCTTCTCTCGATAAGCAGCTTCATCATCAAACAATTGGACGTATAAGCTTTGGACATCGATAAACGAAAATCGCTTCACGCCTTGCCTTAGCGGTTTGAAGCTCATCTTCACAATCCTTTGGCTGAGGATGTCTTCCTCCCGCTCGGCGAAGTCAAAGTCACCTTCATCTTCTCTGCGCTTATTGCTTATTTTCTCGTAAACAACGGCATAACGCTCGGCGATATCAAACACTTCCCTATCCTTATGCAACTCGCTGAAAACTTCCGCATATTGCTCGTTGTCGAGGTATTGAAGCTCCTCCTCAACCCAGGACGCCCTCCGCTCTTTGCGCTCTAATAATGAAAGTTCCTTCAGAAGCCACTTTTGTAAGAGATCAACACGATTGGCTAAGCTCAAGGAAGGATCGTAGCTGTAGAATTGGGTTCTCATTTGCTCCGACGTTATCAGAACACGATCCCGAAACCGAATGCCTTTGAACAGGATGCCTTCCCGCCCCAGCCACTTCGCATAGTTCTGCAGAGCCCTCATGAAAGCTTCGGATGCCTTGTACTTCATCCCTTGAAGACGAGCCTCGTAATTCGGAGTTGATTGTGCGGTCAACACATATTCGATCTGATTGAAGGGATCCTCGACATGGAAGGATGAACCCAGCCAATATTCGAGATATTCCTGAAAAGTCGTCTGCTGCATGTTCTCCTCGCCGAGCTCGGGAAGGACAGTGGATACATAACTGTTGAACATTTGATTTGGCGAGAAAAGAACGATCTGGTCTGCCTTAAGCGAATCGCGGTTTTTGTATAGCAAATACGCCACACGTTGCAAGGCTGCGGAGGTCTTCCCACTGCCAGCCGCCCCCTGGACGATAAGCAGCCGGCTAAAATCGTTTCGGATGATGGCGTTTTGTTCCTTCTGGATGGTTGATACGATACTCTTCATTTGGGAGTCCGCGCCTTTGGCCAGCATTTGCTGGAGCAGCTCGTCGCCGATCGTTACGTTCGCATCAAACATATGACGGATTTGTCCATCGTGAATCTGATACTGCCGTTTCAACTCCATCATACCCGTGATCTGCCCGACCGGCGTGACGTAAGAGGCCGCACCGGGGGAATGGTCGTAGTAAAGACTCGCGATGGGACTGCGCCAATCATATACCAGGAAGCTCAATTCATCTTCATCGACGAAGGATGATACGCCGATATAAATCTGCTCGCTCACATTCAGGCCGTCCTCTAGAAAATCAACACGCCCAAAATAAGGAGACGGCAGCAGCCGATGTAAGCTCCTCCATTGCTGCTTCAGAAGCCGGTGACGACGCTCCCTTTCGGATAACACCGCAGCCTGTTGTTTAATCGTATAAAATGTTTCTTCAAACTCTTCGTCCGAGCTCGTGTTGACTGTAACCTCTTCCCAGAATCGCCTGCGAATCTCAGCAGCCTGATCGCGCATCCCGGTAACGCTTGGTTCCAACTGGTCGATCCTCGCCTTCATCTTTCCCCTTACCTGATCCAGCCGTTCTTGTTCTAACTGCCATTCCTTCGCTTCCATGTTTTCTGAACACACTCCTTCTCAATCTGGTCCGAAAAAAGTGCATTGACAAATCAGGATCACCGATGTACAATTAGATTAGGATAATAAATTATAATATCGGTTTCTTAATGACTTTTCAATTGCGCTACTGATTATAGCATAGCGCTTTTTTGTGTTCAATTGTTTTTTGTACTCCTTGGCGCATCTGCCAAGTTTTTTTATTTTCCCATAAAATCAAA
Organism: Paenibacillus sp. JZ16; assembly: GCF_015326965.1. NCBI lineage: Bacteria > Bacillati > Bacillota > Bacilli > Caryophanales > Paenibacillaceae > Paenibacillus > Paenibacillus sp. JZ16. The sequence goes on from NZ_CP017659.1 coordinate 1,108,540, forward strand.
AAAACCGCGTTGTAGGAAGAGGTCCCGCAACCCGGTTTTATCCAATGTAAGTCCGCTGGCGTTTAACATGGCTGAAGCTCCGATATAGCGGGCCTTTCCGGCTTTCACCACATCATGAAGAGCCTCCATTGGTACCCAAGCGCTTGAGGCTTTTGTCGATTTCACTCATAATTGCTTTCCGGGACAGACCCATACCGTTAGGACCTTCGTGCATACGGAAATGAACTTTGGTCGCAAGGACGATTTCATCCCGATTGGCATAATCCTTTAATGCGCGGCCCACATCTCCTCACTTGGACCGTCTGAGTACACATTCGCCGTATCGAAAAAGTTGATGCCTAGCTCCAATGACTTTTTAATAATAGGACGACTGTTCTCCTCATTAAGCACCCATTGATGCACCCACCGCTCTGCTGCGCCAAATCCCATGCATCCAAGACAGATGCGGGATACGTCGAGCCCGGTATTCCCTAGTTTCACATATTCCATGAAAATCCCTTCTTACATTTAAGTCTATCACCTAGAGTTAACTCTAGATCAATCCTTATTTCATAATGTACCGCTTATTTATATTGGCGCGATTTCTGTGACTTAGTATGCCTATTGGATCGGCAGGCTCTCCCAGGTATTATACTCATACCTTAAAATGCGGGCTTAATTACCATAAGGAGAATAATCATGACTGCTATTAGGTTTGCCACCGTATCTCGGGATTGCTTTCTTTGAAATAACGTCTTATATTCTGAGGAAATCTCGTTAGGCCCTGACGTATTCGACGCGATTCCTTGCATTTGTTTCAGGATGGGTTCAACCGCAAAGATCGCATACATGCCTGAGATAAAAAACAACACTAGCGAAGCGATGTACCATTCCGTTTGAAACAAGTAAGGGTTTATCCAGCCCATCAATAATCCTGATATGAGGATAATACCAAAGGAAACATTGGCATTTCGGTTCAATTTTTCAACGATATGATGAGCATATCTCAACTGTTCCACCGACTTCGCCCTCTTCAAAATCATATTGAACAGAAACACCGGCCCAACTCCAAAAATTGCGGATAGAATATGGAACACTAACAGTGAAGTATACAGGTAATACATCTTATCATCCCCTCTCTATTCCTTGCTCCAAGTAACACAATATATTTTCCTGAAGTTCGCATTGTTATCAAGAGCATCAACTAATACCTTGGCCAAGTCTGCTCTAGAAATTTGATATGGACCGGAAGCAAAACCATGACGTTGTTCCTGAACTCTTATCTTTCCGGTTGAAGGGTTATTATTTAATTGAGCTGGTCGGTAGATACTCCAATCAAGGTCACACTCCTGGATGATTTTCTCGGCTTTATCAAGTTCCGTCAATTCGTGACGAAAGATCCATCTTGCGAATGAAGCGAAGATTCTGGGGCGTTTGGCTTCGAGTAAATAAGAGCTGACAAAAATGAGACGCCGGGTTTTTCTTTCCTGCATCGATCTAATAATTGTTTCCGTAACGCCGGCTATATCGGTTTTGCCGCCGATAATCGCAATTACAGCATCACTTCCGTCAATCGCATGAAGAACGTCAGATTTATGAAGTCCATCTCCAGTTACGATCTTGTCAAAGCTCTGATCCATACTTAACAACTGCGGGCGTCTTGTAAACGCAATAAGCTCGTGCCCACGCTTCTTACCGTACTTTAGAACCTCCAGTCCTGTCGGACTCGTTGAACCTATGACGGTTATTCTCATATCCATCTCCCCTGCTCATTAGAATCACTGACGAGTTGAAGTTTGTACATGTTTGTTCAAATTGTTTAATATGATTTTTAACAACCTTATTAATTCCAGGTACTCTTCTGCTGAGATCCCTTCTGTTCCAATCTCCATTACTTCTGCTAGCGCTTCCTCAATCTTCGGAACGACAGCCCTTCCGGAATCGGTAAGATATATCTTTTGGTTCCGTAGATCGATGGGGTCAATTTCTTTGCGAATATAACCCTCAGATTCAAGCTTTCGGATCGCCTTTGCCGTCGTTGTCTTGTCGACCATCAATTGCTCGCTTAGTGTTTTCTGATTCACCTCCTCTTTCATTGAAAGCATTAGCAAAAACATGTGTTGCCCAAATCCCAAGCGAAGCGGGGCTAGACGCGGAGTAAGCAGCATATGCAAATGTCGATTGATTGCGGTTATTTCTTTTCCGTACGATTCGTTCTGGAATTCAATCCTTTTCATCATATTCAACCCCAATAGTATTATTAACCAACTATATACATTTTAATTGAATTTAGTTGGTTATTGCAACCAAATTCAACGAAGTTCTGTTTGTTTACCATTCCAAGCTCCCGCTTTCGAATATTTTCTATCCATTTAGATAATAAATAGCGATCCTCCATAAAAAAAAGCCGCGATTATCGCGACTTTAAATGCTATGAGTATATCCTCGTACAAATGAAATTTTCTCCTGTAACTCACCAAACATGACTCCAGACTACCTCTTTCAATTATTGGCGTTTGAATGTGTTGAGGTCTGCTGCTCTAAAACTTATTCTTGAGTTTGCCGAATCCCTTCGTATTGTTCAAGCAGCCTATACATCGCTCGGGTGCTGGTTGTAAGACCGCCTTCCTTATTGCGGATCCGCCATAATCGATTAAATTCTTCAATAACCAGCTTGAGCTGAGATTCCAGATCAATGATGCAATTGACCTCATCTTGTGCATCAGACATATCGATCCGGCACATATATCGGTGAATGCCAACTGCCTGTTCAATCAATCGCAGGGTATTACGCAGTTCGTCTGTAATGACGTCGGCATCGCGAACTTGAAGATCAACTCTTCCCAGCTGTTCTTTACGCTTCTTCAGCCACGCCAGCATGTCATGATATTGAAAATTCAGCTGAAACGAATCGACTGTCGTGCCGTTAAGCTCTGCAAATATCCGCAAAAACAAGCTAAGTTCTTTCTCCAGCTGCTCCCGGCTCTTTAATCCGCGGGTCAGCAAAGCACTCAGATAGGTGCCGTTATCAAGCGAGCTGTTCTCCAAATGGTAGTATCGTCCCAATTCCATCAGGAAATGCCCGATCTCACCGCTGGCGTCTTTAAATACGTACTCCGACAGATAGCTCTTCAGTTCATCTTCCCGATGCAGGTTGCCTTCCGTGCACCAGCTTAACCCCGCTGCATACGCATACCCTGGATAGCTGATGACCGGAACCTGCCAATGTCCGTTATCTCCCCAGTCGGTCACGATAAGTCCTCCGGCTCCGTATTTCTGACCTTGGACCGCTGCGTCCGCGATATTGTCCAGCATATTGTCGGTCCGCCCGGACAGGGAGGACCAAGAGCTGGTACCCGGACAGACGAAATACGATATTCCGTGCTTTTGCAGCATGCTGCAGTGCTCAACAAAAGAAATGCTGCTGTCATAATTCCAGTCGAGGATCGTCACATCGTCCGGGATCCGTTCGGCCACTTCCGGATGGCGGGTCAATACATCTCCCCACATCATCGCTTTCTTTCCGTGGCTTCGAACGATATCCGTCACGCCCTCTGCATACTCCATATACAGCGGACCCAATCCGATCGCATCGCAGCGCTTCTTGCTTTTGCCGGATCCAAGACCAAACGGCTCATCCATATTGATGTTCACCCAATCGGATGTGAACGCGGGCAGCAATCCGTCGAACATCCCCCGGATCAAATCTAGAGAACGCGGGTCCACAGGATTCAAGGTGGTGGGAGGGAATGTCAATGGATACGGACCATCAATCGGCATTCCATCCGGATGCTCCGCAAGGTCACGGTATGCAGGTTTACTGAGCCAATCTCCCATGTGGCCCAGACAATTCTGATTCGGCACCAGATCGATAAATCGGCTTGCGGCGTATGCGTCCAATCTCCGGAAATCTTCCGCAGTCATTGGCGTGCTTTCAGGGAACGCCGTCTTATGCTGCGTATATTCGAAGCAGTATCCCTCCATATACAGCTGCAGATGATTCAGCTTTAAACTCTCCATCTGGTCTAGCAGCTGGAACAGCTCGGTCAGCTTCGGAATTTTGCTCCGTCCGATATCCAGCATTAAGCCGCGTACCGGGTAATCGGGCTCATCTTCTATTCGGAAGCAACTCCAAGTAAGGCCTTGGCGAGAGAGTAGCTGCACCAAGGTAACCACTGCATAATTCAACCCGGCCGGTTGACTGTATTCGATATGGAGACCTGCTTCATCCCATTGTAAGACATAGCCTTCCGGATGCAGCCTCTCCTGTAAAGAGACCGATATCGGAATGGACGAATCTGTTGAAGGATCATCCCGAAAAGAACCAGACAATGCCTGCTCCAATCGAGTTTTCAGTCTCACCTGCTCCACGGCTGGGACTTCTCTTTCCTGAATTTCATACGAAACGCTGCCCGACCAGTTCTTCTCTCCACCCAGCCATTTCACAAGTCGCGGCCGTGGATACAACGGCATGGGTTGCTCCTGTTTCATTGAATAGACACTTCCTTTCCCTGATCCGACACATGAAGAATTTTTTCATATCATGATTGTGGTAATGTTTGAATCAGCTATTCTTAGCAACTCATTCCAGTCAGTTATTCAAATAGTCAATCAAGTCACTCAGCTGCTTCTCTGTCGTTTTGCCGCCGCTGAACGACAACAAGCCGCGCAATGGCATGGCGTCCAGGAACGCCCGAAACATTTCCGCATGGGAACTGTCTTCAATCGCTGATGCAAACGGGAGCTTGCCGATAAAATCCTCTACAAAAGCCGCGCCTTTGACGGTCATTTTCAAATCCGATACGGTGGAGTTGCGATGGAATACAATCTCCCGCACCGTTGTGGACTGCACCTCAACGATCTCCGTAAGCACGATGTCCCGGGAGGACTTGCCGATTCGAAGTTCAAATTCGCCGCTCTCGACGACCCAGTCCTTCAGCTCAACGTCATAATAGGCGAAGCTTCTGTGATCCAGCTCGAACGTAATGGTCTTGGCTTCCCCCGGAGCCAATTCCACCTTGTCAAAGCCCTTCAGCTCCTGTTCAGGCCGAATCACGCTGCTCTCCATATCATGAACATAGAGCTGAACGATCTCCTTGCCAGGTCGGGCTCCCGTATTCATCACATCGACGGAAACGGTGAGCTTCTCATTATCTTTTAGCCGCTTTTTATCCACGGTCAGATTGGAGTATTCGAATCTGGTGTAGCTCAGCCCGTGACCGAAAGGAAACAGGGGAGCCAGCTTTTTCGAATCATAATAGCGGTACCCGACAAACAAACCTTCGCGGTATTCGACGCGGTCGCCTTCCCCGGGAAAAAACAAGTACGAGGGATTGTCGCTTAGCTTAACCGGGAACGTCTCGGCCAGCTTTCCAGACGGATTCGCGTCACCGAATAGAATGTCGGCTATTGCTCCGCCAAGCGCCTGTCCGCCAAGATACGCTTCCAGCACCGCCTTGGCTTCTCCAAGCCACGGCATTTCCACCGGTGCGCCGTTGCTGAGCACCACTGCCAGATTCGGCTGCACCATCGCTACCGCTTCGATCAGAGCGATCTGATTCGGCGGAATCCGCAGATGCTTCCGGTCAAAGCCTTCCGATTCATAACGGTTTGGCAACCCGGCAAAAACAACGGCAACGGTAGCCTCGGATGCGAGGGCAATCGCTTCCTGAAGCAGCTGCGGGTCAATGTCCTCTTCGTTCAGTTTATAGCCGGGGGCGTAATGGACCTTCGCATCGCCGGCCGATGCCTCTAATTCCTCTAAGATATCGTCCAGCCGGGTCGGACGAATCTTGGAGCTGCCACTGCCCTGATAGCGCGGCTCTTTAGCTAATTCGCCGATGACGGCAATGCGGCCGCTTCGGGCCAAAGGCAGCAGTCCGCCTTCATTTTTAAGCAGCACCATACTCTCTTGAGCCACCTCGCGAGCCAGACGGTGATGCTCCGCCTGATCGAAGGCCGCATCAGGCTTTCGCTGATCTACGGCCTTGAAGATCACGGCAAGCAGACGCTCCACCGCAGCGTCCAGCTTGGATTCGGGCAGCTGGCCGTTTCTTACGGCCTCTACAATTTTTGCATCCCCCTCGCCGTGACTTGACGGCATCTCCAGCTCCATTCCGGCCGCAAGCGCCTTGGCCCGCTCATTAACCGCACCCCAATCCGAAATGACAAAGCCGTCATGGCCCCATTCGTTTTTCAAAATATCGGTCAGCAGCGTCTCATTCTCGGAAGCAAATTCCCCGTTCACTTTATTGTAGGAGCACATCACCGTCCACGGCTGTGCTTGCTTGACGGCGCCTTCAAAACTGGCCAAATAAATTTCACGCAGCGTCCGCTCGTCGACCACAGAGTCCGACGTCATCCGCCGATGCTCCTGGTTGTTGGCCGCGAAATGCTTGAGCGAGGTCCCTACCCCCTGACTCTGTACCCCTTGGATATGATGGGTCGCCATCTCGGTTGATAAGTAAGGATCTTCAGAGAAATACTCAAAGTTGCGCCCACATAAGGGAGAACGCTTGATATTAGCTCCAGGCCCCAGCAATACAGCTACGTTCTCCGCCTGGCATTCTCTGCCGAGCGCTTCGCCCATCCGGTAGATCAAATCACGGTTCCATGAGCTCGCTACGCCCGCCGCCGACGGAAAACATGTTGCAGGCACGCTGTCGAACAAGCCCAGATGGTCAGCCGAGGCCCGCTGCTTGCGAAGCCCGTGCGGTCCGTCCGTCACCATAACGGATGGAATGCCCAGCCGCTCGATCCCTTTCGTATGCCAATTGTCCTTACCGGAGCAAAGGCTCGCCTTCTCCTCCAAGGTCATCTGCGAAACCAGTGCTTTCAAATCCCGCTGATCGGTCAATTCAATTCCTCCCCGTTATGATTCATTTCATCCAGCAATTCAAACTCTATCCCATCCGATAGATCCCGGCTGCTGGAACCGATGTACACCTTGAATGTGCCGGGCTCAGCCGCGTAGCCGGAAGCCGGCGACCAGAACGTCAATGCCTCGACTTTAATCGTAAACGTAACCTCCCGGCTCTCTCCCGGTTCCAGCCATACTTTCCGAAAGCCCTTCAGCTCTTTAACCGGTCTTACAATACTCCCGCAGCAGTCCTGAATGTACATCTGAACGGTTTCCTCCCCGGAAACACCGCCCGTATTCGTCACTTTCACCGTGACCGTAATGGTACCGTCCGCCGTCATTTCGCGACGGTCCAGGGTGATCGCCGATATATCAAAAGTCGTATAACTCAGCCCATATCCGAATGGATATAACGGGTCATTCGGTCCGTCCAAGTATTTGGATATGAATTTATCCTTTCCATTCGTATCAGTTACCGGTCTGCCGGTGTTAAAGCTGTTGTAGTATACCGGCACCTGCCCGATGCGGGCAGGAAAGCTCATCGTCAGCTTCCCTGACGGGTTGTAATCTCCTGTCAACACGTCTGCGATCGCGTGACCTGCCTGCGAGCCTAAGAACCAGGTTTCCAGAATGGCATCGACATGCCGGTCATACCAGTCCAGGACCAGCGGACGTCCGTTCGTCAGGACAAGAACCGTCGGTTTGCCTTCCGCGATCACGGCTTCCGCCAGCCGCTGCTGCGCCTCGGGAATGACGACATCCATGCGGGAAGCGGCTTCACCGGACATATCGCTGCTCTCACCCAGCGCCAGAACGACGATGTCGGCCTCTCTCGCCTGCAAGATTGCAGCCTCGATTCCGCCGTCAATCGCTTTATTCACGCCGCTGCCTTGAGCATAGAGGAGGCGCTCCGCAGGGATGCCTTTCTCCAGAAGCCCTTCGTACAGGGTCACCGTTTCATGGCCGTACCGGGAGAACTGCCACGGTCCGAGCAGATCCTTGCTATCGGCAAACGGACCAATCAGCGCGATTTTGCCAGCATCATTAGCCAGCGGGAGCACGCCGTTATTTTTGAGCAGAACGGCCGATTTGCGCGCCAACTCCAAACTCGCCTGCAGATGCGCTTTGTTAAAGTGGTATTCGATTTCTTTCTCAGGGCGAATATATCGATATGGGTCGTCCATTATACCGGTTTTGTACTTCACATATAAAATGCGGCGAACAGCATCATCGATTTGCCGTTCGCTCACCTTACCTTCCCTGACCAGCGCAGGCAAATGATCGAAAGCGCGTGTCACCATTTCGATGTCCATCGTGGCATGAACTGCTTTTAGCGCAGCCTCCTTCGTATCCTTCGCGTGTCCGTGAATCCGAATCTCGTCAACAGAGCCGTAATCGGAAATCAGGATTCCGTCAAAGCCCAGCTCTTCCCGCAGCAGCTCTTTCAGTACGAACATATTAGCCGCAACCGGGACACCCTGATAAATATTAAAGGCATTCATCACCGAGTCGGCTCCCGCTTCCAGTGCAGCCTTAAACGGCGGAAGGTACACGTTTCGCAGCGTGCCCTCCGAGATGTCCACACTGTTATAATCCCTGCCGGCTTCTGCTGCACCATAGGCAATGAAGTGCTTCAGGCAGGCGACCAGCGTCTCTTCGTTATGCAGAGACGCTCCTTGGTACCCTGCAACTTGAGCTTTGGCAATTAACGCCCCTAAAAACGGATCCTCGCCGGCTCCTTCCGATACTCTGCCCCAGCGGGCATCACGGGTAATGTCGATCATCGGGCCGTGATTGAATATCGTTCCGGAAGCGCTGGCCTCCTTAGCGGCGATCGCGCACGCTTCTTGGATCGCTTCCATGTCCCAGCTGCAGGACCATGCCAGTGGAATCGGGAAAATAGTCTGCGAGCCGTGGATGACGTCCGCATGAAACAGCAGCGGAATGCCGTGCGGCGATTGCTCGACGGCTATTCTCTGCAATTCGAATACTCTTGTGATGTCAAAGGCTCCCAGTACCGACCCTGCCCTGCCCTCGGCAATCAGCTTCTCGGGCGGGTCGGATTCCACGGCATTCCCGAAGGAGAAATTGGAGGCCTGGCACTGGCACATTTGACCAACCTTCTCCTCCAGCGACATGTCGGCAAGCAACGCTTCTACAGCCTCTGCAATCTCTTCGTCCGTACGCTCCCGTACCCCGCTCTTTCGATGCTCCGCTGCTCCCTCCAGCAAGGATTGTGCTAGATAGGGCCCCCGCCCCCTTTCACCTTGAAGGGGGAAGCTTCCGAACGAGGGGATGCGAAGCTCGCCGGTGAACGAGTCCCCGTCGAACGACAGCTGGACGGAAAGATCCTCATCCGGCTTCCAAAACACTTTACCCAGTCCCCGTAGTTGGCTGCCCTGCACCGTAACGTCGGGGAATGAGAGCGGAACCGGAAGGGGCTCCATGACGGCATCGAGGGTGTAGTCTGCTTTTTTGCTGATTTTAAACTGTATTTTCATTCGCGGTTTGTCGATGATGCAATGCCAATTTCCTATCATTTCGACTTCACTCCTGTCCTTGGTCATCTTGTTTTATACGTTCTGGTTTAGCCCTTTACCGCACCGATCGTCATGCCTTTAACAAAGTATTTCTGGAAGAACGGATAGGCGACGAGGATCGGCAGGACGCCAATGACGGCCACGGCCATCCGGAATGTCTCGCTTGGCAGCTGCTCCAGTGCATTCCCTGAATTCATGCTGCTGTTGCGGGTCAAATACTGGATATCGCTCATGATCCGGTTCAGAAGATTTTGCAGGCTGAACAGCTCCGGATCCGTTACAAAGACCAATCCGTTATTCCAGTCGTTCCAGTATGCCAGCCCTTGGAACATGCCGACCGTTGCCATAATCGGCAGCGACAGCGGCAGAATGATCTTGTAATACATTCTGAACTCCCCGGCACCGTCCATGCTGGCCGATTCCAGCACCGCCGAAGGGATCGTGGTGGCAAAGAAGGTCCGCATCAGCAGCACATTGAAGCCATTCATGAGCAGCCAGGGGATCAACAGAGCTAGCAGCGTGTTTTTCATATCGAACAGCTGGGTATAGACCAGATAGGTCGGAACCAGTCCCCCGTTAAACAGCAGCGTAAAGAACACGATGAACGACAGCACGACGCCGCCGGGAAGATCCTTGCGGGATAGCGGATAGGCCAGCAGCGAAGTGATGACAAGGCTTGCGCTCGTGCCGATCACTGTGATCAGGATCGTGATCCCGTACGCATGGAAGATCTGTGCCGATTCTCTCCATAGATATTCATATGCGCCCAGGCTGAGCTTGGAGGGGAAGAAGGAATAGCCCTCCACGGCAATCGTGTGATCGTCCGTGATCGATGAGATGAACAGCAGGATGAACGGAAGAATGCACGCCAGGGAAAAAACAATCATGATAATGTGCGCTGCCCATTGCAGACCGCGAGATTCGTTTTTCATATGGTTCGCTCCTTAGAACAAAGCATTGTTTTTATCAATTTTCCGCACGACATAATTGGAGACCAGCACGAGAACGAAGCCGACCAGCGACTGATAGAATCCTGCCGCCGAGGACATCCCGATATCACCGAGCTGCATCAACCCGCGGAATACGTAGGTGTCTATCACATTGGTGGTCGAGAACAGTGCGCCGGAATCCATCGGCACCTGGTAGAACAATCCGAAATCCGAATAGAAGATGCGCCCGATACCGAGCAGAGTCAGAATGGTGATCACCGGCGTAATCATCGGAAGCGTGATCTTGCGGATCTGCATCCATTTGGAGGCCCCGTCCAGCTTTGCAGCCTCGTAGTATTCGGGATCGATGCCGATGATGGCTGCCAAATAAACGATGCAGGAATACCCCGCTGCCTTCCAAATATGCACGACCGTCAGAATGAAGGGCCAATATTTCGGCTCCGTATACCATGAGATAGGATCCAGCCCAAGTGCCGGCAGCAGCGTCTTGTTCACCATTCCCGTATTCACGCTGAACATGGCGTAAACCAGGTAGCTGACGATAATGATGGAGATAAGGAACGGCAGAATGATGACGCTTTGATAAAAGCGAGATGCCACTTTGTTTCGGATCTCGTTCAGCAATATCGCGACACCAACCGAAACGATCAAGCCGAGAACGATAAACGCAGCATTGTAAAGAATCGTGTTACGCGTAATGATAAATGCATCATCCGTTTTGAACAGATACTCAAAGTTTTTGAAGCCGATCCAGTCACTGTCCCATATCCCTTTGCTGTAGTTCACGTCCTTAAAAGCGATGCTTAGACCGAACAGCGGCAAATAATTGTTGATGAGCAGGTAGATAAGCCCCGGCAACATCATGATGTATAGCGGAACGTACTTCCGAAGGGATCTCCGTCCCTTACGGCGTGTTGTACTTGTCACCGCACTTCCCCCTTTGCGGCTTTATAGCCGAATCTATATCTTCATTTTAAAGAGCAAGCACACGGGCCACTACCGCTTTGACGACTTCACATTTGTGCTTTCCCGACTTCAGCGCCAGTAGAGTAGAACCTAGGACAGAAAACGCGCTGGATCATCCCAATTCCCTTGGAGGCGCTATGTCAACAAGAAAAAAGCAGGCTGCACAAGGCTATATCCTTGGCTGCCTGCCGTTCATGCTTCACTTGATCGATGAGCTTAAACTTTAAACATTTCCTCTTCACTATACAAAACAGAAACAGTCACGGGGTAACCCGTGACTGTTCACATGATGCTTTACTTCACGCCGTTGGTTTTAGCCCATTCATCCAATTGCTTCTGTTTCTCCGCAATAATCTTATCGATTCCGACCGATTTCAATTTGGAGATGAACTCCGGCAAAATTTGTTCCGGGTCTACACTGCCTGTCTCCAGCGGCATTTTATATTGCGTAATGACGTTGCTTACGGCTGCATACTCGGTCTTCACCGGAGAAGCATCAAACAGGAAGCCCATCGCTTTGGAGCGCTTGGAGCTCTTGTTGAATTCATCCATCTTGGACCAAATTTCCGGATCGTCGCCATTTATGACATAAGACAAGAACTGATTCCCGAACAGCCAGCCAAGCGGCATTTTATAACCCACCGAGTTGTAATCAACACCCTCCGGATAATCGATCACATTGTCAAAGCCGTCCACCTTTACATAATGGGTGCCTTCGATCCCCCAGTCATACAGGTTCACGATATCCTTGTCGGTGTACATCAGATTTAAAAATTCCATCGCTTTCTCAGGAGTTTCGGAATTGACCGGAATGCCCCACATCGCTCCCGTTACCGTGCTCGTCGTAGCTACAGGAGGTACGAGTTCTGCAGTGACCAGCTCAAGCCCGGACAGCTTCTTCTCGCTCTCCGCAAAGCCGGGTTTTTGCATAGCCATATAGGCAAAGGCTTTGCCTGCCTTAATCATGTCAAACCGCGTTGCCTGCGTTGTAGCCATATCCTGTGGAATCAGCCCGTCCTGATACCAGCCGCGAATCTTGTTGACAAAGCCGGCATATTCCTTCGTCTCGTAATAGTTGACAATCTTGAGGCCATTGTCATAGCTCGGAAGAACACCGATCGTGTCGTTCAGACTATCGTAGTTGACATAATTCTCTCGGAAGGATTGCCCCGCTGCACCGGTAACCAGCGGTGTCATGGTAGGACCCTCTCCTTCCTTTACCTTCCGCAGCACGGCCTCCACGTCATCAAGCGTCTTGATCGAGGCAACATCGATCTTGTATTTATCAACCAAGTCTTTGCTCATGGTCAGCCCATAGCTGGCCGCCAAATCCCGTACCGTCGGCGTTCCATATATCTCGCCTCCGATGCGCGTAGCTTGCAAATAATCTTTACCCAAGGCGTCGGCGATCCCCTGACCATGCTGCTCAAGCAATTGATCCAGAGGCTTCAGCTGACCTTTCGCAACGATGTTGCTGAAGTTATAACCGGATAAGTACAGCAGATCCATTTTCTCACCGCTTGCAAACATCAGATTCGTTTGCTGCTCCCAGTCTCCGACAGAAATATGCTCAAATTTGACCTTGGCCTGTATTTTCTCTGCCGCGATCTTGTTGATGGCGTCTTCCACTTGCTGCATATCCTTCGGTATGGAGCCTGCCACCGGAAGCACGACCGTCAGCTCCGTGAGGGCTTTTTGTTCACTTGCCGGCTCATTGTCTTGGTCGGCTGCTTTCCCTCCTCCGCAGGCCGACAATAGTATGACGGCGCTCAAGAGCATCGTGGATAGTCGTGCGAATGATTTTTTCATCTGTTCCCCCGCCTTTGTGATTGATGTATTTCTAGCTATATTGTAAGAGGGGACGTGATTGTGCACTGCTCTTGTAACGACTTTTCACTGTCACTTTACCGACTTTCCCCGGAGCTGGTGATGCCGGCATGCTCTTGCCGGTACTCGACCGGGCTCATATTCATATATTTTTTGAACATGCGGGAAAAATGAGAGAAGTTGGCGTAGCCGATTCGCGTCGCAATCGAACTGACGGACAGCTCGGTATTTGCGAGCAGCCCGGCCGCCATGCGCAATCGCTGCTGGAGCAGGTAATCCGAGATCGACATGCCGGTCCCTTTTTTGAAGATTCGGGTCAAATAATCCGGATTCAAAAACACATGACTCGCGATATCCTCCCTCGACAGATCCTCGGATAGATGCTCGCGGATATAAGCCTTTACTTTCTCTACGATGCTTGGCGAATGCTCCACCGATGATGCAAAATCCATCGCCCTTTGAACGATATGATGAATCCAGGCCAACGCATCCGTAGCCGAGCGCACCGATCTGGCATATAACTCCAAGGAACGGCTGTCCCTGAGAGGCTGATGCGCCTGGATCCCCTTCAGATGAAGCACATAATAGAGCATTTGCTGAAAATCCTGAATGAATTGATTCAGTAAATCCGAAGTGAGTGAGTTACCTTCGATCTGAGACCTGATGTAAGCCTCCGCCTCCTTCAGGACCTGTCCGCTCGCGCCCTCCTTTAGCAGAATCGCCCACATGCTCATATCCGGAAGCATCTGCTGGAGGGCAGCCGACGGCTTCTCTTCCTTCAGCAAAAAGACTTGCTGATCATAAGCCACATTCATTTCGTTCATCCGATCCAATTGAATATACATCGAAGGGACTTCATGTCCGTGACCCGGCTCCCCGATATAACAGGCGACGCCCGCATAGAAATATTTCCTGCAAGCATCGATATACCTCTCACACATATCCTTGTATGCATCATCATCCACCGATGCCGTATCCCTGTTGATCAAGGCGAGCCAGCGCCCTTTCTCCACCGGCACCAGCATACCATGCTCGGCCCTCTCTTGGATGTGCTCCTCGGCGGATTTGCGTATCGCGTATTCAATGATTTTTTCGTCCCGCAGCGTGACTTCCTTATACCATCTCCGAACTTGAATCAGTATCGGGGTAAAGATCATATCCTCCGAATACGGAATATTGCGATTCTCCGCCTGCTCCTTGATTGCAGCGGAGCGGCTTGGAATCGTTTGATTCAGGATATCCAGCCAGAATCGTTCAACCAACAGGGGCTGATGCTGCATCCAAAACTTCCCATATTGACTGAACTCTGATTGCTCGCGCTCCTGGTCCAGCTTCTCGATCGCTTTACTTACAACGGATTCAAGATCGGCAAAAGGGACCGGTTTCAGTAAATAATCAAAGCTGCCCAGCTGAATGGCCTGCTTGGCATAGTGAAAGTCGGCATGACAGGTAAGGAATATCGCAACGATATCCGGATGATATCCCCGTACCCATTCCAATAGATCCAAGCCGGACCCATGCGGCATTTCAATATCGCATAACAGAAGATCCACGCGCTCCCGCCGGATGATCTCCATCGCCTGGCTGGCGCTATGGGCGGTAAATACAGCGGAAACACCCAGCCGATCCCAGTCCACGCCATGTTTCAATCCCTCTACAGCAATAACCTCATCGTCCACGATCAGTACATGACGCATTGGCGTCCTCCTTTCCATCTTGTCCAGGGCTTAACGGAATGAAGAGTTCGACGACCGCCCCGTGCGGATCGTCGTTATAGCAATCCATTACGGCCCCATTCCCATACTGCAGACGCAGACGTTCCCGTACATTCCACAAGCCAATATGCGCTCGCCCGGCGTTTGCACCTTGTCCGCCGCAGCGGATCGCCTCCAATACCTCATCCGAAAATCCATCTCCGGTATCACGTACGGTCAAGCAAACGGTCGGCTCTTCCGCCAGATCGTCGAGGATCGCTTCAATGACCAGCATCGTCCGAACATCTGCCCTTACGGCATGCTTGATCGTATTTTCTACAATCGTCTGAAGCATCAGCGGAGGAACAGGGGTCTCCAGCAGATAATCCGGAACATGAATCTCGCTTTCGAATTGATTGGGAAGCCGCAGCTGCTGAATCCGCAAATAATTTCTCGTATGCTGCAGCTCATCCTTTAATAGAACCAAAGCCTGATTATTGCTCTGGAACATATATCTGAAGTATTGAACCAGGCAAATCGTCATCTCCTGGATCAATTCATATCGCTTCACCTGTGCCAAATGGTACAAAATATTCAGGGAATTCATGAAAAAATGCGGGTTGATCTGGAGCTGCAGTTGCTTCAGCTCCGCCTGCTGCTTGCTCAATTGCTCTTCATAGACGTCAATCTTCAGCTTTTCAATTTGCGACACCATCTGATCTAAGGTGCGATAAACCAGCTGAAACTCCTCGGGAGCGGTCGGTACTTTCTCGATTCGCAAATTGAAGTTCCCTTCCCCGATTCTTCGCATTAATTGAACGATCTTCTGCAGCGGGCGAAGCAGCACTTTCCGCAGGAACCACAAGCTAACCGGCAGCAGCAGAACAGCGAATGCCGACAGGATGGCAGCCGTCTTTTTGAGATATGGCAGATTTTCGAGCGTCAGCTTGTCCGGAATGACGGCGACCATGCTGATGTCCGCTTTCTTCGAAGTCTCCCCCACGATGAGATAGTCCTTGTCCTTGCCTGACATGTAATAGCTGTTGAAACCATGGGTGAAATCCAACGTTTCATCCTGCAGGGGCTTCGTGTTATAAAGCGGCTTCCCCTGGGCGTCGACGAACAGCATTGCTCCGGTTTCACCCGTGTTCAGAACCGACATCGGCGACATCAAGGTTCTGAGGGATACCCATGACCCGATGCTGATATTGTCATCCCTGAGCACCTTGATCGCGTAATAGGACCCTTCAATCTCTTGCAGCTGCCAGTTCGCCTCCATTCCATAGAAACGGTTCTGGCTCGTGCTGCTTTCCTGCAGGTAATCTCGCATTTTCAATAATCCGTTATAGGTCATCGACCCTTTGTAGGCTTCAACAAAATCATGCCGCGGCAATGAATATACGAAAAGTCCGTCAATATAAGGATAAACCGATAGATCGGAGGACAGCTTCCGGGAAACATCGCTTTTGGCCATCATATACGTATTGTCCGGCACTGCGTCTTTCATCGTCAGCACACTGACTTCCGATCTGGACAGATTCACCAGATGCCGTTCGATCTCCGCGAGCTGGTTATCGATCTGTCTCATTTGGATGGAGATCATATTTTTATTGGAGACCGCCACCTGATTATGAATGACGTTCACACTGTAATAGCTCATATAGATCAGTAAGGCGATTAGAGGGATTGCCACGCCCAAAAGGCCAAGCACCAGCTTGACGCGAATCGAATTCCAAGGAATTGCCTTGATATGGCTGTACATGATGAGACTCCTCTCCCTGGTATTGAGCTATCCCCATTTTACTACTTCTCCCGATAAAAGTTGAAGCACCAGTCTTTGTCATTGTTTATCCCCGCTCTTGCAATTGCTCTTCCAAAAAGGATAACGTCATCTCAAAGCACTCCATGGCCTCTTTAGTGTTAAGCTGAAATTGATATTCGTGCTGCACGACGCCATGGGACAGCGGGTAAAACAATGACTTCACGGGCACGTTTGCCTCTTTGAGCCGCGCCTCCAATTCCTTACCGTGTTTTTCAAAAGAACCCGTGTTGCCGTCCGTTATAAAGGTTGGCGGGAAATCAGTTGTCACATGGTTTGTCGTTGAAGCTTCTTCTGCTTCGGTCCCATCCTTCCAGTTCCGTGTTCCAATATAAGCCCACCCCAGCTGATTCAGGAAGAACTTCTCTAATCTGCCGGTAACGCTCGCCAGCTGTTTGACGTTATACGGACCGCAATACAGCAGCGCCGCTTGTATGGATTCCTCCGGAACCGCTTGTTCAATCCCTGTCCGCTGCGCCAAGTCGGCATTCGTCTGAATTGCGATGAATTGGGATGCAATTTGGGCGCCGGCTGAGTCTCCGCCGACAATTAGACGGTCCAAGTCCAAGGACGGGAAATCCGAAAGCTCCTTAAGATGCTGATAGACCTCAGTCATCTGAAGGACTGGTGCCGGATATCGTGCCTCGGGAGCCACCTCGTAATTCATGCTGACGACCGCATAACCTTTGCTGGCCATCATCGTACACCAATAGGCGGTGCCCGATTTATCTCCTGACACAAAAGCGCCGCCGTGAACCCATAGGATCGTAGGCAGTTTGCCCGCACGGTCTTTGGGGAGGTACAGGTCCATTTCGTTGGATTTGAATGTCGAAGGATACTTGAGGTCTTTATGAACCTCTACCACCTGCTCAAGCTCCGCCCAATTTGAAGGTGCTGCAGGCGCTGCTTCCGGCTGGCTGCGCAGCCAATGGATAAATGGAACAGGCGTTAAATTTACAAGCAGAAGCCCCCCTATGATAACAAGAACAAAGACGGACAGCATCCATTTTATAATCTTCAGAATCAATATGCTTCTCTCCTTAATGCTTCTTTGGTGACGACATTCTACCTCCTTTGCATCCCTATGATCTACCGTTAATCCGACTTCTTCGTTGTCATATAACGACCTGCGCCAGCATTCCGCGTGTTCTATAGAGTAATGATCCGAATCTAAGATGTGGAGCGTCCTCAGCTAAGGACAAAACTTACATCGCTATAGTAAAAAAAGCCGCTAACTTAGCGACTTCTAAATCATCTATATATCCTCCAGCATGCTCCATTCGAATCGCCGATGTCCGTTGTTATGATGAGCAAGTAGCCTGAGGTCTAATCGACTTGATCGCTACGTTTGCTAAGCTCGCGATCTCCTTGGGCTTCGATAACGTCAATGACCGACGACAGGAACGCTAGCGCCAATCCTTGTCCCCAGCCTTGTGCCCATTTCCGGTCAATGCCTAGATATCCTTCGATGTCGTTCATGACCGCCGTTCCTCCGGACACGTTCAGAACCCGTCCGTTATCCGCTATATTGGCGAGAACCCCGGCCAAGGCTTTTCTCACATATTTCGCGTGCAGCGGATTGCCCTGCATCACCATCGCTGCTGCAATACCCGCTGTAGCCGATACTTCGCTGTAAGCTTCCGGGCAATCGAGCACGGTGCCCCACAGACCGTCCTCATGCTGCATCCGTTTCATTGCCGCCAACTGGTCGCGTAAGGAGCTCCATATGTGCATCATGGGAGGATAAAGATAGCCTTCCGGCAGCCCTCTTGCCGCTCGGGACATCGTATAGGCTGCCCAGGCGTTGGCGCGCGCCCAATGAATGCCGGACATATGGTCCTTTTTGACATGGTTATAGCCATGGTACCACAGCCCGGAATCCTCATCTTGCAAGTAATGAATATGCCGTTCGAATTGATGGAGCGCGTCGTCGATGAGCGCCTTCTTTCCGAGGAGCACGCCGACCCGAAGCTCCAAAAATGCCGCCATGAACAAAGTATCCGCCCAGCACTGCTCCGGAAAGTCATTGTCAGCCGACACCGTATGCTGAAGGACCCGGTCACCGAATCGCAAAGCCTGATGCTCCAAATAATCAATCTTGCTTAAAATGAGATCCATATATTTTTGATCCTTCGTCTGTTCATATAGGGTCAGCAGCATATGCCCCATCGCACAGGTGTTCACGGTCCATCCTTCCGGAATGCCCGCCTCTAAGTACTCCTCAACCCAATCGATCATCCGTTCCAGATAAGCATGCTCGCCAGTCACCTCGAACAGCCGGCTAATCCCATAGAATGCGACACCTCCCGGCCAATCCCACGTCAAATCCATCCCGAACGTATAATCTGCAACACGCTTGGCGGTTTGCTTTAAATCTTCTAAAGCGATATCTAGTTTCAGATTCATATTGCCCTCCATATCATCCAGAGCCCCCGCTTTCGGCAGGAGCTCGGAGTTTTGGTTTAGATTTTCGTGATTACCGGAATTGACCTGCATCAATCGCTTTTTGCTTCTCGTCCAAAATCTCTTGATAGCCGGCGTCGAGGAATTTCTGCTTGGCCGCTTCGTATTTCGCATCGAACTGGTCTGCTGGCGCAAGGATAATGTCGAGATACAGCTCTTGGAAGAGGTTGTTCAAATCCGCCTTATACTCGGTAACCTTCTCAAGGACTACGGTGAACAGCGGATCCGGCGTCTGGTATGGCTTGGTCTCGTTTCGATATTGAATCATGTCTTCGACAATTTGCTCATAACCCGCAGGCGTCCAGTTATTTTTGTTAGCTTTAAGCGTTAGCTCTGGCGTTGCGAAGGATGGCGCTTCCGTTACAAGTGCCCAATAGTCCTTGTTATTGTTCTGAGAGAGTACGGATTCGCCCTTGAAATCCGGTTTTTTCACCGGCAAGCCATCGGAATCGAGCGTATAGTTCTCACCTTCCACCCCGTTCTGCAGGAACATCAGGTTCTCCACTTGGCTCATCCACTCGAGATACATCCATACAGCAGCACGCTCCTCTTCCGTCGATTCATGGTTAATTCCCATGATCAACCCGAACGGCCAGTCGGCGCGTCCTTGGGGCATATTTCCCTCCGGTACGCCGGAGCCAGGGGGAAGCACGGCAAATTCAGCTTCCGGATTATTCTTCAGCGTTGCTTCAAACGCATCGGTGTTATTGGTCAGGTACAAACCGTAGGTGCCCGTATTTCCCGCAACAAACTCGGCCTTGAGCTTGTTATCATCGTCGCGCAGATAGAACTCCTTATCGATAAGTCCGTTATGGTATTGATAGCTTAGGTTACGCAGCCAGGCTTCGGTTGCCGGTGTCGTAAAATCCGCAACGGATAGATCGGAATAAAGCGCGTGCGTCTTCGGATCAACCGGCCAGTCACGGAATCCGTAACTATAGTTGAACACGTTCCGTGTTAAACCGGCCCCGGCAACGCCGATTCCTTCTTCCTTCCATTTCATGAGCATTTCATTGTACTTCTCGAGCGAAGTCAGGTCCTCGATTTTCATTCCTACTTTCTCAACCCAGTCTTTACGAATGATATTGACAAAGTTGCTGAAATCTGGACGTGCAGCGAAGAAGAAGGTGTTTTTTTCGTCAACGACGCCGTATTGCAGAATCGTCTCGCTCAAATTGCTCCAATAGGTTGGGGCATAGTGCTCAATCTCTTGCCAGTCCAGCTCCTGCATGACACCTTCTCCATAGTATGCAAGCGCTTGCGGCATGTCGTAGTGGAAAATGATATCCGGCGCCTTGCCGGCTGCGAGCAGCTGCTGATAAGTCGTAACTTCGTTGGTACGGGCGATCGGCGTAAACTTGACCTCGATATTGTATTTGTCGCCGAATTCCTTCTGAATCCAGCGTGTATAGTAGTTGTCAGTTACGTTCCAGCCTTCGAACGCACGCTCATACACTGGAATTTCGAGTGTAACTCTTTCCGGGAAGCCTTGCGAATAATCGGGATAGCTGCCTTCCGCGTTTTGGCTTGGCGTGTTACCCTCATCCGATGGAGAAGGCTTCTTCTCACCATTGGTGCTGTTCCCCGTACATCCCGCTATAAGACCGGCAATTAATATTAAAACCATGAACATAGACATGATTTTCGGTTTGCTCATCGTATTTCCCCCTTATCATTCTCATCATATCGATGCAATAGAATCTGGAAATGCTATTCCTTGATAGCCCCAAGCATGACTCCCTGGACAAAATACTTCTGAATGAACGGATAGACACAAATGATCGGTAAAGTTGCAAAAACGACACATGCTGCTTTGAGCACTTCAGGATTGCTGAGCGAGACTTGCGTCATCTCTAGCTGAAAGCTCTCGCTGGCCTGAACCACCAGGTAATATAGTTTCAACTGCAGCGGCCGCAAATCGACATTATGCTTAATATAGAATAGGGCGTCCTGATAAGCGTTCCAGCGTCCGACCGCGTAAAAAAGGGACAATGTCGCTAGAATCGGCTTGGAGAGTGGAAGTACGATGCTGAACAGGATCCTGAAATGCCCCGCTCCATCCATCCGGGCCGATTCTTCCAGGCTCGCCGGAATATTGCTGGAGATCGAAGTCCTTAAGATCAGCAGGTTAAATGCGCTAAAGGATAGCGGTAATATAAGCGACCACATCGTATCAAGCATCCCCAGGCTGTTGATCAGCATATATTCGGGAATAATGCCGCCTCCAAAGAACATCGTAAACATAAAGATGAAGTTAAAAAACGAACGGCCTTTAAGCTGCTTACGGGATAGCGGGTAGGCTGCACAAATGGTGACGATCATGCCGATCAGTGTGAACAGCACCGTAATGATTACGGATATGTAAAGAGACCTCAGAATACTCTGATCGGCAAAAACTTTGCCGTACGCATCCAGAGTGAACCCCGCCGGCCAGAGAAACACCTTGTTAGCGATGACGTAGGCGTCTTCGCTTAAAGATTTTGCAACGACATGAACGAATGGCAGCAAGCAGGCAAGTGAGGCAGCAATAAGTATGAGCCGTATTAGAATATCCCATATGTCCAGTTTCCTGGTGCGGCGCACCGCATAGCTCCTAGTGAATGTTTTCATCGCTTCCCTCCTTTCTAAATGACTCCATCTTCACCCAGTTTCTTGGCAACCCGATCAGCAATTAAGATAAGGACAAGCCCCACGACAGCTTGGAACAACCCGAGAGCGGTTGCTCGGCTGAAGTTGCCGCCTTCAATTCCCCAGCGATATACCAGAACGGGAATGGTCGTGGTGAACTCCGTCGTTGCTTTGTTCGCTAAGGCAAAAACACGCTCAAAGGAACCCGCCATCACGTGGCCAAGGTTCAAAATCAGCAATGTCACGATCGTCACTCGGATCGAGGGCAGAGTAATGTTCCACATTTTCCGCCACCGGCCTGCACCATCGACGACCGCCGCTTCATACAGCTCGGGGTTAATGCCGCTAATTGCAGCCAGGTAGATGATGGTCCCCCAACCCATGCTTTGCCATACGCCAATAAAGATGTAACTGATTAGCCAATTGACGTTCTCTTGAAGGAACGGGATCCGTGTTCCCCCCAGATTCGCGATCAGATTATTGATCATACCGGTTCCTTCACCCAACAATTGATAAGCGATTGCGCCGATAATGACCCAAGACAGAAAGTGCGGTAAATAAAGCAGCGTCTGATTCACGCGTTTGAAGAAAGCGTTCTTGACCTCGTTTAGCAGCAAAGAGAGTATAATCGGCATTGTAAAGCTAAATATAAGGTCCGACACATTCAGCAAGAGCGTGTTGCGGATGGCGCGAGCGAAATCGGGCTTTGCGAATATGTCTTTAAACACTTCCAGACCGACCCATTCGCTGCTCCAGAATCCGTGGGCAATCTTGTAATCCTTGAATGCAAGCACAAGACCGCTCATCGGCGCGTACTTAAAGACCAAGACAAACGCTAAAGGAATGAGAAGCAGAAAATAGAGCTGCCAATCCCGACGAAGATAATAGAGAGTTCCCTGTTTCTTGCCTGCGAAGGGGATTAAAGCGGTTTCATTTCCTGGTGCTGCATCTTGGACTTTCAAAATCTCACCTCCTCCATGCGTGATCTCCCCCCGGTTCATTTCCCTATTTCGGTGGCCCCGAGGTTGGATTTATCATATCGCCCCGTTCGTCCGAAGGTAAACGCCGAATATTGATAAGCTGCAGCCACTATTGATCCAAATTGCAGCCGATCCGTTATTCCTGAGAACCCAAGAATCATTTTTGTCTATTTGAATCAAATATTGTCCTGCTCACGAGGTTTTGGATCTCTGCAGCTTGAAGCTGCTCGGCGGCATGCCTTCAAATTTTCGGAACAGACGATTGAAGCTTCGAACATTCATGTAGCCTACCTCGGATGCAATCTGTGCAATCGACAGGTTACTCTCAAGAAGCAGCTCTTTTGCCTTCTCGATTCGGAGCAAATTGAGATAGTCGGACAAGCTTTTACCCGTATGTTCATAGACAATTTTTCGCATGTAGGAGTAACTGATTCCGATTTGCTTAGCCATTTCTTCAAACACGACTTCTTCACGATAGTGCTCATTCAAATAATGGATAATTCGATCGGCATATTTGTTGGACCCGCCCGGTGACCGCGTAAGATAGTGAACAATCTCGCTGTAAAATTCAATAAGATATTCTTCAAGCTCGTCAAGCGTATCAATAGAAGCAAGGGCTGCGTAAATGTTCCCCCGCGTCGAGAAGATCCGCGCCGTGCTAACATTATTCTCCCTAAGGTGTTTAATGGTCACGCCAACCAATTGATGATAGATGAATAGGATATTATCGTAGGACACGTATTCGGCAGAACGGATTTCATTACGAATGATTCTTAGTTCTTCGATGATGCTATCCAGATCGCTATGACCAAGGAAGTTCAGAATTCGTCTTTCGCTGTTAACAGGGTAAATGTATTTTTTATCCCGCCCTTCTTCCTCCTTCCAGCACGTAATGCCGCCATTGCCGGCAATCATGCGCTGCTTGATCGCTTCCATCGCCTCTGCAAAGCAATCCGAGACCAGGCGATTTGAATCTGCCGGACTGCTTACGCCGATCGTTACGGAGTGCTCGAGCAATTCCGCCGCACTGTTCCTCAACATGTCTAAAGCCGCATAAATGGCAAGCCTATAGTTGTCATCTTCCTCCTGTCTGTAGTTGATCAGGATTGCGAAGTGGCCGTCACCATGATAGACGCAGCGCGCGTGAACATCTTTCGGGAATAAATCGTCACATTTGGAGATGAGCAAGTAGCGATGGTAACTGCGCGTTTCCGGATTATTCAGGCTTATATAAGTTCGGTAACCGTCGATGGAAACGACGGCTACAAGAAAGTGCAAGTCCGGGAAAATCTCTTCCGCTTGTGGGGTCACTTCACCCCGCAGCAAACTATGGATGGCGTGGCTTTGGGCATCCTGCTCGCGGATACTTAGCAGCTTATAAAGCCCTTCTTCCTCTTCCTGCATGCGTCTGAATGCCGCCTCCAGAAAGACGAGCTCATTCTTATCGCGCACCCCCGGATTGACTCGGCCGCGTACCGTACGGACCAATTCCCTGGCTGGCTTGGATAACCATGTCGCAATAAAAACGGTCAGTATGGACCCCGCAAAAATAATAACGATCGTAAGCAAAAGGATACTTCTCTGCAAGGTAAGGGGCTTATTCATCAATTCGTCGACCGAGTAGATGCTTACGTTCGTCCAACCGAATTCTTTCGTAGGGGACCACGCATATAGCAATCGCTCGCCGTTAAGCTCGCGGAACATGTACCCTTCAGGCAATGCTTGCCGGGCGATTTCGCGAATATACGGCTCCTCGTAGGCGTTCTTGAGCAATAAATCTTTGTCGTGATGTGAGATGATGGTACCGCTTGACTTCATAAGCAAATAGCCTTGCTTGCCTGACTTCGATGATTGCAAATACTGCTCGATTTGACTCTCCTTCAGATTGACAACGATCGTTCCGCGTGTAGCGGTTGACAGCCGGTTTAAAGGCAGTGCGAACGATAAGACATTAACGCCCGAATCGAGCTTGCGCGGATACCATACGCCGCGTATCCCTTTTTGCTCCATAAGCGCCTCGTTCAGCCAGTCGATGGACTCGTATCTGTCCAAGCTCGTTATGCCTCTGTCCGTAGAAATCACGTAATTCGCGTCGTCCAGGTAAAAGAAAGATGAATACACCCCATCGACGCTCTGATTCAGATTCAACAATTCCTTGAGCACCGCCATCGCTTTGCTTACATTCACGTAATTCGTCTTAAGCTCTGCAAGAGACTTATAAGGACGGATTCGATCGAAGGCGTCGGTGCCTCCTAGGCGTACCGTATTCTGGGACAAATTGTTCAACGCATTCTCATTAAGCTCGCGATTGGCATTTAATTCTGCAAGCGAAGTTTCCGCAAAGGCATGCTCTGAATTCTGTAGAATCTGAGAGCTGCTATACCAGGTTAAAATCGCCATCGGAATGGCCATGATGCAAAATAGGATTAATGCCAATTGCATCATCATTGGAATTCGCTTCATTGGACCCCTCCATACCCTTATTTTCTATAGAAAATCACTTATGTATTAAGATAACTAAAGCGCTTACATTTGTCTTCATTTTTATGTTTATGGTGGTTAGATCTGAGTTTCGTATTATCTGAGTTTCCCATTATATGTTAAGTCAATCTTGTTCAACTCGTAAATCGCCACAATTGATATTCTTCATCAACATCTGATTCTCTTCGTATAAAGGATCATTTCTTACCATGATGATCAATAATGGCATGCCTAATATTTTGCAATTACCCTACTCATTCCATGTTATTAAACTTGGTTGTTTTGCTGCCGCTCGAATGGCCGGACTTTCGAGTTTATATTAAATTTATTTAGCTGTGCTAGAGTAAGTGCGACAAATTAAAGAGGGGGAAACAACCTTTGAGGAAGCTATTAAGTCCCATCACCGATTGGGTCTCAACCAAAAAAGGGATGTGGATTACCATTCTGGTCTGGCTGATCGTTATGGTCGGTTTAAGCGCGGGTCCCACGCTTGGCGATTACAAAGCCACCAACTTCCAGTCACTTCCAGATGAAGCACAGTCCATCATAGCCGAGAACAAATTGGAGAACACATTTCCGAATGAGCAGGGAACGCCAGGAATCCTGGTTTTTCATAATGCATCAGGAAACGTAAACCTGGATGAAGTAAAGCATATTTTGAATGGAGTCCTATCCGCCAAGATTCAGGGAGTCAAATCCATAGTCGATATCAGCACCCTGCCGCCTCAAGCCCTGAAGGGTTTTACTTCGGAGGATAACTCTACCATCATCGTTCCCATGAGCCTGGAAGCCGGTCTTGGCAGCAGCGAATATTCGGAAATCAATGACGAAGCCTCCAGACTTGGCAACGAGATTGCCAGGGGTCTGAGTACAGACTTCTATATTACAGGTCCAGCCGGGATAGCCGGCGATACGATCAAGCTCTTCGAGCAGGCGGATTTTGTTCTGCTACTTGCCACCATTGTCATCATTCTTGTATTATTGATCGTTATTTACCGTTCACCGCTGCTTGCCTTCATTCCTCTGCTTGCTACGGCTATCGTATATCAGGTCGTCAACCAATCCGTAGCCTTGATGGGCTCAGCCGGACTCGAAATTAACAACTCGACCACCTCCATCATGAGCATCCTGCTGTTTGCCGCCGTCATCGACTACTCACTGTTTGTGTTCTCGCGATACCGCGAGGAATTGAATAAACATGAAAGCAAATATACTGCAATGCAGTTTGCCATGCGAGCTACCGGGGAACCTGTGTTTTTTGCAGGCGGCACCGTGCTCGCCGCGATGCTCATTCTGTTCTTCATGGATTTCCGTGATTATCAAAATTTTGCGCCGGTATTCGGTTTGGCCATGCTTATTATTATGCTCGCTTCCGTCACCCTTGTCCCAGCCCTGTTCACCCTTTTTGGGAGAAAAGCGTTCTGGCCTAAGGTTCCTCAGTTCGGTCAGAACAATGAAATCAAACACGGTTTCTGGGGGCCAGTAGCCAATTTCGTGGTGAACAAGCCGCTGCTCACCGGTGGAATCGTGGCTGTCTTCATGATCATGACCGCCTTGAACGTATTCAACCTGAATTATGAATTCGACACCGTCAAAAAATTCCCCGAAAACTTGCCTTCGCGTGTAGGTTATGAGATCGTGGAATCTAAATATAACAAAGGCGAGCTTGCGCCGTCGACGGTTCTTCTGGAATCCGAGTATGCGCTATCCGACGGGCAGATCGATCAATTCC
The DNA here is from genome assembly GCF_015326965.1 of Paenibacillus sp. JZ16. Lineage (NCBI taxonomy): Bacteria > Bacillati > Bacillota > Bacilli > Caryophanales > Paenibacillaceae > Paenibacillus > Paenibacillus sp. JZ16. Next base: position 1,135,458 of record NZ_CP017659.1, read on the forward strand.
TGAAAAAGCTGGAGAATTACGAAGAAATCGACTCCGTCCGCTTGGCCGGCATCACGGAAGATTCCAAGGCGGCAAAACTCAGCGTTGCCTTGACAATGAATCCTTATTCCACCGAAGCTATCGATTTTATTGAAGAGCTTCAGGGCCAGACTGACGCCCTTCTTAACGAGTTGTCTCTTCGGGGCGATGTTTACTACGGCGGCGTGACAGCCAAACTAGTCGATGAACGGACCGTAAACAACGGTGACATTATCAAAGTCATCATTCTGGAAACGGCTCTGATTCTCGTGCTGCTGGTTGCCTTGACCCGTTCGTTAAAAATGTCGATGTATATGATGGCCACCATCCTCATATCTTACGTGTCAGCCCTTGGCCTGGGCATCTTCCTGGTCGATATGCTGTTCGGGTACGAATCCATCAGTACGCGAGTACCTGTCTATGCGTTTATATTCTTGGTGGCGCTGGGGATCGATTATAATATTATTCTTATATCCCGCTTCCTCGAAGAGAGAAAAACATTAAAGATCAAGGAAGCTCTTGAAGTGGCCATCCGCAATACGGGCGGCGTCATTTCCTCGGCAGGCGTGATCTTGGCGGCAACCTTTGCCGCATTGACCACCATGCCGATTGCCGATCTCTTCGTGTTCGGTTTTATGGTTGCGATTGGTATTTTATTAGATACATTCCTGGTAAGAGGCATTCTGCTTCCATCCTTAATTCTATTTTTCGAAAAAGATAAGGATCCTAGAAAGCTCTCATCCCAGGCATAATGTAAGGTATGGAGGAGTCTTCCGTGAAAATTTTAGTCGTAGACGATGATTACGATATCCTGCAGCTTGTGACCATCCATTTGACGCGGGAAGGCTATACGGTTTTACAAGCTCATAACGGGAAGCACGCGCTGGAGCTTCTGGAAGAGTCGGAGGTAAACCTGGCCATCGTGGATGTCATGATGCCCGGGATGGATGGCTTCTCCCTGACTAGAATACTAACGAAAGAGCTCGACATTCCTGTCATCCTGCTGACCGCCAAGGGACAATTATCCGACAAGGAACAGGGGTTCAAATCAGGCTCCGAGGATTATCTTGTGAAGCCTTTTGAGCCAAAGGAGCTGCTGTTTCGGGTTGCCGTTGTTCTTCGCCGCTATGGCCGCGCAATGGAAAGTGTTTTGAAGGTCGGCAATGTGAAGATCAACCGGAACGATTTTGAAGTGATCATCAAGGATGAAACCATTCTCTTTCCTCTAAAAGAGTTTGAGCTGCTGACTATGCTGGCAGTACGGGCCAACAAAGTCACTCCCCGGTCCGTTCTTATCGAACAGGCATGGGGCGAGGATTATCAAGGCAACGAGATGACATTGAATACGCATATGAACCGGATTCGCGACCGTCTCAAACGTTACAACGCTTCCATCGAGATCCAGACCATCAGGGGCATTGGTTATAAATTAGAGGCGGCCGAATGAAAACATTATATCGGGAGTTTATATCCACAACACTGCTCATTCTAGGGATCAGCATCTTTATCGGATTTATTCTGGCAAACGTTGTCTACGTGATATTTACCAAAGAAGAAATCACGCAGCAAAACATGGAGGTTGCCGAACAAATCGTCCACGTTCTCGAGGAAATGCATGTATCGAGCCATACCGTACACCCCTTCCTTGAGTCCGTTGGACAACTAGGATACCAGATATATTTGGCTAACCGTTCCGGGGAGGCGTATTTTTTCGGTGAGCCTTTTGAGCATAGAAGGCTGCCTGACCACACCATGGACCAGGTGTTAAGCGGCACGCCGTATATGGGGAAAGACGGCATATGGGATCAGCTCTGGATGATGGGGCATTTCTCCAATGATATTAGAAACACCGTCGGGCTCCCCCTTCAAATCGGAAATCAGACTTATGCTCTATTCGTCAAACCGGCCAGCAAAATCCTATTTTCCGATATCCATATGATGCTGGCGGGATTTATCGTAGCTGTCGCCATCGTGAGCCTATTGGGTGTAATCAAAATGACCAAACGGCTAATTCACCCCATCTCGGAGCTGTCCGAAGCGACGAAAGCGATCACCAACGAAGATTTTACGTATTCGCTGGATATCCATCGTAAGGATGAGCTGGGCCAGTTGGCTGAGAACTTCCTGCGTATGCAGCAGCAGCTGCAGCATAATGACGTCGCCCGGAAGTCCTTCATCAGCAACGTGTCTCATGATTTTCAATCTCCATTAATGAATATTCAAGGGTATGGAGACCTGCTCCTTCTTCCGAATCTGGATGAGAAGACGCGGCTGCAGTATGCGGGTATCGTGAGCGATGAAGCTAGACGATTATCGAATCTGACCAAGCAGCTTCTGCTGATTACGTCCCTGGATCAATCCGGTTACCCGGTGAAAAAGAGCCCTCTCCGACTGGATCTGCAAATCAAGGAATCCATCAAAAAACATCAATGGAGTCTGCAGGACCGGAACCTGACCATCTCGTACAAATTAGATAAAGCCATGTTGTACTCCGATCGCGAGCTGCTGGCGATCGTGTGGGATAACTTGATAACGAACGCCATTAAGTACAACCAACCGAACGGCCATATCTTCATTTCCTGCACCACCGCCGGAAACAAGATCATCCTCACATTCGAGGACACCGGTGTCGGTCTGTCGGAGGCATCAGCCAAGCAAGTGTTCGAGCGCTTCTACCGGGTGGATGCAACCCGCAAGAAAGACGGGACAGGCCTTGGCCTGTCCATTGTTAAAGAAATCGTCACACTATTAAACGGAACCATAACGCTCGAGAGCGAGCTTGCGAAGGGTACGACCTTCACCGTTATTTTTCTAATGGAAGGACATGATGAATCATGGAACAAAAATGGAGTTTACGGTTAATTCGATATGCAGCGCTGTTCGGCATTTTTGGAACCTATCTTGGTTCCAAAATGTCTGGCGAGATGGATTACTCCCTTCGTCCGATCCACGCCCACATTTTACTGGTCGGCTGGTTGTCGGTATTTGCTTGGGGAATCTTCTACAAGGCATACAAAGTAAGATATAAGAAACTGGTTGCTGTCCACGGCTGGCTGGCGATCCTGGGGTCCTTCGGCTTAACGTTCGGAATGTGGATGTACAATTTCAATCCTTTTCAGCTGGACGACAGTTTGGTTTTGGTCTTGTTTATTGTGGGCGGTTCGCTCCTGCTGCTTGCCTTTCTGTTATTTGCCATCATTACATTTTTTACGGAAAAAGAACAACAATAAGCTTCTTCTAAATAGAAAACAGCCAATCCCTCTCCAAGCGAAGGATTGGCTGTTTTTCATTAGTGGATGCTGCGTCAATTTTATGAATCATCAAGGATTGAATTATAGATTTCTATAGGAATAGTGCTTCTTGTGTTGTTACGCAAACATCTCAATGCCAAGGAAAAGGAGCAGACCGCTAACACTTGCATAAGCACTGATGATGTGCTGTTTGGAATCTTTCTTATAGCGTCTTTCAACAACGGAACGGAAAGCGTGTAGAACAGCTACCACAAGTATAACGTCCTGATAAGCCGACGATCTCCACTCCCAAACAATCCTCATGAAGTAAAGGGCGGTTAGGGACAAAGCTATGATGATCAACTCCCCAATCAGATGAAATCGATTGATATGCTTATAGAGCAGCTGATTTGAATCGTTGGATACCTTGAGCTTTTTTTTGATCCATAAGTACCCGGAGACGAATACGATCGAATATAAAATGAGACTGAGTAAGAGCATGCTAAAGTCACCCCTTTCCAAAGTTAGCGGCCGTGCAACAGCTGGTATTCCCGTAAAGGCGGTTGCAACGGGTTTAACCGAAGCACCTGGACACAAAGTATAACTTTTGGCATTGCAGGATAGTAAGAGGAATATAATACTCTTAAAAATAAACTACCAATTAAAGAGGAGAAATGTATGGAAGAGAGTATGCTCTACATATTATCCATTATCGTCACTTTTATGTTTATTTCTATCGCCGTTTTTCAGGTGTTGCTCGCGCTTGGTTTGCCTTTAGGCGAATTTGCAATGGGTGGATATTATAAAGTGCTGCCCTACAAATTACGTGTTGTAAGTGCTATAAACGCTATTATTCTTCTCGTTATGGGAGTTGTTTTTTTGCAGCATACTAACGTCATCAATATCTTTAATGTTCTGCCTACGAATATTTTGGTTTGGGTAATTACTGTATTTCTTGGCATAAATACGATAGCAAATCTAATATCCAGAAGTACAAAAGAAAAATATGTAATGACACCATTATCGAGCATTGCGTTTATATTGTGTTTCATGATCTCTTTATCATAAAGTTTTCAATGCATACAGTTGCGAAACGATCCGGTCGAGTCTATCTTTGATGAGGATCGCCTCTGCATATCGGACAGGAATTCCTTCATACCCATAATAGATACCTGCCAATCCACCGGCAATAGCTCCGATCGTATCCGAATCATCTCCTAGATTTGCCGCCTTTTGAACGACTCCTGCAAAATCCGACGTATGGAGCAAAATATGCAGTACCCACCGGAAGGTATGGACCACATAACCGCTTGCCGGGCAGTCCGGCTGTGCTTCAATGATGCCTTCGTAATCGCTACCCACCACCTCGGACATGATGGCTGCTCTTAAATGTTCACCCTGCAGAAGGCGCTGGGCCATTCGGTTGTACATGACGCAGACTTCGGCACACCTTGGATCATAATGCGTCATCCGTGACTGTATGATGGTCACTCGGTCAATGTCCGCCGGATCCTTGTAGGCAAGTGCTGCAGGCAGGCATCGCATGAGGGAGCCATTCCCGCCGCTTTGCCCCATATCCATGTGCGCCACAAAGGCCGCTTCGAACCAGTCTCCCTCATACTTTTGAAAAACATGACGGATGATATTCCCGATGTCTTTGGGCCTCGAACGGTACCATTCCATGAAGAAACGCCCGATCGCCTCCATTGGCTCTCCTGGATTTTCGTGAATTCCTGCTGCCACGCACAGCGTCATCATCGTATCGTCGGTCACTTCGCCCGGTTCCAGCTGCCACACCCCGCCGCCGATGATCTCCGTCAAATAGCCGTGCTTCTCCTTAATCTCCTGCACACTCATAAACTCCGTCGTTCCGCCAAGCGCGTCGCCTACAGCCACTCCATACAGGCCGCCTTTGATTCGGTTATATAATATATTGTCCATACAACCACCTCGTATCTGTTCATTAAATAAGAAATCCATTAAGTTAATTATAACAAAATGGACAGTGGTCATCTTCTAAATATAAAGAAATGGGGCATCGGTAAATTAAAAAAGCCGCGATTTTCGCGACTTCGGCTGCGCATATGCTCTAACCATCCCGATTCGTAAAGTTATTTGTGCTGGAAGTTCCCCCCCTGGGAATGAGGGAGAACCGACTATTTTTTTAGCCGGCCCTTCTTCACATAACCTTATCGATCGTGCGAGATTATGTCTCTTGTGCAGTAAGTACATGTTCCGGCGCTTTTTGGTTCATGATCGGCACCATGACGAGTGAGCCAAGAAGAAATAGTAATCCTGCTCCGCTATAGATCGTACTCAGCGAAAAGGCGTCCTTTAACGCGCCCGCGAAAGACATGGAAATGACCATCATCCCAACAAACATCGGATTCAGAACCCCATTCACCCGACCGACAATGGAAGCATGCGACCATTTCAGGATCATGGTACTGATCCCGATATGAATGCAAGGAAAAACAAGCCCATTTAGAAATTGAACGGTCAGCGTGACCGGAACACTAGTGGAATACCCCACAATGGTTGTACAGACCGCCCCTGCCAGCATGCCTATGGCAAGAAGAACCTGCGGCGGAACCCGCTTCGCGAAGACGGCCACGATCCCGCCCCCGATGAGCATGGCTGCGCCATTCACCATTAGCAGATATTGCAGGAACTCCTCGCTCCTGCCCAGCCGCTCCGTTACGATAAACAGGTTGAGCGCTTGGGCTACGCCAACAGCGAGTCCGGCGAGAATAAACGCAAGCCCGAGCATGCGCAGCACTTGACTTTGCCAAACATAGCGGAAGCCTTCAACGAAATCTTTACGGAATTGCCCTTTTACGGCGGCTGTTTGAGATTTCATATCATCCTCCGGCAGGCGAATCAGGACGAGCGCGGATAACAGAAAAACTACGCCCATTACAGCGATCGATGTTTCAAGGCCGAACGTGCTGTAAACAAATGTACCAAGCATAGGGCCAAGGACCATGAAGATGGCCATCAGCGATTGGAACAAAGCCATCCCTTGCTGCAGTTGTTCTTCAGACACGTGATACTTAAACAATCGCATACTTGAAGGTTGAGAGAACTGCGAAAGAATAGCTGAGATGAATGCGACAAGGTAGACGGATTGCCATGAACCGTAATGGATGGTCAGAAGCACTACGAATACCGATACCGCGGATAATAAATCGCACCAGATCATCGTTCGCTTTGGCTTCCATCGGTCCGCAAATGTACCTCCGATGAACGAAAAAACAAATATCGGGGCAAATTCTGCTACGCTGATTAGCGAAATAGCGTATGGATCATTATTGGTTCTATCCGCTACATACAGAAGGATAGCAAAATTACGTACCCAGATTCCGATCTGCAGAAGCACGCTTGATAATAAAATCGTCTGCAGGAACCGATTGCGAAGAAGGCTTGGTGCATTAGTGCTTGTGTCGTGCCTATTCAATCTTTTCAACCTCCAATTTGTCTATAAAAATGCCAGCTTGAGTCGTGGTATGTCTCTCCTTTCCAATCCTTATTATACGGACTTCATCATCGTTGACCTCCTCCTTAAGACTGAATTTACATATTCAATATTCGAATCTACTCACGACGTAAAGTACCATTTCATTTAACCAAAAAGCCACCAATAGCAGCTTTTGCATACTGATTAAATCGGGCTCGGAACCAGCGTTTGCCGTTAGTGTCAAGACATACTTGCCAGATGTTCCTCAAGACGGTCCATGGTCTATTCGGCACCTTGAACGGCATAGGTTTTCACCTTATCGAATACAGCGACCGTTTCCTCAAAAACGGTTTGATACGTCAAATGTGTCTTACCTTCCAGTTCCTCAACGCTTACTGACGCCAGAAAATGCGGAAACACGGCATGTTTGATAACGATTCGCTCGGGTTTAACGACCACAACAAACACGTTGGTGTTGGGAAAATCAACGCCATCAGGACCGTGCATAATAAACTCCCATGTACCACCCGGTTTCATATCAAACTGCTGAGTAGTCATCGTAAAACCTTGAGGCCCCACCACTTCGACAAGTGCTCCTGTTTTCGATCATAGCAGGTTATTCATTCATGGATTTCTTTCAGATTGCTCACTTCTATAACCCAATCGTCGCATACGATAACGCCCGATTTCGGAATATATTTTCTTGTCCATATCGGCTGACAAAAAAAGTCGCGATTTCCGCGACTTCGTATATGTCCTCATCCTCTGACCATGTCCTGCGACTTTCCTTACTTCACTTGCCTTCCTCATCGGCTGAGGGACCGTACATGCCCGGCACCGGAACATCAAGCAGCCGTAGATAAACTCCGAGCTGCGCCCGGTGGTGAACCATGTGACTTAAGCCGAAAGTGCGAAGCGCGATTGCACGCGGTTGACGCTGGAGAATATAGTCGCCGTTCCGCAAGATCCATTCCTCGGCGAGCGATTTCTCGTCGCATTCGGCTAACAGCTTATTAATCTGTATAACGTTCGCGTCAAATTCCTCCAGCACGTCTTCGCGTCTTTCCAAAGCTTCCCGCCGAATCGGCACGGATGAAAGATCGAATTCCGGGTATAGAAGAATCGCGACTTGCCAGTTCAGCAGGTTGATCAGATGCGTGGCGAGCCCGCCTAATGTCATTGATTTTACGTGGGGCTTCCAGGTCATATGCTCCTCGGGTAAGCACTCCAGAATTCGGCGCGTTTGAGCCAATTCATGTTCGGCATCTCCGATAATTAATGGTTTCGTCATAGTTTCCCTCTCCTTCTTTTATGGCAGACACAAGTGGGTTAAGATTACATCAAATATCTTCCCGTGATCGACTGCTCCGCATGGATGATCTTCGAAGGTGTGCCCTCGAATACCACTTGGCCACCCCGGCTCCCCCCGTCCGGTCCCATATCGATAATCCAATCCGCTTGACTGATCACGTCGAGGTTATGCTCGATGACGATCACCGTATTGCCTGCATCCACGAGACGGTTCATGATCCCAAGCAGGTCACCGATATCTGACATATGTAGGCCCGTCGTCGGCTCATCCATCACGTAGATGCTCCCCTTCTTATACAGCTCGCTTGCCAGCTTGATCCGCTGGCATTCCCCGCCTGAGAGCGTACTGAGCGGCTGGCCGAGTGTAATATAGTTCAGCCCTACATCACTCATTGCTTGCAGCTTGCGCACAACCTCTTTTAGTTCAAAAAATTCCAATGCCTGCTCCACCGTCATCTCCAGCACTTCTGCAATGGATTTGCCGTTTAATTTGTACTCGAGCACCTCTTCCTTAAACCGTCTGCCTCCGCATACTTCGCATGGCAGCTTCACGTTCTCGAGGAATGCAAGATCTGTATACACTACACCCAGCCCTTGACAGTTATCGCAAGCCCCTTTGGAGTTGAAGCTGAACAAACCTTGATTGACCTTGTTTGCAGAAGCAAACGCTTTGCGAACATCGTCCATTATGCCCGTATAGGTTGCAGGATTCGAGCGTGTTGACACGCCTACCGCCGATTGGTCAATGACAATCGCATCCGGATGGTGGCTGAGGAATACTTCGTTAATCAGCGTACTCTTGCCAGAGCCTGCAACGCCAGTAACGACGGTCAGTACGCCGGTTGGAATATCTAAACTCACGTTCTGAAGGTTGTGAAGTGTGGCATCCTGGATAGATAGCTTGCCGGAGGGTTGCCTGCAATCTTGTTTCAGCTGCAGCGGCCGCTTCATATGAGTGCCTGTCAGCGTGCCTGCCTCCAATAAGCCTTCGAAGCTTCCTTCATATACGATCGTCCCGCCGCGGCTGCCGGCGTGAGGTCCTACGTCTACGATATGATCCGCCACCTTGATCACATCGGGATCATGCTCGACAACAATCACGGTATTGCCCTTGTCGCGCAGTTTCTGAAGCAATTCATTTAACCGGTGTACATCACGGGGGTGTAGGCCCACGCTGGGCTCATCGAAGATGTAGGTGACATCTACCAGACTGCCGCTCAGGTGCTTCACCATCTTGACGCGTTGCGACTCGCCGCCGGACAAAGTGTCCGTTTCGCGATCCAGCGTCAGGTAGTCAAGCCCGATATCCACCAGATGCTGCAGCCGCTCCGTTAGTGACTTCACCATCGGCGCTGCGACCGCGTTGTCAATCTCCCGGATAACTCGAATGAGCTGACCAACCTCCATGGAGGACATTTCCGCAATGTTGAGTCCATTGATCCTGCAGCTAAGGGCTGCCTGACTTAGTCTGGCACCGCGGCAGCTGGAACACGGGCCCTCTGAAATGTAGGGTGCAACAGCTTTTTGTGTGCGCTCGGACTTCGTCTTCACATCCTGCTTGATGTATTTATTCGTGAACTTCTCAATGACGCCTTCTACTGTAATATTCGTTGCCTTGCCGGCGAAGTCCATCTTTACTTTCCTTGCCTTGGCGTACAGCAGCTGATCCAGTTCATCATCCGAATAGTCGTTCAGCTTCTTATCGAGATCAAAGTCCCCGGTCTGCACGATCATGTTCCACTCCCAGCCGTTCACCGAATAGTCCGGCAGCATAATAGCCCCCTCGTTGAGCGACTTTGACATATCCAGCGCCTTGCTCATATCGACGCCTAATTTCCGGCCAATCCCGTTACATTCGGGACACATGCCTTGCGGATCGTTAAACGAGAACATGTTCGCTTGTCCGACATAAGGCTGTCCCACTCGGGAAAAGAGAAGACGGAGAATGGGAGAAATATCGGTAATCGTGCCCATCGTGGAATGGGAACCGCCGCCTAGCCGCTTCTGATCAACGATTACAGCCATGCTCAGATTCTCGATCGCGTCCGCATCTGGCTGCGGATAACGAGGAAGAAAGTTACGCACGAACATACTGAAGTTCTCATTCAGCAAACGCGTGGATTCTGCGGCAATCGTATCGAAGACGATCGATGACTTGCCGGATCCGGATACCCCGGTGAATATCGTGATCTTCCGCTTGGGAATGCGCAAGGATACGTTCTTGAGATTGTTTTCCCTCGCAGCCGAGATTACGATATATTCCTGATTCGATTCGCTCATGGCTAACATCCTTCCGATCTGGGTTCAAACGCAACCTGTTTTGTAATATGAAGAGTGGGCTGAAGTGTGGTATGTATAAGCATATACTAATTGGACACCATTTAGTGACACAATGATTATAGGAAACTACTTCGTGTCATGTCAATCCATAATTTTGCTCATATTGAATTTTAGACAGGCATGCAAAAATGGCCCTCCCTTAAGGGAAGGCCATCTGTCAACTATGATCGAAAGACGGAACTATAGTTGCTCGGTCTGTGACTGTTTACTTTTACCAGGTGCAAACCAACCGAGAAGGGCTATCGCCACCAAGACACCATAGAAGATTATGGTCCAGACTGTGCTATGTGGGAAATGGTGATCTAACACCCCAATATCTTCATGGGCTAAGGTAATCACAGCGAGCTTGACACCGACCCATGCCACGATTGCATAAGCCGTGGTCTCCAGCGCTGGCCGTTGAGCAAGCAGCTTAACAAACCATGTGGCTGCAAATTTGATCAGAATAAGCCCGGCGATTCCGCCAAGCACAACAACCAAGAATTGACCTCCGTCCATACCACCGAAATCAGGAAGCGGTGAATCTGGGAGACCCAGTGCCAGAGCCACAGCAGCAAGAATGGAATCAATCGCAAAGGCCAGATCCGCAATCGCAATTTTGCTTACCGTTGGCCAGAAGCCTTTACCGGCAGCATCTTTCTTTATGTCCTCGCGAATATTTTTATTTTCCTTACCGAAACGTGCTTTGATGATGTGCTTTAATCCGAGGTACAGAAGATAAGCAGCTCCAATCGCCTGTATTTGCCAGACGTTCGCAATAAACGATATCGCAAATAAAGCCGCGAAGCGAAAAACAAAAGCCATAATGATCCCGTAATTGATCGCTTTCTTCTTCTGGTCCTCCGGTAAGTGCTTCGCGATAACTGCCAACACAAGGGCATTATCCGCCGATAGTAAACCTTCCAATCCAATAAGAATTAGTAATGCCCATGCATACTCTAGCCAAATTGACTCCAACAGTACTTCCCCTCTCTTATGTGCGATGCTCATGGTTAAACTTCTGGCTGAAAACATCTAATCTCCACTTTAAAGAGCAGAGGTTTTTCCCCAGTTTTGATTGTTCCATGACTTCCTTTCGTTATTACGTTGTCAAGTAACGTCTCGTTTCATTCATTTCAGGCCAAATTTTCAGATCCACGGTCAGCTTGGCGACTTCCCGAAGCCAGCATCAAAAATCCCCTTTTCAAAGGGGATTTTCCTATACATTCTTTTTTTGCTATTTTCGCCAAAAAGTTGTACAGTCAGCCTTATCCATAATATTAAACTCGATCATTTTCTCAAGTAATGAGAAGTCCACCGGTCTTTCCCACCGGATACGTACTAACTCTTTGGTGTGATCATAGCCAGCCTGTACAATTTCATCAGAAAAATGCTGAATCACTACTCTTTCAGGTGCAACAGCCAAATGTTGTTTGGCAATGCTAAAGCCGATGATAAATGTGCCGTGGTCGGTAAACATAGGCTGGTTCCACGCCATTTTCGGCATTAATTCCGGGAATTTTTTAGTTACCCAAGCCAAAACCTCTTCCGTACGTTCACGATGTTCAGGGTTATCAATATGTGCTAAATATTCTGCAAAGACTTCCATGTTGTTCCTCCTAATATGAAAATGATGTCGATCGGAGAAGCAACTATATATTCTCAACATATACGATCCCCACACAATTCTAATACAAGAGGATTTTCTTATGCAAGAGAGTTTTTTTATTTCTCCCATCAAGTTTTTTTTCAATATATAATGATATGTCTTGGTTTCTACGCTTTTGTATTCAAATAGAAAATGACCCCATATTGCGATTCACCTTTGTTATCATGGCCAATTTATCCACATTGTAATTAAACGCCCCTGGTTGGCATCAAAAGCGGAGCCTACGGGAATCTTAATGGTGCATTAAGATAAAAGTTCATTTGGCACAAAAAAACCTCCGCAGCCATTTCACAGGGAAGTTCCTACATCCCTAGAAAGTTGTAGAGGGTCCGGCCCGGTATTTCTTGTCATCCATATGTGCATGTTCTGACCTTTTTTTACATACCTATGAGAGAATACTCATGTTTTCAGGCGAAAGAAGGGATATCATGAAGACAAGATGGGGCATGGCTTTGTTGTTGCTCTTTATAATCGCGGCTATGATTCTTTACCAGCAGGTTCATGATCGTTCCAAAGTAGAAAACCTGTATACTGATGGGCAGCTTCGCATGGAAATACAAACCGTTCAATCTGTCGCAGAACCCATGAAAGAAACGTCCTTCCAGGTTTTCATTACCGAGCTGCCTGAGAAACCCATTGCTAATGCCGATATTAAACTAAACCTCAAGATGCCCGATATGTTTTGTGGTGTGTTTCCCGCCGAGATTGTCGAATCAAAGCCGGGTGTATACAGCGCAACGGCCGTACCTGTTATGCAAGGACTTTGGGAAGCGGAAGCGGTCCTTCGTTGGGAGGATCAAAATGTCACGGTGAGGACGTTGTTCAACGTTCGCTAGCCCTGCTTACCATAACCATGGGTGAATTCCCGGGATCCATCCGTTAGCGCTAATTCCTTTTAAAATGGAAAGCACCCCCATTAAAAAGGCCAGAAATCCGCCGAGTTTACGCATTCCTCTGCGCCACTTTTTCGTTAAACTGCCGGCGGACAGCGCCGTTAGGAGTAGAATGGGAAAAGTCGAAAGTCCAAATACCAGCATGATCAAGAGGCCTTCCAGACCAGATCCGGATGCCGCTGCATTCATGTGCATCGCATAGGTCAAACCGCATGGAAGAAAACCGAGCAGGAGGCCCGTTAGAAAAGTCGCAAACAACTCATACCGCTGACCAAGCCGTTCCAATTTCAGATGCAACAAAGAATGTCTCGGCAGATGCGCGTTATAAATGGGCAGTGTGTACCGACGAAATGTCCACAGCAGAATGAGCAGACCTCCAATGATGCTGGCCGCGCCTTGAAAGCCAACAAAGCTGCCAGCCACATCCAGGAAGGAGCCCACCATCCCCATAAAGCCTCCGATCACCGTGTACGTTGTCACTCTGCCAGCGTTGTAGGCTAACGTAGAAGCAAGCGGAGAACTGCTGGTTCGAAGGGCCAGAGAAGAAACGATCCCTCCGCACATCACCAGGCAATGCGGCGCCCCCATCAAGCCTGTCAGAGCTACTAACAGTAATCCGCTCCCCGTCCAGTCCATGTTCTCAACCCCCTTCCCGGCCGGACAATATACGCCGTTCTTCATAGGATCGCAAATCCATTCATTGTATGAAGGTGCGCGATTATTAAGAATAATTATTCTACTGAATCAGGTCCGAATACCGGCGCTAATTTTGATGAGGACAATTGCTCGCTTAGACCGAAATATTCGCAAAAATTCATAATCATCGGATTCCATTTCGAAGGATCGACATAGTTTGAATGGGCATCCATAAGAAGATCTGCCTCGACATGAACTTTATCGATGCGCACTTCGATGGCAACAAGTGAGCTTGGTTCTTCAAAAGGATGGAGCTTAACAAACCTGGCTTCCAGATGGACAGGGCATTCTTTCACACGCGGCGCTTGAACGAGCTGGGACGGAAGTGGTGTTAACCCTGCGACACCGAATTTGTTCGCCTCAAACTGATACCCCCTTGCTGCTTTCGACTCAGGGACCGGGTTGCGACCTGTTAACAGGGTCAGACGCTCAACTGCGGGAATCAAGTCAGTCGACGGGAGATTAAGCACGCACTCCCCTTCACGAATGATATTTTGAACAGTCTGAGACTTGCTGCTCATACCAAGCATGCATGATTGATTGAGCCACCAGGCTGAGGACATCGGAGCCAGGTTGGGTGTGCCGTCTTCGTTGATGGTACTTATCAACACGACCGAAGTCCCGAAATAATGAATTTTTGGATGTATGACTTTATGCATATCAGATTCCATCTCCTCGACATGATTTTTATGTAATGTATCACAAGCTCGTTATTGGAGCATAGGGTTATGGAATAAGACCGCAAGATATAAAAACTGGATCCCTACCATTCATTGTTGATTGAAAACAGCCGACCCTAAGGACGGCTGTTACAGGTCATATAATAAGAGCAGCTTTCATCACTGGTTTGTATGTTGCTTCTGCGAGCGAAGGGCCAGCAATAGAGCCACGGCGATGAGCACGAATGCGGCAAATGCCAGCATCGGAATGGTCAACCAACCGAACCAATTCAAATAGTCATTCAAGCAGGACACCGGCCCGCATGCGGCAATATCCGACTCTTTGGGGAGTTTTTGAATGATACTATGATATGTAGATATGCCTCCGCCAATGATGACAAGGGGTAGGATGTATGGGACAATGTGCGTCTTTTGCCGATATGCCGCGATTCCCAAGACAATGACTAATGGATACATGAAGATCCTTTGGTACCAACATAAGACGCATGGCGTAAAATGCCATACTTCACTAAGAAACAAACTTCCGCTAGTTGCCACAGCTGATACAGTCCATGCAAAAAACAGCCATACTCCCGTTTTATTCATTGTTCAAACGACCTCCCTTCTATTTTTGTTCTAGCCATCATACGAGATTTGGTCATATGTTTTCTCATTTTCTCTTAATTGTCAGTAAATGAAAATGGCTCCTTCGGGCTATAGATTCAAAAACACGTTCCTTTCAACTTCTCAATATCCTTATCCTCTCCTTAGATCAGATCATGAGTCAAAAAGACTGCCGGTAATAATACCGACAGTGTTAATTGCGCTCCAGGACACCAAGATTAAACAACTGGAGAAGAAATGCTTGCAAGTTCCTTAAACTCGTTAACATGATGAAGGGCATGCGAGATTTCATTACAACGAACAATCTTGCCGTTTTTTATTTCAAAAATCGCGATAAGCTCAATTAACCCCCGGGTTCCGCTTTTCTTGGTAACATCTACGGTGTATCGCAATGTCAAAGTTTGAAGCTCTTCGTCATAGAGGGTATCGTAAAATGGAGAAACGGTAATTTTGTCTACTGTAGCTTTTAATGCAGTTAGATGATTCTTAAATTCTTCCAAGTTTATCTTTTTGCCATCAGTCACTTGATAGTATCGGTTATGAAAATAATCGGGTATTTTAACAAAATCAAAATTAACTATAATGTCGTTATACATTTGCGATATAAAACGAATAGCTTCCTGCTTGTTCATTTTGGTCATCTCCTACAGAGTTATTTGGATTCCGAAGTCATCAGCAGCCACGTATTAAGAAAGCGAATAATCACATCGATTTCGTTATCATTAAAATGACTGAACAGTTCGTAGTACTTCTCTTCAGCTTGCTGATGCAGATTATCATGCTCTGCAGCCAACTGCTTCCCTTGATCTGTAGCCTCATAATAAATTTCTTTAAGATTGTCCGTTTTCTTTGCAGTCACGACTAAATCGTGTTGAATCAATGTATTTATGGCTTTGGTTATAGCGGATTTTGATAAATTTAATTCCGTTGCTAAAGACGTATTATTCAATTGACATGGGTGACGCTTTACTAAAGATAAGATGTGAAGTTGCGTCATGGACCAGTATTTTACTGAATCTGAACCAACAGCACTCTCGATCGACGTGTTCCGAGCCCGTAAACTTTTCTCTCTATTCATAATGAAATGTTGGACAGCTTCAATCGCTTCTTTACGTTTATTTGAGGTCATGGGAGTCACCTCCTATGAGAATATTGTTAACCATTCAACAATTATAGTTTACCGGTTAACAAAAATATGTCAAGAAACTAAGCTCATAAAACATATTGGGGAAAAGTAATAACAGGAAGACAAAAAAGCCGCCAAAATTGGCGACAGTAGATGGGTTCGAAGATGTTAGCTTAAAATAATACAACGTTGTCCACATAAGAACATACGATTGCTGCCGAAACAGCCTATTATTAATCTCTCTTAACATTCCAACTCTGTTACTCGATTCTAAAAAGCATAACTTTACTCATCAGCGCCAATGTTCACATCGGCCCCTTGCACTCTTGGCTGCCCGTCAATGTCCTGGGTACCGATGATCCCGTAATCCGTCGAACCCGCATCAATCGCTGGGGACGAAGATTGAAGATGAAAGTTACCTCCTGAAGCATTGACGAATGCAGGATCCTTGAAGAATGAATGCGCATCGTTGCCGGTTCCCGCTTGATATGCGGAAAAGCCAGCATAATCTTTGTTCTTCCATGTCCAGAAAGCATCCGTGCTACCGCCTGGTGAAAAATATAGATTGTAATCCACCACGTTACCTGAATTTTTTGTATATTCATTGTAGATCAGCACACCCGTTGAACTGGCCACAATGATATTGTTCTTAATCACGTTATTTTTCGTATCATACTGCACATAGAGCTGACCGCTGCCCTCACCTAAAAGATCGTTATTGTAGACGGTGTTGTTCACGATCTTGCAATTCACCGTTGACCCCCGTTCGTCGTCGTATCCACCCATGGCGATGCCCGTCAACCGGTTATTGTGCACCACGTTGCTTCGGATCGTAATATCACTGGTGGATTTGCCCGCATGCTCCGAGGCAATTTCAATGCCGATGTCATTGTTGTTGCTGTAGTTCTGCTCAATAATGCTGTCTTTACCGCCATCAACATAAATACCACCGGCTGCATTACTGTTATTCGGGAGTTTTTTCCCATAAGAAGGATTGTTGTTGGAGGAAATATTATATACCCGATTGCCTTTCACCAAACCATTTCGGGCCTGGTCGTATGCTTCTTCCGGCGCAGTTCCCTCGAAACCGATAATATCGATCCCGATGTTGTCGTTATCGTGAATGAGATTGTCCGTTACTTTAAACGTATCTACATTACCATTCAGCACCAGTGTTTCACTGGAACCCAAGATTAGATTGTACAGCTCATTCCCGTGAATCGTAATGTCATGAAGCGATTCCGGAGCTTTGGTGCCGTATACGGCGATACCATGAGCATCTCTGCCAAGCAAATCGCTGCCGATAGGTGTGACTGTGCTCTTGATATCATGGATTTTGTTATTCGTCAGATTTATAAAGCCGCCAGAACCTTGAACATAAATTCCAACAGGAACCGCGTTTCTGGAAGTCGTTGTATAGTTGCGAATCTCCAAGCCTTGAATCGTAATGTAATTCACATTGGTTAGCTCGACAAGCCCTTCGATCCCGTTGACTGAAAGTCCAGTACCATCGATGATAGCTTTCTCTGAACCATAGTTCTTGAAAGTTATGGGACCCTGCGAGGCTGTACCGGAACGTGTTATCTTGAGTTTTTGATTATATACGCCGCCCCGAACGTAAATCAAGCTGCCCGGATCAGCCTCCTCAGCCGCATGCTGCAGCGTCTTCCAAGGCGCAATCATCGTCCCTGGATTGGAGTCACTCCCGTCGGTAGCTACATAGTACTCAGTACCGGCTGCCGACACGGGGGAAGATTGTACATTTCCAGAATCCAAACCAAATACAGTTATGCTCAATCCCACCAGCAACGCCTTTACTAATTTCAACATCGTTCCTCATCTCCCATCTGTTCCTATTTATATTACATGGAGATCAATACTCGAGTCACTACGAATATGGGAAAGCCTAAAAGGCAGTGCGTTGTTTCAAGACATGTTTCGGCAATATGCCCGCTTCTTTATATAGAAGCTTCCCATCTTTGAAAACAAGGGTGGTCGGTATGCTCATAATCTGAAATTGGGAAGACGTCGCCGGGTTTTCGTCTACATTTACCTTAACTACTCTAATGGAATCTTTTGCCTCCCTTTCAAATTCCTCAAGAACAGGTGCAAACATTCTGCACGGACCACACCAGGAAGCCCAAAAATTCACTACGGTTACTCCGTCGGTTTGGATCATCCCTTTAAAAGTAGAATCTGTTGCGTGTTGAATCGCCATCATCATCATCCCTTCAAATTTTTCTTGTGTACATACTTAGATCCTGCATTCGAACCAGTACTTTGCCATAACGACCACTCTGTCGAACCGTTACTTTGCCGGACGGGTACGCTTGTTCCAAATAGTCTGCAACTAATTTCCGATTCTGCTCATCTGTAGCCAGACTGTGACTGCGAAGCCAGTTCATCATTTCCTCTAACGCCGCTTCTCTTGTAACTTCCGTCATTTTCGTTTCCCGTGTTATAAGAGACTCATAGGAATAGCCTTTGAGATACAGCAGATGAAGCAAATATCCGAACTCCAAGTGCTTCGATTGGAAGGGCTGACCGGTGATGAGCGGCCAGATTTCATTCACCAAACTGATTTCCATGGAGCCTGCCGGCATACTGATATAACAATAATCCCGGGCGCATTGTAGAATCTTTTCGATGCTATCCCAATCCAGAATGACCGGACACATCGAGACAAAAACCAGATCAAAGGCATTACTCCAGTCTCTAGCCAGCACGTCAATATCTTCAAAAGGTTCGGGCACAATCTTTACCTGGTCATCGGCGAATTTTGTGATATTTTCCTTCAGCAGTTCGATCAAGGGTAGAGAGGATTCTACAGCAGTAACGCGGGCCCCCCGCTCTGCAAACGGCACCGAGAATACTCCCGAAGCGGCGCCAATGTCCAGCACAGACGCGTTGTTGAATTGAACTCCTTGTCCTTCAATCCAATTCATGATCCGTGTGGTCCGTTTTCTTCCCTCTTCATTAAACGATTGCTCATTGAAAGTCTTCGCCTTGTGATCAAAGGCACGGGTCGGGTCGGTTCCGGCCTTTTTCATCTTGTTCACAACACGTTCGCCATGTTCTTTCCAAGCCTTTTCCCAAATAGCCTCATTAAAAAAATCATTCATAACTTCCATCTCTCTTTCCGTTATAGTTTCTGGTTGCGGTTGTGAAACCCGTCGACGCTTCCAATGATCACCACATCGAAAGTTGGTTGATTCATTGGTTTTTTCATTAATGGATCTATATTATCCATAATTATGATGCAAAACATGTATCCCTTATTGTTTAGTATACGCTCACTTCCCGAATGTTCCTGAGCCTGCTGTACTTCTGGAGAACAGCATGTCCCCTCCCCTCTTCCTAGCTCTTCTTCTTAAGATTGCTATTATTATGGATGTATAATATCCATAATAAACGAGTCAACTTCAATATGCAATACCATTTTTTAGCCATAGTCTGCTTCTGCCTTATGCTGACATTGAACATTTAACAATCTAACTTTCGATGTACCCATCAAAAACGTAACGTTTACTTCGGGGGCTGAATGGTATAACCGATTGTTAGACCATAGCAAAAGCAGCCGATCATTCAGATCGGCTGCTTTATGCTCAGATGTCACATGAACCTATACTTTGGTCGCCCCATTTAAGATTGTCTATTGTTAAACACAGATACCATAAAATATAAGTAGGCGGCATGTAACAGCAATCCGACCGAAAAGAAAACGATTGCCAACATAGGTTCATTCTGCGTGATCAGATAGGGCACTTTTGCAGGCCAATACGTTGGGAGCCAAGCGCCTAACACCTGCCAAGCTCCTGGAACGAAGTTGGCCACCACAGGTCCGGCTATGAACAGCCCTCCTATTTTAGATAAGGCTAATCCTTCTACCTTGTTCGCTGAGAAAGCGGCAAGGAACAACGAGAATATTGGAGCTTCCGATGCCAGCAACAGCAAAACACCCAATTTAGCCCAGTGAATATCCGATAAAGTCGAAAAGGACAGATATAGAATGGATAATACGGTGCATAACAGAAAAGGAAGCGTCACTCTATATAGCAAATAACCTTTACGCATTAGTGGGGTCACCGCATAATATGCAATCACATTCTCGTCGCGTTCATCGAGAATAAGGAGACCGGTGAGCATTCCTGTCAGCATGGGGATCGTAACAATTAATAACGATGCCGCAAAGCCGCGATACGGCTCCAAATGAAACGAATAGTTTACATCGAGCCAATTAACGGCAACCGGGAATCCAAACCTCGATAGAAACAAAAGCAGCAGCGGACCGAACATAGCTGCCATCAGAACGGGATCCTTCCACGCATGCCGTAGATCCATGATCATGAGGGCTTTATATCTCTCCATTAATGCCCCCTCCTTCACCTACGCGCATCAACACATGTCGAGTATAGGATCGCTGCGCCCAGATGTAAGCCGCAAAGTTCCAAATCAACAGAATACATATGGAATATAGAACGCTGCCAATAGATAAGCCGTCACTGGGAGACACAAGTAACCGGAGAGTTCCTTCGGTTGGAAGGACGAGAAACAGGTCTTCATGCCACAATTGAAGAAAACTTAACAATGGAAGGATGAATGGCAGCGCGTAGACCTGCACCATCAGAATAAAACCGTTAATTGTCCGTTGGCGTGCCGCCACGCCAATCGACAGCAAGGTCATGAAGGTTGATGTTAATACAATACCGGCAGAAAAAGCAAGCGGATATTCCGGGAGACTGCCGGTCGCCATATGAATCACCCAGCCTGCCGCAAGGGATAACACCGACAGGGACGCAGCCTTCGCCAGCAAATATTCCCGAATGTGTACCGGCGCTACAAACAACGGATCGTGGACGCCCTGGTCCCTCTCCAGCAGGACCATACCGCCTGCCATGATAAGCCCCAGGGCTGCGGGATCGCTGAATGTCAACACAATCGCTGTTGTCTCCTGGTAGGCCTCGGGTACGAATCGGAGCAAAATCCAATAACAGGTACAGACAAACATATAAACCCAATAGAATCCGTGGCGCCACTGGAAACGCAGATCGAATACAAATAAGCTTAGGCCCTTCATACAAGCTGCCTCCCGGTTACCTCAATAAAAATTTGTTCGAGCGACGCCTCTTGCGAATGAATGGTATCGAGGGGATAATCCTGTATCAGCTTAAGAAATTGGTTATTCTCACCGATGCCATCCAGAGAAAATACCGCTCCCTTTAATTCGCCATCCCTACTGTATTCGACTCGGACCTCCTTTCTTCCCTTACGAAGTTTCAACTCTCTGGGTGAATCGATTAATTTGATTTCACCGTCGACGATAAAGGCTACCCGATCGCAAAGTTCTTCTGCCGCTTGCATATTATGCGTTGTTATTAGAACCGTCTTGCCGGCAGCCTTTTTAGCAAGTATCAATTCCTTCATTCGGTGGGCATTGACCGGGTCTAATCCGGAAGTAGGTTCATCCAGAAATAGGATTTCTGGATCATGCTGTAACGCCCGACAGAAATTCAACCTCATCTTCATGCCCTTGGATAGCTGGGAAACCTTCATATTTGCGGCATCTGTTAGATCGACTTGTTCCAGCAATTTCATGGGATCCTCCGTCTCCCCCTTGTAAAGGGAACGAAAGAGCTTTAAATTGTCAAGAACCGAAAATTTACTGTAGAAGTTCGGGAATTCAAAAGCTACTCCAATTCGCTCATAATAATCGGGACCGGTATTCCTGATTTCGTTGCCCATGACTTTTATACTTCCTTGATAACCTTTCAGAACACCGATCAGCAGTTTTTGCGTCGTGCTTTTACCAGCGCCGGACGGGCCGAGAAAGCCAAAGATTTCGCCAGGCGGGATGACAAAATCAAGCCCATGCAGGGTGGGCTCTTTTCGATTCGGATACGTGTAATGAAGCCCTCTTACTTCGATCACAACGCTCCATCTCCCTTCAGCGCATTAGACACCGCAAGCATGCCGGCAGATAATAACTCGACTAGCAATTCGATCGTAGATGTAAATTGCTCCTCTCCAATCTCTTTTTGGTGCAGCGTAAGCAGTGCCAAGGATCTGATCATGCCCACGATGGATTCGGGTGCCGTACCAGGTAAAATGCCAGCCTTCTGCCAAGCCGTAATCACAGGCAAGAGCGCGTCTTGATCCTCCGTAAAGTTACGCTCCAGCAAGTCTTTCGGCAATTTCCTGAACAACAACTCCATCTCCCCGCGATCCATCATCTGGCGAAGCATTGGGCTCTCGTCCATCATCCTCAGTGAATATAAGAGAAACCGTTTAATGCTTTCCTTACTGCAGACCTCTTCAGGAGGGAATAAATCAAGAACGGCATTGCGAATTCGCTGCTCCTCCTCCAGAATCAGTTCATAATATAATTCCTCTTTCGATCCGAAAAACATGTAGAACGAGCCTTGGGCAATGCCGGCGGCCTTCGTCAGATCTTCAACACTCGTTTTGCGAAGGCCCGCCGTTTCGAAATGATGGCGTGCCTCCGTCAGCAGTTTTTGGCGTATCCATTCACGTTCTTCATCCGAGAATTTTTTGGGCATGTTGCATATCACATCCTTAATCAGGCCGTTTGTGATCCTGTGAATAATTTTATTTTATATTCATAAAAGTACTCCCTAAATCCCCATATGTCAATATATTTGGTGTTAGGGAGTCTTTAGGTTACAATAAATGGAGATTTAATCCTTTGATGAGGGGTGCCGTATGCATCATTTTAATGAGGTTTTCGTGCAGTTGCTGATTTTGCTTGCGATATCGATGGGTGTTATCTCGATAGCCAAAAAAATGAATCAGCCCTACTCTATTGCACTTGTTATTGTAGGCCTGCTGCTTGGTTTGATCCATGTGCCTGTGTTGGATGAAGCCGAATCGTTTATAACCCAATCGAATGTGTTTCAGGCAATCATTATCTCCCTGTTCCTTCCTATCCTTCTTGGAGATGCAACATTAAAGCTTCCGTTCTCGCATCTTCGTAAACAAGGAAAGCCGGTGATTGCCCTCGCGTTTGGCGGCACCTTGCTCTCTTTCCTTCTTATAGCTCTAGCCATGTATGGGTTTATGGGATTGCCTTTGATTGTTGCATTTACCTTTGCAGCATTGATGAGTGCCACGGACCCGATCAGTGTCATCTCCATCTTCAAATCATTAGGCGTACCGAAGAAAATTGTAACCATCATCGAAGGGGAGTCGCTGTTTAATGACGGAATTGCCGTTGTGTTATTTCAGATCTCCTCTGTTTATTTGCTCACGTACATGGAAATGGGTTGGGCGGGAATAGGCAGCGGTGTATTGCTCTTTTTGAAGTTTAGTATTGGCGGTATCGCTGTTGGAGGCGTGTTAGGATATCTGTTCTCACAGCTCATTCGCTTCTATGATGATTATCCGCTGGAGATAGCTTTCTCTATGCTCCTGTTCTTCGGAAGTTTCTTTATTGCCGAACATTTCCATGTATCTGGCGTCATTGCCGTTGTCGTGGGCGGCTTGATTTTTGGCAGTTACGGAGCGCGCATCGGGATGTCGGATACAACCAAGATGAATATTAATTCGTTCTGGGACGTCATCACGTTAATCGCAAATTCATTGATTTTTTTAATGATCGGTCTAGAAATCAAGCATATTAACTTCGCGGACAAGTGGGCGTTAATCGGAGCAGCCATTCTTATCGTTCTACTCGGAAGAACATTGGCCGTCTACGTAAGCTTGTACTTCCTGAAATCCTTCCCATCTTCATGGAAGGTGGTTTTGAATTGGGGAGGGTTAAAGGGCAGCTTGTCAATCGCTCTCGCCTTAAGCTTGCCCCCAACCTTCGACGGACGCGATGATATACTCGTTCTCACCTTTAGCGTTGTCCTTTTCTCACTTCTCGTTCAGGGGTTAACCATCAAACCTTTGGTTAAGAAGTTTGGATTAGCCAGCCCCGTGAAGGAAAAAGACGGGGCAGATATGTAAGAACCCTCCGTATAAGCAAAACAGAACATAAAACGAGTATAAGGTTCAGCCCCGGAGATCGAATTAAACGACTCCAGCTGAACCTTATTTTTTCGTATCCCGATTTGCAGATCGACCACTCTTAACCAATAAGCACTTTCTCTTCAGGCAACCGGTACTTTTGTTTGACTACTCTTTGCGACAGCGCGAAGGCCAGCGTTAAGGGGCCGAGTCTGCCGATGTACATGGTCAAAATGATGACTCCTTTACCAAAAGGAGACAGCTCAGGCGTCAATCCCATCGATAGGCCAACGGTGCCGAAGGCTGAGGTCACTTCGAACAGAACTTCCATAAAGTCCTTTTGCAAGCTATGCTCGCTTATGGTTAACAAGAATGTAGCGACAATCACAACGCTCACTGAGATCACCATGACGGCTATGGATCGGAGGATAATCGATTGGGGGATGCGTCGATTTAACAACTGCACGTCCTGCTTCCCCTTAATAATACTAATCAATGTGAATAACAGTACGGCAAATGTATTGGTTTTGATCCCGCCTCCTGTGGATCCGGAGGAAGCACCGATAAACATAAGGAAAATCATGAAAAACTGAGAAGTCGTCATCATCGCGGCTATGTCGATGGTATTAAACCCGGCCGTACGAGTCACCACGCCTTGAAAATAAGCCGCCCATACTCGCTCTCCCCAGCTCAAAGAGCCGAACGTACGGGAGTTGAACAACTCAATAATGAAAATTACGATAAACCCGGCTAAACATAGACATGCTGAAGTCGACAAAACGATTCTTGAATGAAGGGACAGCTTATTCCACCTTCTATGCTTCCATAAGTCCAGAACAACAGTAAATCCAAGCCCACCAATGATAAAAAGCAGGGTGATGACGATGTTGACCAGCGGGTCTCCCACATACCGGCTCAAACTGTCTGACCAAAGACTGAAGCCAGCGTTATTAAATGATGAGATGGAGTGGAACACCCCATAATAAATAGCTTGCCCCAAGCCCAGTTCCTCCTCCCAACGAACAATTAACAAGGCTGCTCCGACGAACTCGATAATGAGCGCAATCAGAAAAATACCTAGCGATAGCCTCACTACGCCTTGCGTTGATAATGCGTTAGTGGATTCTTGGAGGAGCAGTCGATTTTTCAGTCCAATTTTCTTTCCAAGCACAACGGCGATCAAAACTCCGAAGGTCATGAAACCAAGACCGCCGACTTGAATCAGGCACATGATCATGATTTGACCAAAAAGGGAAAAGTCGGTTCCTGTATCCACTACGGCCAATCCGGTTACGCACACTGCAGATGTTGAGGTGAACAAAGCGTTTAACCAACCTACACCTTCACCTGATGACGATGATATGGGCAAGGCTAACAAGATCGCGCCGATTACAATCGGTGCGGCGAAACCAAGAAGGATCAGTCGTGAAGATGATAGGTTAAACTGTTTTAATGATTTTAGCGGCTCCGATTTGCCTTTAGCCATCCTATTTTCCCCTTTCAGATACGACAGACCATGAAACCCCGTAGACTTCTTTGCGTAGTATATACCATAGTAAAGCATAATTTTTGCTGCAATCCAATGATATGATGTTGTTGACTGATCGCTAACTGTTTACTTTCAGCATGTTTTAGCATAATATTTATTACGATAAATTTCATACGCATGAATGCTTAATCCTCTATGAGGAACGGGGGAACCAACAAAGCGACTAAGCTTTAGGGGTGAATTCTTTCTGGATAAGAAGGAACGGGAACTCTCAATCCCGAATCCGACAGCTAACCTCGTCAGCGTCTTGGGAAAGAACACTCTTACTACTTTGACTTGTCCATGATCCGTACAGCCAAGGCCTAGAAGCAGATTTTTCTCTGCCTCCAGGCCTTTTTTGTTAAAGCTGTTGTGTTTAGAAAAGAAAGGAATGATTATTCTGCTTAACAATGAAAAGATACTGGTATGCGTGTATTACGGTCCAAACGGAGAACGTCTCATCCGTCGAGGCGGCGAATTAGCCAGACTTCTTCAGTGTCCCCTGTTTGTGTTGAGCGTTATACCCTTGCGTGAAGATGAGCTGGATCAGGCACAAGAAAGGTATATGGCTGAGTGGCAAATGAAATGCGACGAGTATGGGGCAACCTTCATTGTCAAAACGAATGAAGATCGCAAAGCTTCGGAAATCATAGCGGAAACCGCCAAGAATCATCAAATTACCCAGCTAATCATCGGACAATCCGGTCAAACGCGGTGGCAAGAAATTACGCGTGGTTCGTTTGTCAACGAACTCCTTAACCAGATCGGCGAAACGGATTTGCACATTGTAGCGGTTCAAAGGATGGATGATCAAATGGCTGACACCCATGAACGGGGAATTCGAGTCACTGTGTTCAGGGAGGGTTCTCATTATCTGCTTGGCGGTAAGGAATCCGGGGGCGATCCAATAGCCGAAGGTCTATTTTTCAAAGAGTTAAATACCGATTTTGACACCGGCTTGCTGAAAATAAAAACAGACCACGAGATCCAATATTTGAAAATAAGTCACGGAAAAGTGGTAGAGTCGTCTTTTTTCCAAAACAGAAAATTCTTTGATAAACCCGGCGATCAATAAAGAATGGGGGTGGAACTTGTGAGAAGAACATTTATGAATTCAAAAGATCGAAATACACAACATTCCGCTCCTGACACAATGGAGTTGTTTATCAACAAGCTTAAAAAAAATATGAGTCCCCCTCAACTCGTCATGCTTGTCTTTTTCACTTTAATAATAATCGGGACCACATTGCTCGCGCTGCCCTACTCTTCCTCCACCGGGAGGTCAATTGGTCTGCTGGATGCTTTATTTACAGCCACCTCAGCAATATGCGTAAACGGGCTCGTTGTCTTGGATACCGGTAGTGTTTTTTCAACTTTTGGACAAGTCATTATCATGATCTTGATTCAAATTGGCGGGCTCGGCTTTATGACCTTTGGCGTTATGGTTGCCATTGTTCTGGGGAAAAGGATTGGCTTGAAGCAACGAATGATTATTCAGCAAACCACGCATTCGACCTCGGCACAAGGTTTGGTTAAATTATCCATGTATATGGTACTCATTGCATTCGCGTTTGAAGCCTTGGCTACGATTGTCCTTACGCTCCGTTGGCAACAGGACGTCGGGTGGGGACAGGCAGCCTACTACGCACTTTTCCATTCCGTTTCGGCATTCAACAATGCCGGATTTGCCCTGTGGTCTGACAGCCTTTCTCCCTTTGTCGGCGATCCGATCGTCAATATTACGATTGTCCTGCTATTTATCATTGGAGGCCTCGGCTATATCGTCATTGTGGATGTATTCCAAAAACGTTCATGGAAGAAGCTTTCGCTTCACTCCAAGGTTGTCCTAGTCGGAACAGGAACGCTGTCCCTGCTCGGTTTTCTATTTATATACTTTTTAGAGAGCTGGAATCCGTCAACCTTTGGCCAATTGAGCGAAAGCGAACAAGTGCTGGCTGCTTTTTTCCAAGGCATAACGCCTCGAAGCTCGGGGTTTAACACGATAGATATCGGTAGCATGCTGGCGGCTTCTCAGTTTTTCATTATTATTCTGATGTTCATCGGTGCTGCTTCCGGAGGAACAGGCGGCGGTATTAAGATCAATACGCTTGTTGTACTCATCCTAGCTACGATCCAAACCTTTCGCGGGGGCGGTCAAATCCATGCCTTCAAACGCAAAATTGCAGGAGAAACCGTCATGCGCGCCCTGGCGGTTGTCATGAGTTCTTTGGTGGTCGTGCTGGGCGTTTCCCTGTTGCTGACCATCTCCGAAGGTATGCTCGAAGAACACTTCTTGGAAGTGTTGTTTGAAGCGACATCAGCATTTAGCACCACCGGTTTGTCGATGGGATTGACAAGTGAATTGTCCCCCGTAGGGAAAGTCATTGTAACGATAACGATGTTTGCCGGTCGTCTGGGTCCCTTAACACTGGCTTACGCATTGGCTCAGAAAAAACGCACATCCAAAATTGGTTATGCGGAAGATCATATCTTGATTGGGTAACTCAGGGTTCCCAATCAAGAATTTTCTTGTCCATTAACACCTTAACTTTTGGACACATATCCCTTGTTAAAGGAATTCTCTCAAAAGTGATGGTGTAGCCGTCTCTCAATAAAATCTACAGTTCGATCAACACCTCTCTCCTC
Organism: Paenibacillus sp. JZ16; assembly: GCF_015326965.1. NCBI lineage: Bacteria > Bacillati > Bacillota > Bacilli > Caryophanales > Paenibacillaceae > Paenibacillus > Paenibacillus sp. JZ16. The sequence goes on from NZ_CP017659.1 coordinate 1,163,599, forward strand.
TGAAATTTTATCTGACAGTGCCATTACATTGGCTGTCAATGTTGAATGACTGGTTAGCTCCGCTATTCGCTCAGCCAAACTGGCTACTGACATTGATTTTTCAGGAATCGGCTTTGTCGATACACCTAGCTCATACATACGCTTGGCCCAGAAGGGTTGATCCGCATTGAACGGGGATATGGTCATCGGCTTACCTGCTCTCAAAACGGCCGCTGTCGTCCCTGCTCCACCATGATGAATAACGCCTGCAGCTCGCGGAAACAGCCATGCATGCGGTGCTTCCTGTATACACAGGATGTTCTCGGCCCCATTACCGGATACTTGCATTCCACTCCAGCCAACCAGAATGATGCCGCGTTGCCCCGTTTGTCGTAAAGCCTGCATAGTCATCTCGAGCACATGGTCCGGATGCTTTAGAGGCATGCTGCTATAACTGATAACAATTGGCGGGGATCCTGACGCGATAAAAGACTCCAACTCCCTTGGTGGGTCCCAATCGGTATCTTCCAGAAACCAAAACCCCTCCATACAGACGCGATCCTTCCATTTCGGATCAAATGGAATAATCGAAGGACTGCAACCGTAAAGCACCGGAATATCGCGTCCATTTACGTGCAGATCATCGGAGAATAGACTTCGTGGAGGTAAATGTAACGTATCTCTTCTCCATGTATTCAACAATTTTTTGAAGGATAACAGCATGAAACGGTTGAGATGATAGCTTTTTTCATTTAACCATCGATTCCTGAAGGTGAAAGGTAAAAAGGGATTGGTGAAAGCGCCTGTCGGTGCAATGATCGGAATTGGATGGGCCGCAAATACGGGAATATTCAGCTTTTGGGCAATATCATATCCAGCGAATGCTTTGGGATGGTAGATGAGGCAGTCCGCATCTTGAGAAGCGGTCCACAGGTCATCGAGCATTTGCTGCATCATAGGATATATAAGCTTTTTCATCTGCTTCATAATCTCGAAGGGATTGCTGCCCAGCATGCGTTTCCCTTCTGCAGATTGGGCTAGTTTCATAATATTTGCCTGTATAGGCGCGAAACCGACACCATGCCCTCGAACGAAGCCTTCGAAATCCTGCGATGTGCATATAACCACGTCATGTCCGTTGTTCTGGAGACCTCGGGCAAGGGCAATGAACGGCTGTACATCTCCCCTTGTTCCGATGGTGAGCAACTTTATTTTCACTCTTTTCCCTCCTTACGATAAATGCCGTACCTTAATATGTCCAAATAGGGTTTCGTGTCTAAAGCCGCACTTGCCTCGAGTTCTCCTGTAGATTTCTCGTCGTACCGTTTGGTCATTTGCTTCGTAATTAGAGATTCAAGGGAAAGCAATACGAATTCGATTGCTTGCTTGGGATCGATTCCTTCCCTAAAACGGCTCTGATCGATCCTGCTTGCCAGGAGGTGTATGGAATCCTTGTTCATCTGTTGTTGTTTGAGCAGAAGATCCGCTCTCAGCTCTTCCGGCATAATCAGAAATGTTTTAGCCATAAATCCAAACCTGATGGGGTCACTTTTAAATACATCCATCTTTTTTTGAGATAATTGCTCTATCGCCTGAAACAGATCCTCGGAGAGATCCATAGGTGACGAAGTCAGTGAATGGTAGTAATGCTTTAAGCATTCATCCACCACCGTTAAATACAACGTTCTTTTATCCGAAAAATAATGAAACAAAATTCCCTTGGATACGCCAGCTGCTTTGGTAATTTGATTGGTTGAAGCTCCTTCATAGCCCTTGTGATAAAACTCCACTAAAGCTGCTTGCAAAATGGTTTGTTTTTTATCTGGCTCCATTGGTTTGTACGCCACCCCACCGATTGACCACCTGGTCAATATCATTTTGACCAAATTGTATTACACATTGACCACCTGGTCAATAGTGTGGTGACTTGCTTGCATCAAGCCAGGAAATCAGCGGCCACCTTGCGGTAAGACTCACGGATAAACACCAACTTCACAAACTAAATCCGGAATAAAAAAAGAAACATGACATGAAATGTCATATTTCTCCGCGAACGACACGAAAACCTTGATCGGGGCCAAAGCCATTGGGATCGAACTTCCCTCGGAAGGATATCTCGTTGTTGGTAACGTCGCCGATCCAACCGCCGCCCTTCACTACCCGGAAGGAACCGCTTGGACTATCCAATTCGCCGTGCCAGTCCCAGCACCATTCCCTTACGTTTCCAGACATATCGTAAATTCCTAACTCGTTGGGTTTCTGGGTACCGATCGATTTTGTTTGGTTCTGATTGCTCTCTATGATAGGCCAGTTCCAATCCCCAGATAGGTATTTGTCTCCGGCGTTTTTCCAATACCATGCGACCTCATCGGCATTATTGCTTCCGCTATACATGTAACCCTTGCTATTCTGACCTCCGCCCGCAGCGTATTCCCATTCCGCTTCTGTAGGCAACCGGTAACCGTTAGCTCCCTCATTGATCGTGACGGTCCATTTGATATCATCGTTATCGTTCTTATTATTCGCATCCTTTTTCACCTTGTCTATGTTGTAATACGGATTCAAGCCCTCCTGGATACTTCTTTGATTACAATACTCCACAACGTCATACCAGCTCACCATTTCTACCGGCAAATGATCGCCTTTGAATGCAGATGGATTACTGCCCATTACTTCCACCCACTCTTTTTGGGTGACCTCATATTTGCCGATGTAAAAGTTCGATAAGGCTTCTTTTTTATCAGCATAGTTAGACTGGTTGTTCTTAAAGGTCCCGCCTTTCACCAATACCAAATCATCCTTCTTTTCAGGCTGATCTTGCGAACAAGCGCTGATCACAGCCATTGCTGCTATTAAAAGGAACATTATTAGCTTTCTCATTGATAATTTCTCCTTTAAGCTAATAAAAAAATGAGAGCCCATTGTTGCCCGCAACTTGCCTGCCCGTTACGTCGAAGGCCGTTCGTCTCCGCGAAAAACGACCCGCAACGTATCCGGATTTAGGGCTAAACGAAGGGAACGGTCAATCGGATAGCCGAACTCCGTTTTCCTAAGAGATGCTCCCCTCCGTGTCCGTTAGTTGAGTTTACGGATGGCGATTGGCTACCATACCGTTACGTTAGAGCTTCCGCTGCTTTGATAACCCTCTGTTGCTAACACCTGATAAGACCAGCTGCTCCCCAGATTCATTCCTTTACTTGCCCATGCGTTCACGTGGTTGCTGAAAGTGATGGAGGAGTTGACCCCCGTCGCTCTTTTCGATTGTCGAACGCTCCAGTACTGGGCAAACGTTTGTGTTCCGTCAATGGAAGGTGCATTGTATCGCATGGTCGTATAGATGTCGTATGTGCCTCCATCACTTGTGACTGTCCCTTTATGTGTTCCGGTAGGGCGATAAGTACCCCAGCTATCTACGACGTAATACTCGATGAGTGCGTTTCTCGTCCATCCGTAGAGTGTCAAATACCCATTGCCGGACGGTGACCAGACGCCGGCATTGTAGTTAATCGTTCGGTTAGGCGATCCGGTATTCCAGCCTTTGCCGACAACGAAATTTCCGGTATTTTGCCATGTCACGCTGTAATTACCGCCGGAGCCGTTAACAGCATTCACCGTTCCGCCGCCATCGGTCCAATTTTGCCAATAGTCGGTCGCTGCACTTGAGGTTGTTGCAAACATACTAAAACTCATGGTAGCTGCAAGAATAACCGTCACCATTTTCTTACTAAACTTAAACTTAAACTTAAACATAATCTACCTCCTCTTATTGTTGAATTGTACCTTGCGTTGATTTTCTTGGCTGTGCTTAGCATGCGATTTCCCTTGTATTTTCCTTTTACCTCCTTTCCAAGTAAATTATAGAATGATAGCGGTTTCAAAACACTTAGCAAATTAAATATGATATCTAGATTATTTTACAATTTTAGGAACTTGCGAGGGCGGATAGATCATAAAAAAAGACTGCCGGAATATTACCGTCAGTCCTTCTATTTCACAAAAGTAGTATCCCCCTTATCCTTTTCCCTTGTTCCACCCGATGAATGGACAGTCTTTTCATGAATAGTCGCTCGTCTGACCTCCGAACCCCTTCGGCTTTCTTCTTATGCCCATTATGATGAAGATGAGATAGATTACGATCGCAATCGAATCGATTAACGTATCCGTAAGCGCCGATATGTTTTGTAATGCCGTTATACCAAGAATGACCAGCAGCCGGACGATCAGAAGCGATACGATGGTCCAGGCGGCGAAGTGGGTCTTTGATCGTTCACTTTGGAATGACATAAGAATGAACACAAAGCCGAAAATCAGATTTTCCGCCGTGATGATGTGCCATACATACATGAATACTGTTTGGGTGTCCATCGCTATCGCACTCACATGGAGCACTGGCAGCACAATGGATTGCCCGTTCCATGCGTGCGTAAAGGCAAACAGTATCGCCAGAAGGCCGGCAGTCAAAAAATAAAAATTCCTAACCTTAATGCCCATGACATCCCTCCTCAGATATTTCCGGTTCCTTCTTGTGAATAGAGCGGTAAAGCTCGCGAACGATTTCTGCCAGTCGTTGGTCGCTTTCATGATTAAAGTCCCTTAGCGTTTCGGCTGCTACGTCAAGCAACTGACTGACCTTTTCCAGATGGGCCATTTTCTTGCGCGTTTCTGCATTCTTGGCATCGAGGAACGAAGCAACCTCACGGCAATAAGCAGGATCTAGCTTCTCCTTCCTGTGGAATCCAATCGTTCCCTTGATCTCGTCAAGCGTAAAGTCCGCATACTGCATGATTTGGATATTCATCAAATCGATGAGGTCGTTCTTCGAATACCTGCGGTACCGATTGTCTTCACGGGATGGTGATACGATTCCTATCCGGTCGTAGTAGCGAAGCGTATCCTTTGGCATCCCAAGCAGCTGCGAAACTTCTTGTATAGAATAAAGTTTTTCCATGAATTCAAAATAACATTGGAGTAAGCTCCAATGTCAAGTCATAATGTAATTTCATTATCAGAGCAATCAAGCAATCGTTGGCATGAGGGCATATGATATTCCAGTAGGCTAGTCTCAATTGTTACGCTCATCGTTGCTGCCCTTTTCGCGCCCGCGTCAATGAGATCATCTGCCCTATCCGCGTCTAACTAATTAGGGGCTGACATCTCACATTCAGATAGGATGTGCTTCTTCCCCCACTCATCGAATCCAGAAGTTCAATCATGGTTCGACCCTTCGGTGTCAGCGTATATTCTACTCTAGGCCGAGGCTCCGGATACGATGTTCTATCGATGATTCCATCATGCTCAAGCTCACGAAGCTGTTCAGTTAATATTTTTTTCGAAATGGATGGTAAATGTCGCAGCAATTCGCTATACCGAACGGGGATTGAGTTTTTATACAAAAATCGATAGATTGGAATTTTCCATCTCCCGCTTAACATGGAAAATACGATCTCAACGGGACATTCATTTCGTTGAACAGGCATTACTTCGCCCCCCATTTTTATCCATAAGGTCAGGGTTCTTCTTAACGATCTCGGTTGGACAACGGTCGTTGATTTAGGTGATATTCGGCAAAGCTTACTACAAGAATCAATCATGCTTGCATGTGTGATTAGTGAAATTCAACTGCAATCGCCAGGGTCATCCTTTGCCCTTTTAAGACATTAAGTGTAAAACAACTGACTGGGCTATGACCTTAACTTAGCAAGTACTAGTGATTTTCACTTTCCGCTTGTTTTTTGATTGAATCCACAGTGAGAGTGAATGCTTCCGCTGCTTTATATGCATCTAATGCATTTTGAAGGCGTTTTACTTGCTGATTCAACTCGTTTCGATTGTCTTTGACCTTTATCATTGCACGTGCCACGTGAATCAGCTCTTCTTTTGCTGCGTTTATCGCACGATGATGAGCTTTTTCAATCATCTGTACGGCCATATGAGTGTAGATCGTCTCAAATTCCTTATCATCAATCCGCTGCTCACGGGCAGCCAAATCGCTCTCGCTAATTACCCAATCTCCAGAGTCGTTCTTCGAAGCGGCTAAGCGCCCATCATTTATCATGTTAAGAATCGTTTTGTAATGAACCCCAAGTAATAACGCTGCTTCTTTAGCATTCATTTTAAACACCTTCCCTTATCTCTTGTTATCCATATATTAAGTGATAATTAGAGGTAAGTAAACCGAGATATCTAATGAATGATACAAGAAAGAAGACTGCCGGCATTAGAGGCCGACAGTCTTTCTATCTTCCAAGCAGTATACTCTTCATCCTATTCGCTGGACAATTCCTTAAGCGATTTGATTTTACCATGGGGATGCTGTTCTTGCTTTCGCGACTTCCAGGCAGCTTCTTTCCTTCTCTTCTGGTGAGCCATGACAGATATCCTCCTTTGGAAACTGAATTGTATACCACTTACTTATATTGTCATTCCTCAGCTCGGTTCATTCATGGAAATCATATAGAGTCAATTGTTTTAAAAACAGTTATGTACTCGATGGCTTCTCTCTTATACAGGTCATGATCGGAGAAGGTGTGCGGCCTATGATTTCCTTAACAGCCCATTTAGCTTCACTAATCGGTTGGGGAAAGCGTCCGGCAGACCACCCGGAGTCACGTTTGAGGTCGAGAGTGTGGGTGATCTTGCTTACCGGGTTGGCGACTTATATCCGCATTGCCGTCCGTTCGCCTCTATTCTTACTGGGCCGTTAATATCAGCGGTCCGTCCGACGTGATTGCGATTGTATGCTCATATTGCGCCGACAGCTTGCCGTCAGCCGTTCTCGCCGTCCACTGATCGTCGTCGATCGTGATACGGAACGTACCTTCGTTGAGCATCGGTTCAATCGTAAACACCATGCCTTCCTTTAATCGAATGCCTTTGCCGGCTACGCCGATATGCTCGTAGTTCGGCTCCTCGTGCAGGCTCCGCCCGATCCCGTGCGCCAGCAGATCGCGTACGACGGAGTACCCGTTCGATTCCGCATGCTGTTGAATCGCCGACGTAATGTCGCCGAGCCGGCCTCCAGGGATTGCCCGGGAGATCCCCAGATCCAAGCACTCCTTTGTCACCTTCATTAATTTCTGTGCTTCCGGCCGGATATTGCCCACCGCATAGCACCAGCATGAATCGCCGAACCAACCGCCGTATTCCACGACGATGTCGAGCTTCAACAAATCGCCGTCCATAAGCGCACGATTCGAAGGAATGCCGTGGGCCACCACATCGTTAACCGAAGTGCAGGTTTCTGCGGGGAAACCGTTATACCCTTTCGTAAACTGCTTGCCGCCGAGTTTGGTGATGTGTCTGGCAACAAAGTCATTGATTTCGCGGGTGGTGATCCCAGGCTCGATCAGTTTGGCAACCTCACGGTAGCAGTCCGCAACGATTTGGCCCGCCGGCTTCATCTCCTCGATTTCCCTAGGTGATTTTAAGATGATCATCTATGTTTATTCACTCCTTATACTATAATTTTAAAAACATGACGATATCCTTGGCCTCTTCGTGCAGCTTACCGCGGCGAAGCGAAAGCGAGGCGCAGCCGACCAAGGCGGCCAGCAGCATTTCCGCGCGCTGTAGCCGATACAGCGGCTCTGCCGCGTTTCCGCCGGAAGCCGCAGCCCCGTCCTCCGCGCGCCCGGTTTCTAGCAGCTCGGCAAGAGGCGTGAGCACCTCCCGGCGAAAGGTGGCCAGGAGCGGGGCCGAGCGCGCTTCTGGCAGCGAGGCAAAGCTCTCACCGGCCAGCTTATGCAGCAGGTACAGGGCATGGTCCTCCGCCCAAAGCTGCAGCAGCCGGACGCCGGCTACCGCGACGGGGCCAAGCTCAGCGGCAGCGGCCGATTCGTGGCTTCTCATACGGGAATCCGCGGCAGCCGACTTTCCGGTGTCCGGCGCAGCAGCCAAGCCGAAATGCCCGCCCGATGGCACCTCCCCCGAAGCCGATGCAAGCGGGACTTTCGACGGATTCTTCACCAAGGCTTCTAACGCAGCATCTAGCGGAGCCTTCAGCCATCCACCGTCCCGCTCCAACGCATCCCATAGCAGATCGTGGAGTAAATCGCCTTTATTGCTGTAATAATGATATACCGTGCCATAGCCGAGTCCCGCCTGCGCGGCCACATCCCGGATTTCCAGTAAAGGACCTTTATCCAAAAACACATCGGCAGCGGCTTTCCGGATTTGCGCCAGACGCCGCAGCCGGATCTCTTCGTTTTGTTCCTTCGTGCGTGGAGTCATCTAGTCTCGTCACCTCATTTATTTTTGACCTACTCTTATGTCAATATAAAACATCAGCTTACGAATAACAAGTGATTAGTGTAGGATTTCAGGCTCAACCTTGAAATCGGTGTTTGACCAACGGGTTAACCTCGAACGAGCGACCTGGTTCAACATTGCTACACTAACGGTTGTCATAGTGTTTAATCGGCCCAAAAACGATGCAAGCTTCAAACCTTAAAAGGCAGCCGCTCATACTGGTCGGCTGCCTTCAACGCATTATTCAGCTATCGTTCCAGCTCGCTTAGGATAGCTTAGCAATAGATTAGAGTTGTTCCTTTTCCTTCATCCATTCTTTGTATTCCGGTAAAGTATATTCATCCGTTTTTACGACAGCCCAATGATTGTTCTTATGTTCTAAGTAGAGCTTAATTAAATGCTCTCCTCCAGACTCATCAAAATCATCTCTCATATAAACTATACTTGCATGAATGAGAACTTCCACTTTATGATCACTTATCGTTTTCACTTTCATTCGTTCATAACCTTCAATGTTGTAATTGGCATCCAACAAATGAACATGTTGATTTAAGGATTCAACCTCATTTTTCTCTATATTGATTCCTAGTTTGAGGTCAACATTCTCTTTAAGATCCGGGTAATGGTCCCATAAAATATGTATATCCTTGTTAACCACGGCTTGCGTTCTATAATACATGTACTCTCTGACTGGCGTTATATATTTCACCCAATCCGACGGCTCTGGCTCTACAAAACCTGCTAGATCTGATTCAGCAGTGAGGTTTTCTATTGAGCTCGTATTTTGCTGACACCCGATTAAAGATACGAATAGTACAATCATTATAGTTCTTAATAGTAAAATCATGTTCTCTCCCCTTCATTACTTAATTACTTTAAGTTGCATCGTTGATTCCCATGAGTATCTGTTTTGCGTAAGCATTCCAGTCTGCTTCATCTGTGTTGATCTCTAGAGTGGGAATAAGCGATTGTTTCGCACACATGCGAAGTTGATTCTGGTCCTCTAAGAACTTCTGACAAGCCTCCGTAACTGTGGAGTGATTGTTCATCACATATGATTTCCAAGCGTCGCCACGACTTTCAATATACCTTGACTCCACTGCATCTTGAGAAAGTGTTAAAAGCACACAATGAGCATTCAGTCTTAATAAGCGTTTTTCTAACACCTCAATGTCTGAAGAATTTGAAAATGCCGCTCGATGATTTAAATGGAATCTTTCCAAAAGATAGAATATTCCGTTTGATGGTTTCGTATGGCCTAGTGAATCAATCCAATTGTATTGTAGCTCAAGATAATCAACATGACGATTTAACAGGTCAATATGTTCATCCTTATCCATGGATCTCAGGACGCCTTGGTATGAATGCAAAACTTGCGAATAGTGTTCACTTATTGCAATTATCGATTTTCAACATTATTCGCTTGACTATGTATTCCCCTGATTGCAGAAAACAATGATGTTTTTCCAGCAGTTGACACCCCTTCGATAATGACTCCCCGAATCAAAATTCCAACCCCTCTTCTATGGTTCTTGACAACCATTTTACCACGTATTAGGAAACACGAGCATAACCTGCTTCACGACAATCCTGACCGTCCATTTATGATTCGATTCTGTTTCACGTCAGACAATCATCAAGATTGCTTATGAAACACAAAAAAATCGCCGAAATGGCGACTTTTTAGATCCCTGCTTTATGATTCTTGCGTGTTCTCGTCACTTTTGTATTCTAAAATATCTCCAGGCTGGCATTCCAGCGCTTTGCAAATAGCTTCCAACGTTGAAAGCCTAATGGCTTTTGCCTTTCCGTTTTTCAATATAGACAGATTGGCCATGGTTATTCCAACTCTCTCCGAAAGCTCGGTTACGCTCATTTTTCGTTTAGCCAGCATCACATCAATATTGATAATAATCGCCATAGTTATCACCTCAGACCGTCAAATCATTCTCAGATTTTATATCAATTGCCTCTTTTAAAAGCTTTTGAAGAACAGCAGCAAAAACGGCAATCACCATGGACGCAAAAATCAGGGCCATTCCGATGATTATGATGCCTGGGGCATCGTCTTTCTCCGCTATCAGATAAAAGAGCGGCATGCCTACCACAAACAAGCTGCTGATTATGGTTGCACAGTTTTTTATATTCTTTAGAACGCGTACGGATAATTCCGAGAAAGCTTTGTTCTTGTCAATATAGCCTAGAAGCTTATACGCCTGATACAAAGCAAAGTAAAACGGTATCGCGGTTGCATACAAATCGATGAAAACAAGATATCTCAAATAAGTATGATCTGGATACAATTCTGCAATAAATTCCGCTATCTCTGGTACCACAAATATGCACAGAGCTAGAACTGGAATTCCAATAAGAATTACAGCAATCCTTAAAAATAATGTGGACCCTCGTTTCATAAAAAAGCACCTCACTTCATGATTATGAAATTGATTTTAGCAATTTATTTATCGTTTTGCAATAAATAATTAATGTTTATGATTATATTTATATTGTTATACTGATATCTCCAAGGAAATACTTACATTGAAACGAAATCAATCTGAATCACCTCACTTACTGCCCCCCTTACTACCACCTAAAAAATACACCCTAAAATACGTGGGTGTATTTTTATGATTATTCAGTTCATTTTTCTATATAAGTTCATGGATGCCTTTAGTTATTTAAAATGGGTATTTCTCCAAGGAGTTTCTTCAGGTTGATGGAGTCCCACGGCAAATGCTCTGTTATACCTAACCCAACGACATCGGTTTCTTCTGATAGTTCTTTAATCAAACGCAGTAGTTGAGGCAATTGCATGGTTCCCTTAGGAGATAAATTAAAGGGTTCTTCCGGGTTGGCGAATAATACCGAACGAAAAGCCTTCGGATCAAGCACGTCTAAATCAAGATGAATAGCCAGATGTTTAATGCCGCTTTCTTTGATCCATTCTTTTATTGATTCTGTGCTGCTCGCTAACTCCTTCGTTCCGGCCGTTCGAATACCAAGCCTTTGAATCATTTCCGTGTCCGGTTCTGTAGGTGCTACACCTAATCTTTGAAACGCTTCAGAAATTACAGCAACTTCTTCTTCTGTAGGAGCCGCTAATCCCGCAATAAAGACATTTTCAGGTTTTAGCGGGGTTTTCACATGTTTTGCGAACTCCTCATCTCCTTCTCCCAAAAGATTCCCGAGAGGTACTGCGTGCCCGTTATCATAGCCGACATAATTGACCAAATCAGAGTGAGCATCGATCCATACCAAACCTAATTCCCCACCGTACCGTTCGTTTAAATAGGCAAATGGAGCTTGTTCAACTAGGCAATCACCACCAAACATGATAACGCGATCCGGCTGATGAGCCTCAATAAGATGATGAGCAGCCTTTAGCTGTTCAAGCAGCTGTTGTCTTCCATTCATACCGTTCTCGTTTTCGAGCGGAGTTCCATCATAAGCTTGAACAGGTACACGGATAAGGGGTTGATCATTGTCCGGAGCCAGCCAAGCAAGCAGCTCGGCTCCAAAAGAGTAGTTCGGGTTGTTTCCTCCTTGCCATTGTGGCATTAACAGACGTATTGTTTTTTTAGTCATTTGTTTCTCTCCTTTACATCAAAGTAAGGTTAGTATAGACTGAGCACAAATATAAAAGTAGTACGCACATTTATGATAGGTACTACCCGAAAGGATAGTGTATCAGTATGAGTATGGAGGAATTTAAAGGTAAAGTTAAGAATGTCCAAGACACACCTTTTGGTTATACCATTTCGATTATTGGCGGCAAATGGAAAATGGTGATTATGTACCTCTTGGCTGAAAACCAAACGGTTCGCTTTAACGATCTGAAAAGACAAATAGGAGCGATCACTTACAAAACATTGAGCTCACAGCTCAAAGAACTGGAAGCGGATGGTCTGGTGACACGCAAAGAATATCCTCAAGTTCCGCCAAAAGTCGAGTACAGTCTTACAGATAAAGCGGAAACTCTATTACCCATTTTGGAACAGCTATGTGAGTGGGGAGTAAAGAACCAACATCATTGAGCCCTATTTTCTTGTTGCAAAAAAGCCGCATAAAATGCGGCTTTCAAGGGTTGATCCGTTGAAGCAGAGAATTAAAGTCGTAAAACGGTTATTAGCTCGTCGTTTTCGATTTCGCCGTTGTCACGGAAGCCGTAGCTTTCATAAAGCTTTTTGGCGGCTGCGTTATCAGCCTTATAAGAAATCCAGCAGTAATGTGCAGGCCCCGCAGGAAAGGTACGGACAAATTCCAAGATTTTTTTCATGGCTTCCCGACCATAGCCTCTGTTCTGGAATTGCTTGTCAATCATCAGCCGCAGGATGCAATAGCTGTCGTCTGCGATTGTCGGAAGTTCATATCCGGTGATTCTGTAGGTAATCATAACAAAACCAACCGGCTGCTCATCCGCGTAAATGGCAAATGGAAATGGCTGCCCCCCATTGGTTGCAAGGACATAACACGAAGCCACGCTCGATAAATTGGACGCTACGAAGCGCCGTTGATCTTCTGAGACCTCCAGATTAAATATGGCACGTCGGTTTTCCAACGTGATTTTCCTGAGTGTTATCATGCAAGGTTTCTCCCTTCATTATCTTGGGTTGATCGTTGCGCCGCGGTCGCTTATATAACATACAATTTATCCAAAAAAAGTAATAGACTTATATAGAAATTTTTTATAGAATATTATGTATCCATGCCTTTTTTAGGTTAGTATGAATTAACCGGCACATTATTGTGCCGGTTTTATTTTTTTGCTCATATAAGCTGCGTTTTAGCATTCATGTTGATGGATCAACCAGATGAACGGTATCCCATTTTCATCGTTGCCGCTTATACATCTGTTACACCACTTTCTGCTGACGGATATATAGAGGCGGAGGCTGAAGATACATTTAATTAAGTGAATCCCCTTAAAGCAGACATTGTTGAAAACCCATAAGGGAAACTAATCATCTTTAGGGGGTTATGAGGAAGAAGCTATTTAACCAACTCCGTATGGACCGTGGTTCCGCTATTTGTAAGAAAAGGTGCTGAACATAGGGTTAGGCGGACACAGGTTCCGCTATTGCCTGCAAATCACAGCAATAATAAGAAAAATCCGAGAATAACGGATTCTGTGTCCGCGAATCGGTGATTTCGGTACAGTTGTTGGGAAATAGCGGATCTCCTGTCCGCATACAGCTATGCACCAATACATCCTTGCACACTATCCATCAATTGTCCGACGCGTTCACATTAATGAATCGGATTCCAGCTCTTTCGGGAAAATGGGGCTCCGCGCTTATCCATTCTATCCTCTTATTCAGTCTGTCCGCTTAGCCATTGTATTAGCGGAGAGGCTTTTGAAATTATAGAATCTGGATCATGCGTCGGTTCAAATTGCGGAAAGAAGTCAGGAAACATGGCAAGGTATTCGCTTACACACCATCGAACCGTCCAATTGATATCCGTTGACAATGGAATCCACTTGGAACCTTCATTTTTCCTTGCGTCTTGCAATAATGCATAGGCATACCAACCACGGACGCCGCCTTCCGATTCCTGAGCTAATCGCTCCCAGAAAACCTCTCGCTCATATTCGTTTATGGGCTTTTCCAAAGCACAAACAGCGATTTTTCTTACGATTGGCGAGCGATCGAATGAATATTGCCATAAAAGGTTCCGTGAGCAAAGCTGCCTTTCCACGAGAGTAGATAGGGATACCGCCCTTTTGATGTCATCTTGGGAATGTAGTGCGATATGTGTGTCCCTGATCCGCAGGGACTGTAAAGCTACTTGGGGTTGATTCGTTATCTGACCCAATTCAATTGCGGTTTTTGTTTTGGCGACGTTAACCCTGGGGGGCTAGATTATCGTAGCCATGTATACGATCACCGTATGTCGTCAACGCAGTGCGTAGAGTTGCTGCATCTAAACCTTGAAATGTAGACATTAGGTATGCTGCGACTCCGGTTACGAGTGTTGCTGCGCCTGATGTTCCCTCATAATAGGAAACGACATCTGCTTTTTTAATGAATTCACAAAAAGGAACGGTCAAGTATACTCGTGGTGCTAGAACGTCAGGCCTGAAGTGCCCCTCGGCATTTCGTCCATACGGTTCATCGGGAAATGGTACATGGATGTGGCGCTCTGCGTGGCCTCGGTCATTGTATCCCCCCACGGCTAGATATTCGCGAGGCGGCAACATATTCGCTGTTCTCGTATTCCCATTTGCACAGACCACAAGAACCCCACTTCTAACGGCTGAAGTTAGTGCCTGAACCGTGCTGTTTTTGCTTGTGCTTTTTAGATATACCTGATGATCTAGTGCATGCCATCCCGTACTTAATATGATTCGAATATTCCATTCTTTCTGCTTATTCAATATCCACTCGATCCCGGCTTTTAATCGTTCTCCTTCCCCAATCTTGAACGCCCCATGATTAAGCACGATATAATGTGCCGCCGGTGCAATGCCTATATGCGTTTTTCCTTGGAAAACAAAAGGTTTATGAGATAGTGCCAATAGTGTCATCAACCCATGCTCACCACTAGCGTCTTCATGTTCAAGGGACTCTTCTAAAGCAATATTTCGGCATGTAATGGAGAAGTCGTCATGAACGGTGACGTATTGTAATCGATCGCCTAAATGCTGAAGTGCAGGATGAGGGGTAATTGTATCAATGATGACGATACCCATGTTTTTCCCGGATTCCGTAAAATCCGGAGCTTCTGAAAAGCCTAGTCGTGCCCACGTAGGTTCAGGTAATACTCTCATGGATTCATGCTCCTTCTAAAGCAATATACATCTTTAGCTTATTGCTTGATCATTCATTTGGCTAGTTGAATGAAGTAACAAAAAACAACCCCGAACCTAATATATCTTCGGGGTTGCAGTCTATAATAACATGTTTATATGTCGCTGATACGATTAAGCGCTATCAATTCTTTTAGCCCTGATCCTCTTCATAAGTAAATGGTTAACTTTCACTTCCTAGCAGCATTCTATAAGCGGTCCGAAGCCATTTTTGAAAATATGTACTTTTATGGAGCAGCATCGCTTAGCCGAGTGACATCATAACCATGAGCGGAACGCTGACCGCGCTGAAGTAAAACGTGTTAAATGCCGCCTTGTGGAAGGAAGACTTCCCAGCAGCTCTACGTAATTATCGAAACCCACAAAATAGCCGTCTACCGTTTAGGGAAGATAATTTAAGTAAAAAGTGGAGAAATATTAAAATATCTTAAATAGTGAACGCGGCCAAAAAATCCAATCCCTTCACCCCTCAAATCACATCAATTATGTTCCAACTGTAGCACGCATGTTTATACTCGGAGCACTTTTACGAGTAGTCGTTTGACTACGCCTAAAATCTGAGGTTTCGCCCATGAAGAAGATATGAAAATCGTGTACATCCCCAGACGGTTTCCTCCCCATAGATCGGTAATGATGCCGTTTCCGATAACGGCTGTCTCGTTACTGCGCGTTCCGAGTAGATTCAATGCAGCTAAAAACGCTTTTTTCTTCGGTTTACCGGCTTCGAACAATGCTGGAATCTCATGGATCTGTCCGTGACCATGCATCGGTGGTTTGCTGTTAGAGACGATGATCACCTTAATTCCGTATCGGGACTGCATGTTATTCAGCCAATCTTTCATCAAATCGGTTAAGGATTCAGCATTTTTCGTCGTTATGGTATTGGTCCAGTCAAGGATGATCCCTTTAATACCTGCCTGCTGGAGTGTTTCTCCGTCAATCTCATATATCGAGCGCGCAATTTTCGATGGTTTAAAAATAGACATACATATCCTCCACTACCTTGATATAAGTGAGCCAATCGTGTATAGATTGCCTTCATTCTGTTAAAATCATACTTTTGAACAATCATTTCTCTTGGATGGTCTGTATGTTTAGTTTCACCTAAACAAAAAAGCCGCGATTTCCGCGACTTCATAAGCATGTTTGTTTTTTCCTTCCGACAGGTAAGGATACTCGCTGCCTGAACGACGTAATGTTCCGAATCGATATCGCACTACACATGACGTGTTCCAACGAATCGTCTACAAGGCACGACGTCGATCATGCAGAACGAGCAGAATGATCATAATCATCATTACACCTAAGATGATACCGGCCTCTGTGGTCAGCATCCGCAGCAGCGGGTACTCTGGCGAGAACTGCGAATCGGTACGAATAGCGGAAAAGAGATTATAAGAGAACAGCATGCCCGACGAAATCCAAGCCAATGCCATCGGGTACAGAAAACGCTGCGACCCACGCCGGGAAGTTAGCACCAGCAATCCCCACGCCCCCGCGATGGACCACGCTCCGGTACTAAACGTCAGCAGATGCCACCACACATCACGATCGTCCAATCTGGCCGGATCCATGCCGAGGGTGCCTCCAACAGCCCAGAACACCTTAATGGTACCTAGCAGGATACAGCCGGCTCCAACCAGCTTGGACAATGTATGCTGCAGTCTCCAAGTATTACCAGGAAACCTGCTATAGTCAATCGAATCACCGAACGCCTCCGGCCACCGTGTCTTCGCATACCCTGCGAAGGCGAGAGGCAGACAAATGCCGATGCCAACGAGCGAGACCATGACAAAGAATTGTTCGTACACCCAAACATCGGCTGCCCCCGCTTCCTGATCCCGAGTCATAGCTGCCGGTCCTAGCACCGGTGCCAAGACCAGCATGGGAACGAGCAGACCCGTGCCAACCCATACGGGAAAGGCAATCAGCCATGCAGGCAGGCGTTCACCCCACGGCCTGGTGAACGCCAATGCCAGTAGAATTCCGATCGCCGCAAGCACTGCGGTAGCTGCGTTGATCGCACGCCAACTATCGTCTCCCATTTGCTCGGTTGGTATGAAGTAACCGAGGGTCCATGCCAGTTTAATCAACAAATACGGCGTCACCGCTATGGCAGCGCCATAACCACAAATTCTACGCATCTTTATCCATCGCGCTGTCTGGAGCTCTGCTGAAACTTTTTTATGCTCAATCTTCATGTTGGTTAACTTACCTCCTTAATAACTCAGCCTTCACTTTAAACCCCATTCTACCTCCCTTATCGAAAGACAAAGTGACCTCAAGTTTAAGTTTGGGTTAATTTCGTTTACGTGAAGCTGTAAACTCTCTATCCTGGATAGGTAAGTCAACGCTCAAAAAAGAAGCTGCGTATAAGTCACTCTGAGCGACTTGTACGCAGCTTCTTCCCTGGTCTTTGAAAGAAAAGGTTACATATATTCCAATAACAAATATAAAATCGATAACGAACTCGCATTCGTTTCAGATACAGTTACCTTCTCATAGCTTAATCTGTCTCGTGAGTTATAACACTGCAACTGCTATCAATCCAAATATAAAACGCACTTCCGTCTGCGTCGGATTTCATTTCCCATTGCATCCCCATCTCCTTGGCCATCATCGATACAATGGACAAACCGATCCCTGCGCCTTTTTCAGGCGTCTCGTTGCAGACGCCAGGGCCCTTATCGTTGATGACCAGCATCAGCTGCTTCTCACGATCAATCATTTGAATGCCGATGTAGCGACCCGCTCCCGCATGGCGTACTACATTCTGAAACACATTGTCCAGGATCCGGTTAAACCACAATGGATCCACATCCCATAATAACGTCTCATCAGGAAGCTCGACAAAGACATCAAATCCCTTAGCCTCGAATACTGGATACCACTGAGCCACTCGATTCCGGACTTCTTCTACGATATCAATCGGCTGTTTGTGCAGCGGATACTTCCCCGCCGATAACAGTGTGTATGACAGAAGATTATCCATCAGATTACTGATGTCGTCCAGCTTATGCTCGATGACAGAAAGTGAAACCTGTCCCTGGGGAGAAGCAGGATTATTGCGAACCGTATGGACATGTTGCCTGATGACAGTTAACGGGGTACGAAGATCGTGGGAAATCGTTGAAATGAATTGCTTGCGCAGTTCCTCCTCCTCCCGCTCCCGTTGTTGACTTTCTTTGAGCTCCTTCACCATCCGATTAAACGAGCCTTCGAGTTCTCCAATCTCGTCGTTCTTCATAATCGTGACTTCGTCGGGAATTTCTTTCAATCCATTTACGGTCATCGCGGATTGGAGCCTGATCAGTCTTTTGCGAAGCTTAATGAAGAACAGCCATGACAGCATAAAGAAGCATACACAAATCATTAGAAACAGAAAGATGAGCGGCAGGTTTCCCGATAGCGACATCTCTGCATCAAGGATATGGGAATCCGGGAGCCGCATCACCATAAAGCCTTGCTTCGGATCGTTTCCGATGAGGGAGGTTAAGAACAGCGTTTCTTGATAACGGTCTTGCGCTCGAATCGAGAGAATATCCTCATAAGTCCATTGCTCAGGTATATCTTCCGAGAGGTCTCTGACTGCATTCGTCCTCCCTGACGGGTCCACCCAAAATATTTCAGCATCCGGATAGTCCTCGTTCAACTCTCCCAGTCTAGAAATAATCCTATCCCTACCTGCACCGTCCAGGTTGTCTGCCTCCTGCTGCCACATGCGGGTTATCTCTTCCGGACGATATACTGGATGATCGCTAAACATATAACCAGGTAAATAAAACAGGGCTGGAATGATCGGCCATAGCAATAAGGCGGTCAAAATAAGGATCAGGTATTTGCTCATTAACGAGCCGCGGATCTTCATGATCGCACCCGGTATCCTACGCCGCGGATGGTCTCGATAATTTGGGGGGAGCCGGAATCCAGCTCGATCTTCTCTCGCAGATGCCGGATATGCACATTCAACGTCTTGTCTCCGTTCAGATGCGGCTCGCCCCATACGGCTTCATAAATCTGCTTCTGGGTCAAAATATGATTCAGATGGTCCAGGAAATACATGAATATGTGAAACTGCTTACCTGTAAGCACAATCTCTTCCCCGGTTACGGAATTCCATATACGGCTTCCTGTTCGGTCGATGATTAAATGCCGGATCAGAAGCTGTTCCGGTTCCGTAGTGACGGAGCGCCTGAGCAGGACTTGAATCCGGGCGGCCAACTCATCCGGATGAAACGGCTTTGTCATATAATCATCGGCAAAAGACAGTCCGGTAAGCTTATCCTCGATTGCGGTTCTGGCCGTAAGCATCAGGATGGGTACAGCGGGATTGATTCGTTTTAGCCGCTGACCGACCGTGAATCCGTCCAGACCCGGAAGCATGATGTCCAAAATGACAAGATCGCAATGTTCCATTGCTGCTTCCACATCATAGCCTGAACTCTTCCATATCACCTCATAGCCCTGACTGATTAAAAACTCCTTGGACCAGGAACCGATTTCCTGATCGTCTTCAATGTACAAAATAGTAAATGTCTTCATCGTATGATGGACTCCTAAAAGTAATATATAGGTAGTCTAGCATATTATGGCTGTCAGGAGATCGGGAAATCCATCGGAAAAATTCACGTAAATCACCAAGCATCGTCATAAGTTCACAACATGGATTTGTTAATGTTATCAACAGCCGGGAAAATCAATGCAGGCACTGGCAATATTCATACAAGTTGGAGGATGAATCGGACGGGGTCTTATCGACTTCATCAGGCGACAGATTAACACATACATGGGAAAGGAACGGATTGGATATGAAAACAATTGATATCGTAAAAGAAAACCTGCTTTTCATTCTCGGTCTCGGCGCTTTAGCGCTTGTCAGACCCATCATGAAGATGACCGGGATCATGGAGCTGATCGGCCAAGCATTCGGCAGCATTCTGATGACGGTTCTCATCTCTTTGGCCTGGCTCATGCTCGTTCTATTCAAAAGAACGGCTTATCCCGTTGTCATTCTTGTTTTTGCGGGTTTGAGTTATGCCTTATTTGCTATCATTATCAGCGGGATTACCTCTCCCCTTATCGATGGAACATTGCAAGGTCCATTAACGAATCCGCTGGCAATGATAAGTGTCTTTGCAATAAATGCGGTTTGGGGCTTAATCGTTGGCGTAATTGCCAATGTACTGCGTCGTAAAGGGTAAATAGTCGATAACAAAGAAATGGCGGCATAGGGGAACCCCCTGCACCGCCATTTCTTTATATGCAGCAGCTATTTGACCCCAACTACGATCACGCATACGGGTATGCCACTTCTGAGAACCCCCAACACCTGCTATGTTGGACAAGTCATGTGAATCCGTAATCTATACCACTGCCTGTTTCACGTGATGAAATTCCTCCAGCGCTTGACGTACGGCTTGAGGCGTATCGAGACGAAGTATGCGCTTCGCCAGCTCGCGGCATTCCTGACGATCCAGAGTAGCGAGCCTTTCCTTCATCCGGCTGAGACCACTTGCCTCCATGCTCCATTCGTCGAGCCCGAGTCCGAGTAAGAGCGGTGCCGCGAGCGGATCACCCGCCATACTTCCGCACATGCCGGTCCATTTACCGGCCGTGTGGGATGCCTCAATGACCGTGCGGATTAGATGAAGCACGGCTGGATGATAATAATCGTACAGGTGCGCGACATGTTCATTCATGCGGTCCGCCGCGACCGTGTACTGCACAAGGTCGTTCGTACCGATGCTGAAGAAATCGACTTCGCTCGCGAATCGTTCCGCCAACACGGCCGTTGAGGGAATCTCAACCATGATGCCAACTTCCATCTGCTCGTCGAACCGGATGCCGTCCTGCCTCAATTCCGCCTGCACTTCCGTCAGGATGGCTCTTGCCTGCCTCCATTCCTGCAGGCCGGAGATCATCGGGAACATCACCTTTACCGTTCCGAAGGCGCTGGCCCGCAGCACCGCCCTCAGCTGCGTGCGAAGCAGCTCCTGGCGTACAAGCCCTACCCGTATCGCACGGTAGCCCAGGAACGGGTTCGTTTCCTTGGGCAGCTGCAGATACGGAAGCTCCTTATCTCCGCCGATGTCCATCGTGCGGATGATTACGGGGCGGCCCTCCATCGTCCGGGCCGCTTCCTGATAGGCACGGAACTGCTCCTCCTCGCCCGGCATGGCCGGGGCGTTCATGAACAGGAACTCCGTGCGGAACAGCCCTACGCCGTCCGCGCCCTGCAGGACGGCGGTCTCGGCTTCCGCGGCGCTGCCGATGTTCGCCGCGAGTTCCACGCGCGCGCCGTCGGCGGTCACTGCCGGGCGCGCCGCGTACGCCTCGAGCGACTGCCTGCGCTCGAGGTCCTGCAGCATGCGGAGCCGATACTGCTCCGCTTCTGCCTTGTCCGGCCGGGCAACGCACAGCCCGGCGGATCCGTCGAGGACGAGCGTGTCGCCGTCCTCAATGCCGTCGACGCCGTCCCCAGCGCCGACAATAGCCGCAATCCCGAGCGACCGTGCGAGAATAGCGGTATGCGAGGTCGCTCCTCCAGTGCGAGTAATAAAACCGATCACCAAGTCAGGGTCCAGCTGAACCGTATCCGATGGTGCCAAATCGTCGGCAACCAAAATTACCTGTTCGGTGATACCCGTAAAGCCGCGCGAATGCCCTGGCGACAGACAAGCGAGAAGACGATTGCCGATGTCACGTATGTCTGCGGCGCGTTCCTTCATATAATCATTGTTCATGCCTTCCAACATGGAAGCGACCTGACTCACAATTTCGGCAACGGCCTTTGGCGCTGGCTCCAGATTCTCCCGAACCCGCGTCTCCATCTTCGGATAGAAGGCAGGATCCTCCAGAAGCTTCCGCTGCCCCGCAAGAATACCGGCTTGCTCTTCGCCCACGGCTTCCTTCGCTTTTTCCGTCAGCGCATCCAATTGCTCCGCACAACTGGCTTTGGCTTCACGGAGCTTGATAAGCTCGGCATCGATAGCGGCCGGTGTATCGGGAATATCCTTCTCATCGGGGCTGCTGTCGCTGTTTGCCCCCTGCGAAGGTTTGTAGATGTATGCCTTTGCGATCCGGATTCCCTCCGATACGCCGACTCCTTGAATTTGCAGCTTCTTCATCAGGCTTCACCAAACTTGCTTTCGACTAGCTGAACCAGAGCTTCGACTGCCTCTTGTTCTCCATCTCCGTTAGCTTCGATGGTCACGACAGCCCCTTGTTCAATGCCGAGCGTCATCAGCTCCAGCATGCTTTTGCAATCCGCGGAGCGTCCTTCGCTAGTTCTCAGATGAACCTCTCCTCCAAACTGTCCCGCTTTTTCCGAGAAAAGCTGAGCCGGACGGACATGAAAGCCCTGCTCATTCTGTATGGTTACGGTTTGTGTGAACATGTCTTTCCTCCTCATCCTGTAACGGCCTGCCGAGACAATTTTCTTGCAGAAATCGCAGTTACGGCTTCACTCTTCCGTATCCCTGACGTTCGCGTGCTTGATCTTTGCCAGGCGGCCTGCTTTATTTATTGTTCAAGATCCTGCTCATGGGCAATTCGTATATATGCTAATAATGACTGCTTCCCGTTTAGGTAGGATGATATTCGTTTTCGGACTTACGTTCATTTCGGAAGCTAAGCTACTTCTCGCTAAGCTCATTCTTATCATGCCAGTAAAGCGATCCGTCCTTTATAAGCCTCAACCAGCGCTCTGTTGTGTTCATCGGAACCATCGATATTTCCGCTGAGAAATACGGGGGGGTTGAAGCCTTTTTCAATCATAATCTCAATAGATTCGGCGAACAGGGAGTTCAAAATGAGGGCCCCGATCACCGTCGAGCTCGGCGTAAAGGGTACCTGGAGGCCCGGATGGCTCAATACGGCATCGCCCTTGACCGAGAAATTGTCGATCACCAGATCAACGGCATCCGCCAGATGCTTGCCGCTGCTGTGTCGGGAGGGCATGCTTTTGGAATATTCCAGAGAGGTAATGCCTACAGTAAAGGCCCCCTTCTCCTTCGCCATCAAAGCGACATCTACAGGAACGGGATTTCGCCCCGAAGTGGACAATACGAATACAATCTCGCCTTCGCGAATATCCTGCTTCTCCATAAACTCAACAGCAAGATCGTTTTGTCTTTCCAGCTCGGACGACCGGACCGCGCCTTCATGAAGCATCAGCTTCTCAACCAGAATCGGACGAATCGGTACAAGCCCGCCTGCCCGGTAAAAGACTTCTTCGGTCAATATATGTGAATGTCCGCAGCCGAACAAGTGAATAATCCCGCCCTGCTGAATACAAGTCGCTACCTTCTCCGCCGCTTCACGGATCGGCTTGGCCTGCTCGGTTCGAACTTTGTTCAACAACCCGCCAATCACATCAAAATAGGTGTTCATCATCGTCTTTTTCACCTCGTTGTTCCTGTAATTGCAATGCTATCTGTTCTCTTCCGGTTGATCATCGGTTGACAAAGCACTTTTGGCTCGGAGAACCATCCCGGCCATCACTTCCAAACTGCGCTCGATGATTTTCTCCCCCTTCTCCCTCGTTGCCAGCGTTGCATCCCCAAGCACGGCAGTGGAAGTCATTTCCTCCCACGGCGTTGGCGTGCAATCCGCTTCGATCGGGATCTGCGGGGCACCATCGATCGCCTTGCTCATGTCCACATATTCGCCCGCGAGATAGAGCATATAGGATGTCTCGATTTCATCGGCATGCATATAGCTCGCGTGCGCAGCCGAAGCTTCTCGTACCAAAGCCGTTACTTCCTTCGTGCCAGGGTAAAAGAAGTAGAACACTTTTAGTGCGGGCACCCGTTCGTATAACACTCTCGCAGCTTCCTTCAGTGCAACCGCATTGCCGAGATGGCCGTTCACCATGACGAAAATGCGGAATCCTTGCTGGTACAAGCTTTCGCCGATATCTGCTAACAGCCGGATGAGTGCTTCATTTGAGACGTTGATGCTCCCCGGGAAATTGCGCAAGCTCCACACCTGGCCATAGGGGAGGGTCGGCAGAACGAAGCTCTCTGTCCGTTCGGCTAATTTGTCCGCGAGTCTGGTCGCGAGCAGGTTATCCGTGCCCAGCGGCAGATGGGGACCATGCGCTTCAACGGCACCAATAGGAAGGATGGCAGCACGGAATTGGCGTATTTTATCCTTCACCTCATCCGAATTTTCGAGTTCGAATTTCATAGTGGCACCCCCCTTACTTTTTAAATGAAAAGCAGTTGGCCGGGTTGCTTACGAAAAATTTCTTCACCAGCTTTGGTCCGTCAAAGCCGTTTCGGTTCGCCTCGTCCACAAAGCGCGGTACCCATTTGGAAATAATGTACTCCAGACCGAGACCCTGATCGTAATGCTTGTAGTAGGTTTTCCGGGCGGTATCTCCGCTGATGAGGATTTGATCTTCGAAGCCTTTGCGGACAAGCTCCAGAATAAGCGAGATTCGGGTGCTTTCCGGTGCATACTTGATCTTGCCGATACCGTCGAAGCTCATAAAGGCCCCCGTTGCGGCGATCTGCTCGTGATAGTACGGGTCGGGATTGCGGTCCATATGCCCCAGACTCAAAAAAGACAGATCCACACCTTCGCTCTTCAGGAGCTCGATTTGCTCCAGCGCCATGGTGCCAACCTCGGTATGGGAATGAATGGGCGCCTTTGTCTCATGATGAGCGCGCGCTACAGCACGCAGCGTCTTCTCCTCCAGAGGCGTAATGCGGTTATAGCCTGTCCCGAATTTAACCTGGCCTGCTTTGAAAGACGTTCCCTCCAGCCCTTCTTCAACCTCCCGGATGACGAAATCCGCCAGCTCGTTGATGCTTTTTGCTTCAATCCACTGGGCGTAGGTTTCATAGTGGCCGATCAGCGGTTTAAGCTCCTCTTTGATTTTGGCGTCCCACAGAAAGCTTTTGTTGAAGCCCGCCGTTCCTACAATATGAATGCCGGTTTCAACTGCGATTTCCTGTACCGCTTGAACATCTCGTCCATAATCGATGGCTGTAGCGTCCACGATCGAGCGTCCGCCGTGTTGTTTGAAGTCAAGAACGTCGAGCTTGGACTTCTCTTTATCGTCCAGGAGCAAATCGTCCTCGCCCCGTTCCTGCCAGTAGGCCGGACGGCATACGATATGTTCGTGGGAATACGTAAAGCCCAGTTTCTCTTTGCTGATATCTCCATGTAAAGTACGAATAAAGCCCATATCGTTTCTCCTCCACTCTCTATAAAATTGGAACCTGGCCAGATCTCTAAAAATGCGTGTTCAACATTCAAAAAGTCAGCTGCTTTTTGAATAACCTCTAGAAGAACAGCTTCGCCAGGAAGTGCAGAATCGGCCCAATGATGAACATATCGGAATCAGCTGCCCACATGGCCGTATCCGGCACCGTCGAGGCGATAAAGAAGCGAACCATCAGAAACTGTCCCCAAGCGACCACGGTTGAAGTGATGAAGCCGCCAATAACAGCTCCGCGGACACCGCCTGTCGAATTCCCGAATACCCCCGCCGTAGCCCCGTGGAAGAATAAGACGATCATCGTTGGCACGAAAATGTATGATACGGTGTTGCCAAGTACAAGCAGCCAGATAATCGCTCCGGCGAAAGCTCCCAGGAAGCCAAGAACCACCGCATTCGGCGCGTAAGGGTATACAACCGGCGCATCCAGTGCCGGTTTGGCGCCTGGTACCAGTTTAGTAGCGATCCCGTTGAAGGCCGGAACCAGCTCGCCGACAAACATCCGGACCCCCATCAGAACGATGGCGATTCCGCCTGCGAATGTGAACGATTGGATAATGGAGTAGATAATAAAGTTCTGGTCACCCGATTGTTTCATCAGCTCCGCAGCCGCCGGCGTGCCCTTCGTCGACAGAATAATGGCTCCGATCAGGAACAAAACCCCCATGCTGAGTGCAGTGATGACGTTGGAATCGCGAAGAAACTCGAAGCCTTTGGGTACTTTGATTTTCTCGGAATCGTTGTTTTTGTTGCCGAATAATTTACCGAACAAGGCAGCTAGCAAGGCAACCGAGGCCGAGGTGTGACCAAGCGCAATGTTATCGTTGCCCGTAATTTTACGAAGGAACGGCTGAACCAGCGCCGGCTGGAATGTCCAATACACACCAAGGACGACAGCGACCATAAGTACCAGCTTCCAGATCGGGATGCCGCTGGCCGCATGAACGATCACGCCCGCAAAAACGGTCGACGTCCAGAACATCATGTGTCCGGTCAGGTAAATAAATTTAAACCGGGTGAAGCGTGCCAGCAGAACGTTGATCAGAAAGCCGATGAGCATGGCGAGCGTAACGGCGCTGCCGAATTTGGAATTGAATGCCTCCTGCCCCATGAAGGTACCGAGGGTTCCGCTCTCCAATCCGAAGACTTCCTTCCACATCGGCTCGAATACATTCAAGGCTTTCACGATAACATCAGAGCCTGCACCGATGATGAGGAAGCCGATAATCGCTTTAAAGGTGCCGCTTACAAGCTGGCTCGTTGATTTCTTCTGAAGCAGAAGGCCGACCAGAACGATGAATCCGAGCAGAATGGCGGGCGTTCCAAAAATGTTGGTGGCAATCCAAAAAAGTACGTCCATATGCCCTCTCCCTTTCTAATGGTTTACAGCACTTCTTCCAGCTTCTGTTTGATTTCGTTAGTGTCGAAATAGTTGTTGACGATCACAATTTGGGCCGCATGCCCTTGAAGGCTTTGGGCCAGCTCGTTGCTTGTAATGATATAGTCGGCTGCGGTTCCGGATGCCGTTGACACGTCCGTGTGCTCCACGTCGGCACTTACTCCCATACCGCTCAGGACGTTCTCCACATTCATTCTCAGAATCAAACTCGTTCCTTGTCCAAGACCGCATACGCATAAAATTTTCATTGTTCGTTCCCCCTAATGAGTTGTTGGATTGTCTCAACATCCGTTGCATGCATGAATTGTTCAATGCTGCCCGGGCTGCTCAGCAAGGTGGTCAGCTTGCGCAGCATGGCGATATGCTCCGAACTTGAGGAGCCGCCAAGCGCAAATACAAGCTGTACCGGGTCGTTGGCCGCATGGCCGAATACGACCGGTTTCTTCAATCTAATCAGCGAGACGGACGCTTCCTTCACCCCATCCTCCGCACGGGCATGCGGAAGTGCGATATGGGGTGCAAGAACAAAGTACGGACCTCTTTCACGATAAGATTTCACCATGGCGTCGGCATAACGTTCTTCCGCCGCACCCGCTTTCGCCAGCAGTTCTCCCGCTAAGCGGATCGCTTCTTCGGCCGTCTCGGCCTCAACATCCAAGGCAATTAGCGACGGTTCCAAAAATTTCATTCTCATCTCTCCCAAATCCGGTATTCTAATCGATGCTAAAGACCGGTGTGTAATTGCTGCAGTATCTCTTCTTTCGTCTTGGCCTCTTTCAGACGGATCAGGCTCTCCTTCTCCCTGAGCAGGATGGTCAGCTCCGACAGCGCTTTGAGGTGGGATTCGCCGTCAATCGCAGCCAGTACCAGAATGACCTGAACTTGATGCCTTGCTTCTTCTGAGAAGGCGACAGGTTCCTCCAGCCGCAGCAGACTGATGCCCAGCCGCCGGACACCATCCTGCGGCTTGCCATGCGCAATCGCGATACCCGGAGCAACGACGATATAAGGGCCTAGCGCCTCGACTTTGGAGATCATCGCATCAATATAGGCTTCATCGATGCGCCCATCCTTCAGCAGGGGCTCGGAGGCATCGCGTACAGCGCTCCGCCAGTCGGCAGCTTTTCTTTTCATTTGGATCATCTGTCCGGTGAGCAGATCCGATAGAGATGGCTTGCGTGCTTCACTCAGCCATGTTTTCCCAACGGACAAGTAATGGTTCAGCTCCTCCGTAAGACCTGCTTCGTCCCTAACCACGGCGTATTTATGGACGATATCGAGCAGTGCTTGAACCGAGTACGCCGGGGTCTTAGAATTACGGCCGGCAACCATGTTGACCTGGTTCAGCAGGTGCTCCTTATCCTTATCGCTGAGAATCGGATTCACTAAGAGAACGGGCACTTTGCTATCCGGCAATGGGACCGTTGAGAAAATAAAATCAACATGGTCTTCATCAAAGGACTCGTAATTCCGCAGTGAGAGCACGGCCGTAATATCCACTGCCGAGAAAAGGTTCTCCAGCTGCGATTTCAGCATTCGCGAAGCGGAAATGCCGTTGACGCAAACGATGGCTGCCTGTCGCCGTACGGCCGGCTTCGTGTTCTCTCTGCGCAGCCAGCCGCCGAAATGCATCGCGAGATATCCGATTTCGTTGTCGTCAAGTTGACGCCCAACCAATTGTTCGAACGGAGCCGCGGATCGGCGGGTCAGCTCGAACACTTCCCTGTACTTGGATAGGATATTTTCGAGCAGCGGATTTTCAAGACCGAGTCCGTATACGATCCGATAATAAGCCGGCTTCAAATGAACAAGCAGATTCTCTTCCATCGTTTCTCTGTTCGGCAGGAATACGCAGGCATAACGCTGAAAATCATCCGTCATCTGTCTGGTCACTTGCCGAAGCTGCTTAAGCACCTCTTCGGATCCGGTCATCTGTTCCATCCGGTTAACCCTGGCTCCCAGTAAATGCATCGTAAAGTAGCAAATCTCTTCGTCCGGGATGGAGACGCCGAACATTTGGCCAAGACCTTCGGCAAGCCCTGCGGCAACTTCGTACTCCGGTTTCCTCCGCAGCACGTTTCGTTCATCTTCATCTATCGAGATAAACTGTCCGGTCTGAATCCGCCTTACATATAACAGGAACCGTGCCGTCAAATGAAATAACATCTCATCCGTCAAATCTACGCCCAGCGTTATTTCGCTATCCGAAATCAGGCGATACACCCGCTTCAGGTGACCTGACTTCATAGGGGGAAATAAGACTTGGGCGAGATCCGGACTTTCCGATTCCGGATTCCGGTTAAATATCTGTTCCCAGCCGGCATGACCGAAAATCTGTCCGAAGTATTGGCTCAGGGCCTTCCGCTTGTCACGTTCCTCCCCATGTACGCCATAGCCCCGCTTGCGGTCGTAGGTTACTTTAAGTTTCGAGATCTTCATGTCCGACCGAACCATATTCAAATCCTTGAGTACGGTCCCTCGGCTAACCTGCAAAAGGTCCGTAAAATGATGAACAAAGAGCGGAGCCTCCGCCGATAACAGATAAAGCGACATCCAAGCCATTCTTTCCCGTGGGGACAAATAATACTGCTGTGTTTGAGGCTTCCCGGTCGACTGCGGAAGACCGGACCGGCTTTCATCCGGCAAATAATAGCCGACTGTCCTGACGTATTTGACCGGCGGAAGATGAACCGCTTTCAAGTAGTCGTTTATTTTTTCCATATCATAATAGACGGTTCGTCTGGAGATACCGACCTTCTGCATCAGTTCTTCCAGCGACACATAATCGGCTGCTTCATGAAGCAGCGTCAAAATCCGGGTACTTCTTTCGTCCAGAATACGGCATCAACTCCTTTGCCGTTTAGTGTGGTACCTTTTGCAATTCGATTATACCCACAGGCATTTCATGAAAGACAGTTCAATTCATGGAGACCCTTTTGTGCAAAAATGAACTCAAGTGTTTAAAGTTATGTAGACCGTCAACATACTTTTCATTAAATAACTCCGCGAACTTTTCAATTAAGTAGGTTATATGCACAAAAAAAAAGCACAGGCGAAAAGGGCCCATGCAAGATTTGGTTTGCTTCCCGATTGCTATGTTAAATCAATGCCTCTGCATTCTGAAGTAAGTAACGTGCAGCATCGCTATGGACATGTTTGCCGCTCTGTGCTTGAATTTCGTGAATAAAACTGTTCAGTTCACCCTGGTCGAGCTTTGTCCTCAAGCTGTTCGCGATGCCGTTGTTGTCAATCCATCCGCCCTTCTCAAACCTTGCGACCAGCGCTTTGAGCGATTCTGTAGTCGCCGTCGTTTGGAAATCCACACTGGCTCTCCCCATATTTCCTGCTGAATCGTAAACTGTAAGTTCTAATGAATGACTGCCCACTGGCAATGTAAACAGTGGAATCGTTGCGCCTTGTTCCAGAGGCCGACCGTCAAGCAACAAAGTTATCTTCTTAGAATCGACGCCGGACAAATCATCGCTTACATCAAATTGCGGCAATAAGTCCTGATCAATACCGTAGCTTTCTGCTGCCGGATCGCCAAACGTAATAAGAGGGGCCTTTGTATCCAGATTAAATTCAATCATCTTCGCGGGCTCTAGGTTACCCGCATCATCCTTTGATCGATAGCTTATTGTATATTTGTCGTCTTCACTGAATGTAACAGGTCCAGTGTACGGCTGCCATGAGCTTCCACCGTCCAGACTGTATACCGATGCGGTTACTTCTGATAATGAATCCTCCGCGGCCAACGATAGCGTTACAGGCTGGACATACCAACCGTTATCGCCGTCCGGCTTCTCCGGGGATAATGTCGCCAGCGTGTTTGGCGGAACCGTATCCTGCGGCTCGAACAGAAGCACGGGCCGGTAAGCTGCATTCGTATGCTCCTTAGAGCCGTACATCACCCAGCCGGTCGAGCCATAGTTGGTCGTTTGAGCCAGCTGAACGGCGATTGTACGATCACCAGCTATGGCCGCATTCACTTGTGCCGTTACATCCAAGGTTGCCGGCGTCCCCGCTGCCGGGACGGTCCAGCTTCCGATTAGGCTGCCGGCGGCAGGCTTGTTGTTCCATGTCATGCTGCTTTCGGTCCATGCATGATTGCTAACTTCAAAAGCGACGCCTTGTGTGTTGGCAAGTCCGGCACTTGTCGGAACCAGGCGGATTTGCGCGCTTTTGACCTGATCCGGCAGATGAGATAAATCAAATTTCAAATAGGAGTACCTGTGATAACCTGCGTTGGGATCGTTTTTGATAACCAATTGATCGGAAGATCCGAAGTTCGTGTTTGCATAAGACCCGCTGCGTACGTAGACATCGTCGGAAGGCAAGATTGCGTATCCAAGCGTTACGAATAATTCATTGGATGCGGCGCTTTCGTTACCGGCGCCATTAAGTGCTTTTATCGTAAAATAATACGTTGCCCCGTCGGCTAGCCCTGTGACGGTATACTGGTTATTTCCGCTGACTGCGGATATATCCACAGTATTCGTATAGTTGCCGGGCGCTGTCCCGTAATCAATTCGGTATCCTGTTGCTCCTGCGCTTGCGGACCATTTCAGCGCAGCTGAACCGGGTCCTGGCAAGGCTTCGATCAATTGTGGCGCCACTGGCGGCGTCGTTGACCCTGTGCTCAGCTTAGCCAGGAACGTTTTCCCGATCGCTCCCGCCGTATTGACTTCCAATACCGTCGTCGGTGCAAACTGCTTCACTGTAACCCCCGGGTCGAGCCGCAACGTGCCGGTTGTCGCACGGTGAATTTCGACTTCAATAGTCCCTCCGTTTGCTTGGGTCGGATCTGAAACCCCGATTTGCAGCTCATCTCCGCTCTCAACGATGGTGACGGATGATTTCTTATTGCTAGTTAAGTAATCGGCTCCGTTCACTTGAACGGTTTCAACCGCATCCTTCCAAAAGTTGGCTCCGACCGCCATTTGATCGGTGGTCTCCATCACCGCCTGTACGTTTCCCGTGTTTTTCAAAACCGTAAAGCCCGGGTTCGCCGCATAACCGGCCGCCTCACTCGTTGTCGCCCCCGGATAAACGGCATAGGCATAGGAAGCTTGCACCGGATCGATACCGTGATTTAGCGCAAGGCTGGCGTATTGCGCGGATAGAAGCTTATCGCTTCCATCGGTGTTGATATCCTTCCAGGAGCCGGATCTCGTTTCTCGAAGACCATGGACCGTCGCCCCTCCAGGGAATACGTACGCGATATCCGCTCCGGGCTCGCTTCCAGACAGATGCGCCCACTGTACGCCTGTCATCGCCTCCGTCCACCCCGTCGCCGCAGGCTTAACCGTTCCATCAACCGTCAACGTATTTGAACCGTTCTCGTTCAGCTTGCGATTTTCAACGATCGTCTCTACTGATCGACCTCCGGTGCTCGAAATGTCGGATCCGAGCGCTATATATTTGTCGCCGAATAGAAACCATGACTTTTTGCCGGATAACGAAGTACCCGTGTTTTTCGACATCGAAAATTGCATGCCGACCGTACCGTAAGGGCCATCAATCGATGAACCGCCTACCCAATTCGATGTATTGAATTTGAAGCTGAACGAGCCCACGCTCCCCGTAGAGCCGTCCGTAGTCGTTCCCGGTAATCTCACCGGATCAATCGTTGGCCAATAGGCCCCCGAAAACTGCGTCTGGTCCGCATTGTACATGTAGGCTGCGCCTGCGCCTTGCCACCATGGCTTGGTATTTTCGCCGTTGCCGTATTCAAAAGCCGAAATCCGCGTCGAGAACATACCAAGCGCCAGGCCGAAATCAGGCCTTAAGTGTACGGCGCGATCCATCCCTGCGAATACATGGGTATCGATCATATCGCCTGCGGGTTCAACGGATGGATCGCCAAGCAGTGCTTTGATTTTGCCGATGCTGAAAATGGACAGCCCCTCCGTATAACTCGGGAACGTTGTATCCGACATCATTTGGCCTTTGGCAATTTGGCGAACCGTTGCGGCATCCCGAGCGTTCAGGCCGTCGGCCAGCATGACGAGTGAAGCCAGGATTTTCCGTCCCGCCTGGTGATCCTGTGAACTTTCGCGCGATATCGCACGCCCTCGCACCGTATCCATCATCGCGCCTTTATACAGAAAAGGGCGGTAAGCCTCCGTTACCCAACGAATGACATTCGCGATATTCGGGTCCGTCACATCCCAACTCGAACCTCCTAGAAGATACAGCAGCTTCGCCATATCTTCGAGCAGAACGGCACCGTAGCTTCCTGTATACGCGACATAGTCATGCTGGATAAATGAACCGTCCTCGTAAAAGCCGTCCCTGCTCTGTACATACAACAACACCTGGCTGATCGCGTCACGGCCTTGCGCAATCTTGGCATCCGATTTATTCAGCACGCCGCGCAAAGAGACAATTAGCGCTTTATCAAGCCGATTCGCACCGGTCTCCCGGAGTGAAGGAGAATTTGTGCGATAGGTTGGATCCGGAACGAATTTGTCCAAAGCCTTCGTGTAGTTAGCTTTTTGCGTTGCGGACATTTGATCATAAATCAAGACCATCGCATCCGTCAGATTCATCGGCACGCCGATTTCCCAATCCCACCAATTTCCTGTCTCGCTCTTCGTTTCGTTATATTTGTTCGCATACATCCAGTCCAGGCCACTTAGGATGTCTGCAGCCAGCTGCTTATCCCCTTTGAGGGAAGACCCTGTTGTGGAATAGGCCAGAGCCATTTCCTTCAGCCTTACATAGTTGGATGAGATCGTGCTGGAGACACTCCAATTCGCCAGATCGCTCCACAGATAAGTTCGTCCGGCGTTTGTGTTCATCGCTGACCAGTGCTTGTTCGCGTTGGTTTCGATTTGGCTGATTTTCGCTGCAATTTCCGGGTCCGACGTGTCGATTGCCGTCCCCCCGGTCAAATATACATGCCACCTTTCCCTCAGCAAATCGAACTCGTCTGCAGCGCTTGATGCTTGTATCGGTCCGGTAAACAACAAAATGGGATACAGCATGAAACTGGTGAGAAGAGAAACCACCATGCATTTCCGCCAACGTAAATTCATCACAATACCACCTTCCATCATTCAAATTAGACTGCCAATGGTTAGCCCCAGCATCCTTTTGCATGAATTCCGTCTGTTTCATCACCCCCCTCCCGGCTTTAACGCCATCCGAATGATCCACTTCAGGCTTTAATGACAACGACAATCCTTGTTTTGTTATAAAATATCAACTTGCAAAATACGAGATCGAGAAAAAGCCACATTCAAATCCCCAGGTTGCATGGTGCATCACAACAACATTCTCAAAGAACGAGGTAGATTGAATATGGCTCAGTTTGAACGGAAGAATATTCGCAGCTTATTCAGAACATTTTTGGAATTCTATATTGGTGAAGAGAAATTGCGTGGGAAAAGGTAACTTACCGAGCATCCGGCTCATGCAGCGGCATTTCCGCGACAAGCCCGTCGCTTTGGCGGATCCATGTCTCAAACTGTCGCTCATCCGCTCTTAATCGAATGACTCTTGCGCCCGTCGGAAATTTTTCTTTGCGCACACCGTCTACATAACTAACGTAACGAGTAGACCTCCCATAACAAAGACGAATGCCATGCAGTGTCCCGCAGTAATCATTCGAGTGATCATGTCCGACGAACGTGCCCATAACATCGCCCATCTCCACCATGGCGGCGAACAAGCCGGAGTTCAGTTCAGGCGAGCTGATCCATTCGCTGCAGTGGCCCTCGCACACCTTCGTCTTCCACACCTCTTTGTATTCCGGGAGCGGAATATGGAAAAAAGCCAGTGCAGGCAAAGGCTCTCCACCATTTCGCTCGGCTAATTGCCGAGATTCAGATGCATACCATTCGATTTGATCCCGGCGTATCCAATCGTATCCGCCCACCGCATCCATCGGTGAGTAATCACCGCTGTCTAGGAAGAACAACGAAGCTGCCGGCCTTCCCTTGGAATCGTCAACCGTCAGCACATAATTTCCGGCTCCGCTTACGCCCGGTGGATCCGGTTTGGCTACGCAATATTCATGCAGGAGCTGCTCCTCATGCATCCTTTTACGCGGTACGCTTCCTTCCGAGTCATGATTGCCAAACACAGCCGCCCATGCTACGCGGTTTTCCTCAGCGACAGCGACAGCGCTGCGGAACGATTGCAGCGGATCTTTACTTCTAGCGCTTGCCGTCAAGTCGCCTGCAAACACAACAAGATCCGGCTGCTCAATCGCAATGATTCTCTCCATCGTCGCCTTCGTCATCGAGTCGAGAAGCGGCGTCTCCGGATCGTGATCCTCAGCGTCAATAAACTCTACATCAGAAAACTGTACAATGACAAACGTTCCATCCTCACGAAACTTCAGCTTTTTCTCCAAGATATACCCGCCCCTTTGTCACATATTCCTTCCAATACCATAACCCGATCAAAACGAATACAGCAGCGCACGCCAAATACATCGATGTCACGCCATACTGCGAGCCGACCACCCAATAAATTAACGTCGGGCCGATCGCCGCCCCTAAATCGGTAGATACGGAATAAGCAGTCATGACTGTAATAACGGAAGTACTCTTCGCAGCGTCAGAAGCCATGGCGTCCATAATGGTGCCAAGCGCAGTGCTTGTGATCATGACAAAAATAACGATAACAATCCATATACCGAGCGGCAGCTGCCACGGAAGTAACGCATAACCCGCTGCCGCACCCGCAAGCGAGAGCATGAATAAAGGCAGCCTTCCTCTCGGCCCATCCGTACGCTGTCCGAACCATCGGGCCAAGAACGGCTCCCAAGCACAGCGAAGCGCTGTCAATACGCCGCCCAACACCGTGCTGCCGATGATCAGACCGAACCACGGGATTCCCTTTGGATAACTCGTATCAATGAGATACGTAAGCGTCGCGCCGAACACGGCGTGCAGCAAGGATATAATTAGTCCGCTTATCACGATTTTCTTTACCTGCAGCGACCATACCGTTTTTGTCTTACCGGGAGGTAATTCCAGTTGATGTGAGCCGGACGCTTTTCCCGGACTTATGGATGCCGCGATCAACGGAAGTCCAGCCAATGCCATCCAACCAAAGATGATCGAGACGGACTGCAGTCCGAGCATGGGTACGAGAAACCCTCCGAACAGCACGCCAACCAGGCTGCCCAGGCGCCACAATCCGTTATACGTTCCCATAAATCGCCCTCGATTGGTATCGTCCGAGTAACGAATGACGGTCAAATATCCGCCCATTCGCATCAAGGACCATGCAATTCCCCACACCGCCCGCAAAGCTATCCAAAGCACGAACCCTTTGAAGACGCCGTATCCTACTGTGGTAAGCGCCGCTAACAACACAGAGATGAACAGACCGGTTCGAAGCGACATGCGATGATACAGCCAGCCAATGACAGGATTAAGGGGCAGCCTTACTAGTCGGTTTACGGACAACAGCACGCCTACCTGCCAAAGGGCGTCCAGTCCCGCTTCCTTCCAATACACGGGGAGGACAATGTACAGCATCGAGTCGCCGAAGAGGGTTAGCGCCGTTACGATACCGACAATCCTAATCTGGCGCTGTTCTATCGCGTTGCTGCTGTCACTCGTCATAGGTCGACGATCAGGCCATCGTAAGCCACCTTAATGCCCGCGGGCTCGAAAGCGCGTTCAAAATCATCATGCAGAAAATCGGAATTGTGTGTAAAGTGAGTCACGTATATAAGAGCGTCACGCCCAAGCGTACCTTCGTCCCGCCATACGCGCTGAACCTCCAGCACACTCTCAATCCCCATATGATTTGGATTTCGCTTATTGTTCGTATAGCTATGCGTACAATCAAGGATCGCCATATCGATCCTTTTGCGTTTAAGCCATTCCCAAGTATCGTCATGCAGCCATCCGGTGTCATTGCCGTAAAATAGCGTTTTGCCCCCTTTTTCTATGTAAAACAGCAAACAAGTTTCCATGGGGTCATGATTCGCAAGCAAAGGGGTGACTCGTGTATCGCCCAATGAAATCGTCTCGAACGGGCGCAATAAATGAAAGGCAAACCTGCCTCCAGCGTCCGGCCCCAGTGCAGTAACGGTCTGGCTAATGGCAACATCGTTGCCATATATATGTAAGGGATGATCGATACCGTGCGCAAATCCTTCAACTCGGTTGTACAGATCCGACGGCTGAAAATGGTCGTAATGCGTATGCGTAAACAACAGGTGCTCAACCGCACCCAAGTCGATCCGATCACGAAGCGCCTGCATATGGGAATCTGCAGAATAATCGACCTTGATCAAATCGTCGATCAAAATAGAGCTTCTGGTTCGAATATTTTTTCCTCCAAGCGACCTCGCCTTGCTGCAGGCATCGCAGCGGCAGAACGGGTTTGGAAATCCTTCGGCTGCGGCTGTGCCTAGAAAATGAATCTTCACTGGTTTCTCCTCCTTTTGAAAAGCAATGGTTCATTTCTCGGTTCCTTGATTTGATACAAATAATACCACATATACACAATCAATCACATACATTATTTAATTAGGTGCAACTCTTTTTCTGCCGGAATCTGTTGAGTATAAATACTCTAGTTAATCGATAAACTGTCTGGTCGGAAGAACAGTAGAACTGTGTGAGCCATGTCGGAATATTAGAAACATACAAACACACACAAATACAACTCCATAACAAGCACCTTCCAAATATATAAAAAAAAGATTCCTGGTTCGTGGAAACCAAGAATCGTTCATACGGATTTTTATTATTTGTATACGATTTCGATGCCGTTCTTGCGAAATTGTTCAACGATATCCCGGTCGATTTTGGAATCCGTCACAAACCGTTCGACTTCCGCTGCCCCGCATACTTTGATAAATGAATTTTGCCCGAACTTGCTGCTGTCTGCGAGGGCGATGCAGCGCTTCGCGTTCGCGAGCATTATTTTTTTCACTTGAATTTCGCCGACTCCGTAATCTGTAATCCCTGCTTCCAACGTAACCCCGCTCATACTCATAAAGAACAAATCCGCATGGAAGCGTGATGAAAACTCTTCCGCCAAATCTCCGATGATGCTTTGCTCTTCATGACGAATAACGCCCCCAGTCATAATCACCGTATATCCTGGCATCGAAACGAGTTCGTTGACGATCGGAAGCGAGTTCGTAATCACGGTTAATCGATCGAACTTGGCTTTCAGCGCCTTCGCTATCTGGGTGTTTGTCGTACTGGGATCGAGCGCGATGGACATCCCCTCGGTCACATAACGTACCGCGATTTGAGAAAGCTCCGCCTTCTCTTCCATATATATCGATTCGCGGATCGGCAGCGGGATTTCGCGGCTATAGTCGGGCTCCTTCAGAATCGCCCCGCCGTGCACCCGCCGCAGGTAGCCTTCGCTTTCTAAATATTCCAGATCACGTCTGATCGTCTCAAACGAAACTCCGAAATGCTCCATGAGCTCCGACGCTCGGATCGATTTGTCCTGATTCAGTTTCTGAATAATGATTTGATGCCGCTGCTCAGCAAACAACTGCTCCACTCCTTACTTGCCTAAACTTCTTATTTAGAAGTTTACCATAAAAAGCATGTAATCCTCCTGTTCTACCTTTTCTGGAGTCAAATTTGGCGAATTTAGGGATGATAATAACTCCCCGATTTATATGCCAGCGTAATATGACTTGGGCAACTGGCCTTTTAATGCTTAAGGGCAATCTCAACGAGAACCGGAATAAAAAAGTCCCATCATAAGCGCTTGATGGGACTTTCCATTGTAAATTTAGCAATATAACTTACATATCGTTCTTACCAGCTTTATGGACCGGATACAAACCGGTTATTTTACTACAGACTCTTTGAACATCTCAATTAGACTGGTGAAGCTATCGCCAGCATGTCCTTTAGCAACACCGCGCTTGAAGACTTCCAGAACAGCGGTTGGCAGAGAAGGATCTATACCTGCTTCTTTAGATGTTTGAACCACGTGCTCGACACTCGCCAAACCCATAGCAAGTTTTTCCACGTCACCGTGGTGCTTGCCCGTATCGATCCTGTAGGTGTAGAACTCAAGTAACTTCGGCAGAGATGACAAGGTGTCCGAGATATATGGCAGGAATTGTTCAGCCGTGATTCCATTCGCTCCCGCTATTGCAACAGCATGAAGATAGCTAAGCATGGTGGTCCAGAAGACATCGATCTGTATCTGGTAGTACAGCATGGCAAGCCCTGCGTCCTCACCCTTATAGTCTGTGCCTGTTAGTACATCCAGGAATTTCTTTTGCGACTCGAAGATTTCCCTAGGGCCGCTATAGAGTGTGACGGATTCTGTAGTATTACCGATACCAGGAGGTGAAGCCAATACACCGCCGGTGAGATGCCGGGCGTTGCGTTCAGCCAACCACTTCGACGCTTCACGGACCTTGTCTGGGGTATCTGAACTCAAGTTGACGATCACTTTGCCGGATAAATACTCCGAAATCGGTTCGAGAATAGCGTACATCGCATTATAGTCTGTTAGACTAATGATGATCAATTTGTTAGAGGCTACCGCCTCTTTGACCGTGGGCGCCTTAGTGGCACCCTTTGCCAAAAGCTCGTCGGCTTTGCTTGAAGTTCGATTCCACACGGTCACCCTATAGTCGTTATCCAAATAAACGCTCGCTATCGCCCTGCCCATAGGTCCTAGCCCGATGACCGTCACTGATGAGTCCTTCCCATTATCTTTTTCAGTTCCAATTCGAACTGACTTGTTGATGTTCTCACGTTCGTTATTGGTTTTCATTAGAATAACTCCTTTAGAAGGATAGCCAACCGAGAGGGTTGACTTGATATGGTTAACGTTATCGATCTTCACTGCTATCGCGATCAGGTCATTTGCTCTTTTAAAAGCTCGGTGACGGCAGAGAAATCATCATCAGGAAAGCCAGCAGCGACGCGTCGATCCATCAGAGACTGAATGGGGTCAAGCAGCTCCGTACTGATTCCTTGATCTTTGCTGGCCTGCCGAATATTCCTGAAACCAACTTGCTGCATAGCAAGTTTGGCTGAGACCCCAACCGAGAACTCTCTTGTGTCGAACTGGCGTGCGAGGTTAGGGATGATACCGGTAATGGCGGTGAGGTAGGGAATCAGGAGCCCGGACGAGAAATCTTGTGCCTTAACGCCCTCAGTGCCAACAACCGCGATGGCATGCATGGCACCGCCGAGCATACCGTACATCGCCCCATTCATGGCTAAATCAAGCAGGGAGGCCAATCCGGCATCTGCACCAACGTAATTGGCGGCTCCCATGACATCTAGCAACTTCTTGTTGGTGTCAAAGGATTTCTTGTCTCCTCCGCTATAGAGGATGAAGGCTGCCTCGGTTCCGATGATTTGCGGTACGGCCATGATA
The DNA here is from genome assembly GCF_015326965.1 of Paenibacillus sp. JZ16. NCBI lineage: Bacteria > Bacillati > Bacillota > Bacilli > Caryophanales > Paenibacillaceae > Paenibacillus > Paenibacillus sp. JZ16. Next base: position 1,203,610 of record NZ_CP017659.1, read on the forward strand.
CCCGCATCGATATAATCGTAACCTCTTTCCTTCGCCCATTTGGCGGTACTGCGAGCCTGCATAGGTGTGCCATTCGTGAGGTTGAACACAACACGATCCTTAAGTATATCACCCAGAGGATCGAGGATTTCATGCACGGCATCATAATCCAGAACACATACGATCACGACGGGGCTTGCCTGCACGGCTTCAGCAGGTGTGGCGGCAAGTACAGCTCCTTGCTTCACCAAGGTATCTGCCTTCGCTGCCGTACGGTTCCATACCGTCGTAGGATATCCGTTCCGCAAATAAACGCCAGCTAATGCCTGGCCCATCTCGCCAAGACCAATGACGGTCACAGGCGAGCGTTCTTCTCTCTTGCTTTGATCGTAACTCATTGTGTAAATGCTCCTCCCTATTATCAATGAAATATCGACTTACCCTGAACAAATTGGAGTAGAATATCGTTCAATCTAGGCGGTTACGAACTTTATTCTAGACCTTAACACTAGCGTCAAGGTCAATAGTGATCTTGCGCCCGGTCTGAGTATCCTGTTTGTTATCATAATTGCTACACTTTTATAAAAGTTGATTGGTTCATGATCTTTCAAGCCGAGCACTCAGGTTTTTGTAAATTTTGGAGAGTTATATATAAAACAAAAAAAACCGCATTTTATGCGGCTTTCAATGTCTATATCCTCTACATACCATTTTAGTCATATAGATTCATTCATCAGTCGGTTAACACATAGTTAAAATTAAAATCCATCCAGACCTATTTTACAAATAGCTTCATTAACTGGACGTAAATCGGATTTATCATGTAGCCAGTCGGGTTAACGGAATATCTTTTACCCGTGTCTAGCTGCCGGATTCGGTCCATTTCTTCCTCGCTTAGGTCAAAATCGAAATCTTTTAAAATCTTCAAATGATGAGAAACGGCTGGACGAGATAGATGAGTATTCAACCTGATCTCTCCCACTCGCATACCGGGATTTTGCGGTCCCTCTATCAATGTTTTAAGGATAGCTTGTCTTGTTTCATCACCGATGGCGATCAGAACCTTTTGGTTGTTTTTGAACTCCATGTCGCATTCACGAAAGACTTGACCATCATTCATCTCATATCGCCGTGAGCCCCTCTTTTTTCCGTAAAAAAGTACAGTAATGCCAGGATCGGAAATAGAACGCCAACCCACATCGCCGCTTTCCAGCCGCCCATGGCGTACGCCCAACCCCCGGCTGCGGAGCCAATGGCTCCACCCGCAAAAAAGATCGCCATATACATGCCGTTCAGCCGACTGCGCACCTCAGCTCCCAAAGCGAAAATCGCTCGCTGTCCCAACACCATATTGGCGGACACACCCATGTCGAGCAGAATAGCAGCAATTACGAGGATAACGATAGAAAATATAGAACCTCCAGGAAACATAATCGGCAAAAGACCCGATAGAATCACCAGCGCGATGGACAATCCCGTTGCCGAACGTATCAGGCCTTTATCTGCAAAACGGCCAGCAATAGGAGCCGCCGCCGCACCAGAAACCCCTGCCAAAGCGAAAAGTGCTACACCTGTTGAAGAAAAATGAAACACCGGACTCGTTAAAACGAGCGGAACCGTTGTCCAGAACAGACTAAACATGCCGAACAAAAACGCGTGATACAGTGCGCGGCGCCGCAGAATCGGCGTTGTCTTGAGCAGATGCAGCATGGATGAGATGATAACCGGATATTTGTCCTTCGTTTGCGGCTGCCTTGCCGGAAGGACTTTTGCCAATACAAGAGCCAGTACCAAGAGCATAGCGGAGGAAATCATAAAGATGGCATGCCAGCCGAAATATGTATCTACCATACTCGAAACCGGACGGGCCAACATAATACCCAATAACAAACCGCTCATTACGTTGCCTACATTACGTCCACGCGTCTCCTCAGGGGAAAGATGCGCCGCATATGGAACTAGGATCTGGGCCGCAACGGCCCCGACACCTATAAACAAGGAAGCGGCAAGAAACAGAGCCGCACTTCGGGCTTCAGCCGCGATGATCAAAACAATAGACGTCAGAATCAGCAGCATAACCACCAATTTGCGGTTTTCAAGCAAATCCCCCAAAGGGACGATAAATAACAAGCCGATCCCGTAACCGATTTGGGTCAGCGTCACGATCAACCCTGCGGCTTCCGAAGATAACCCGATGGCCGAACTAATCGAATCAATTAAAGGTTGAGTATAGTAAAGATTTGCAGCGATCAACCCACAGGCAACAGCAAGAATCAGCGTAATCCAAGTTGATACGGATTTCTCCACTCTTTCCTTTTCGTTTTCAGACATTGATAAACACTCCTTTTTTATGAACTATTGCGTTAATAATACAGGAACGATCGTTCCAGTATGGGGATAGTTTGCCCCCTATGCTATACGCAAGGGGTTAATCTTTTTCAGGAATGATCATTCCAGTTTCCTAAAAAAAAATAGGTTTACAGCATCTCGAAGACCGCATCCATCATACCATGTACTTTATTAATATCGCTTTTGATTCTGGCCATTACGTTAATGCTATGGTTGAGGTTCAGGAGCAGGTACGATAACATTTTAATATCTTTCTCCGGGGCTATTTCTCCCGTTTCTTGCCCTTTCTTTAACGTCTCATAAAACAGCTGCTCCAATTCCGTAAAGCTTTGGCGAATCGTATTCTGCAAAGGCTCATCCACCGTATCCAAACCAACGGAAGCATTCGTAATCAGACATCCATTAGGGAAAGCTTCGCCGTGCGTGGCAAAAGCGTTCATGATATGCAGCTCGAAATACTGGCGGATTCCCGCGATCGCAGAAGTTGCATGTATCATTTGATCACGTTTTTTTTGCGACATTTTTTTATAATATTGGATGGCTTCGTAATACAGCGTCTGTTTATCCTGAAACGTTTCGTACATACTGGATCTGCTCAACTCCATGGATTCCAATAAATCCGGTATGCTTGCAGCCTCATATCCTTTTTCCCAAAAAACGATCATGGCTTTGCGCAGCACTTGCTCCCGGTCAAATTCTTTGGTCCGTCCCATCGATACTCCCTCCTTTTCTACATGAGTATATACCAATCGGAACGAACATTCCAGTATTTATTTTTAAACAGCAGAGGACGATCAAAATGATACGGACTGAGATGATCTTCAAACGGCCTTGGTTTTCCACAATGAAAAAGAGAAAGGTCATCGTCCCGATGACCTTTCCCCTCATTCGTCTATTTAAATAGATTTTCGATGACCCCACGATCGAAGTCGTTTACAATTTTATATTCCTTGCCATACCTTTTGTGATTGCTCGAACCGTTATGGATTCGAACGTGGTCAGGGCTAAAGAAGTACATAGAGAAGGTCGGGCCATTTCGGCCCTGAAACCAAACTTCATATTCTTCGCTACCGTAATCCACTCTGCTGGTTTTACGCAGTTTGACTTCAGAAAAGCTGTTCATAATCCGCTCAATCTCCGCAGGATCTGTAATTTGTATCTCTTGCTCGTTCGAACGGAATCGATTTTTCCTGACGCTCATATGGCTTATGGTCTTAGGCTCAATCAATTGATCGAGCACCAGCTCCTTAAACGATGTTCTGTTTTGAGACGCCGAATATATCGTTGCGCTGATTAGAATCAGGACACAAATTGCCAGAAAGATATACCATGTACGCTTGTTCAGCCGCCATCTCCTCCCTCGTCTCGAAATAAAGCGTCCACTTTGATTATAACACCAATCACAGCCCAGAATTATCCAATATCCCAACCATATGTAAACAACATATAACCATGCTTGTTCTATCCTATCCTGCCATTTAGGATGACTGGAATTCGTCGATCAACGAAACCCCTTGTATAATCCGCATCCTGCTATCTCTTAAAAAGTCGCGAGTCCAATCGTCTGGTTGACTTAAATCCCAGCTTCGGTGCATGCCGACGACTACGATAATTTCACGCAGCCTCAGGAAAACTCCCAACTGATCCCTCCAGCCCTCAGGCATTTGACGGTTATCCTCTGTATAGCCTCGCTCAAAATGTTTCATGAAAAGCTCGTACTGCGCCTTTCGTTCAACTTTGGAATCTTCACCAAATACATACAGCAGGTAATATAACTGGATCGCAATGTCTTCGACATACCAACTATACTGACATTCGTCAAAGTCGAAAAGCGTTAATTCCCCTGATTCATCAACCATAAAATTTCCTACATTGATATCTCCGTGTATCAAACCGAAATTATCAGTAGTAATACGGAGACTGGACAACTGTCTCTTAAGATCATCAAGCGCAAGAAGCATGGGTAGGTGCTCTTCCGGTATATATTTTTGGGCCTGTAAGAGGTATTCATTGTTTTCCCAAGTGTGCCTTTTTACCTTTTGTTTGTAACGCTTCGACAATTCATGGAGACGGCCAGTCACGCGTCCACATTGCTCGTAAAGTAAGGGATTGCCTAGGCATTCCGGGTATCCGATTTTACGACCAGGCGCATATCTGAAAGAGGTCACGTAGAAATCAATATGAGTTCCTCGGATTCGTTCGAAGTCGTTTCCATTCATCGAAGATAACGAGTCTGAGACCGCCAGCCCATTCTTTGATAGATAACGAATCCATTCTATTTCAGCTGCAAGTTCTTCTCCTGTGCGATGAGTGCTCGCTGTGAAACGGAGGATATATTTCATATCATTGCGATCATAGGAATATATAAAGTTTTGAAATCCTCCAAGGAAGGTCAGCTCCTTGGAGCTGACTCCGAACCGCGCTGCACCTTCAATGGCATGTTCGTCCAAGAACATTAATTTTACGTTTTGGTCCATACGCCCTCCTGTATGCGAATCCATATTCTTATGCTCCATAACGGCGCGATATACGTATATAAAATATTGTGAGCCAGCATCCATGTCAATACCACCATAAGAATCGGACGGATGCCGGGCATGACAAACACCTGACGGATGGTCATTCTTTGATTTGCAGGCTGCCCGGGATAGTCCGGCACCTGCCACAGAACCCATCCATTTAATACGAGAGTCAGCAGAGACATGAGTCCGAATACAAGACGCCAACCAATGAGGTCACCGAGCAAGGTGCCCACCGGCACACCGAGTGTAAGAGCTATCGGAGTGCCAACCATCGCGACTGCTAAGGCACGGCCTCTTAAAGCATCCGGAACCATACGCCGTGCGTACCCGGCAATCATCCCCCATGCGGCACCCGCAGATACGCCGGCAAAAAATCGAGCGACCAAAGTCAATACATAGCTGCTAGACAATGCGGTCATCGAGTTGAAGATCAAAAAACCTACAATAATGGCAAGCAGAAGCGAACGTCGTCTCATCCCTCCGGTAAACATCGCAAACGGGATTGCCGCCACAATGGAACCCAAAGCATAGGAAGTGACGAGTTGCCCGGCCATCCCTGTCGTAATATTCAAACCTCCCGCAATATGCGGCAGTAAACCCGCCGGAATGGTTTCTGTAAAAATACAAATAAATCCTGTCATCGCAAGCGCGAGCAGTGCTAACCAAGGAAGCCTGGCGACGGGCATGTTGCCCGTTTGTGCCGTACCCTTAGAAGATGATAATTGTGGCAAAATAGTTTCCTCCTCAAGAGCAAATTAATTATGGATCGATCATTCCACATATTAGATTGACCCTTCTCTCTTGTCAAGGACTTCTGGATCGATTAGTATAGAATTAGATAAAGGAGGGGCATTTATATGGCACGAACGGGACGTCCACGCGCTTTTAACCGTGACGAGGCAGTTGCTGCCGCCATGCTTCTGTTCTGGGAACACGGCTACGAATCCACTTCGCTAGCTCAGTTGCGTGCTGCCATGGGCGATATTTCTGCAGCGAGTTTTTATGCCGCTTTCGAATCAAAAGAATCCCTGTTCCGAGAAGTGATGGATCAATATATCTCTACTTATGGACAAGTCTCTGAAAGTTTCAGGGATACAAACCTGACATCAAAAACGGCTATCGAACAAGGACTGCGACGATCGGCTCGAATGCAGACAGAAAGTTCCCATCCTCCCGGTTGTCTGTTGGTTTTGTCCGCCGTGAACTGTTCACCCGAGCAACAACATATCCGCGAGATGCTTGCCAAGGAACGGGCCAGAGTCCATGGTTGGCTAAAAGATTGTATCGAGCGGGCCGTAGCCAATGGAGAGTTGCCGGATTCAACGGATATCCCCATGCTGGTAACCTTATTTGAAACATTTCTGCAAGGAATATCAACGCAAGCCCGGGACGGTATTTCATACGAAGCAATGGATGCTGCCATCACTCAACTGATGAGCGTATGGGATGCCTTATCGACGCAGTCAGGCTAACGAGAGCATCATTTAACCATTAATGAACAATAAACCTGCTAGCCATAGCTAGCAGGTTTTGTTTTCTAACCATGCTTCATCTGTTGCTGAAAACCCGGTCTTTTCAGAAAGCATCGCATCCATGACGCGTATGCTCACCCGTATTTTTTCAGCCATCAAGCAGTGTAATGAGCTTTTGCAGGAGAACAGGCTCTTCGTTTTGGAATTCATCGAACCGAAGCCTCAGCCGATCAAACATTTCGTGGTCTTCGCGAAGTTCATGACGAATGCACTGATCTCTCAGCTTCATCGCCCTTTTGGTGATATCCTTGTAGCCAGCCACCAGCTCTTCGTCATACGGGATGATCCCCTCGTCCACCAAGTATCCGATCCGCTCGCTCATCATTTTTTTATGTTCCCAGAGCACATGAAGGTGTCTTACATCGTTACGGTCACCGAGCCGGGAATCGTTGCCCTCTGCGGCATCATAGTACAGCCGTAAATAGTCGTATACCTTGATTCCGAATGCTTCTTCGTTGTCCGAATTGTAATTGATCCGGTTGAGACGGGTCTCTCCGTTTAGATAGTCGCGCAGCTGGTCAATCGCGGCCGTTCTATCAAAAGGATATGGAGAATGCGGCTCGTATTTATAAAAGTAAGTATGATGATCGGCCGTGAGCTTCTCCTTTAGAAGATGCCTCATGGACTGAACGGCGTCCTGGAACTCCCGGAACGGGATCTGCAAATTGCGGTATACTCCCGTACGATCGAACATCGACGCATTGAAGATCCTTTCGTCCCAATCGTAACCATATAGGAAAAGATGATGCGGGAACGGCTCTCTCTGATAGGAGGCCGCAGGCGATAATCTGGCTTCATCCAAAAACACAACGCAATAATAGCCGTTTCGGATCTGATCCGCGAAAAATTTCGGCCAAGCGTCCAATGCCAAACTCTCCAGAATCGTATAATTGACGGAGCAGGTGAGAAGAAACGGGTTGTTGAAATTCAGTTCGTTGGGCTTGCCCCGAAAAAAATCAAAGTAGTACTGCCTGCCGTCCTCCAGAAAGTTTTTTTTGCAGAACAGCTGGATAAAATTGCTGTAAAACCAAGGCTTCGTTTCTTCATGGATGCTGGTGATGGAAAGTGTGTAGGCCCACCGCAAAAATCCTTTAAGCGGCGGATTCACCACCGGTAGCTGAAACGCGTTCATCTGATTCTCCTCCTTTCTTACAAGTGATCCGGAATCGTGATAGCAGTCTTCCGACGATTTAACCCGACACATCTACTTCCTTCTCTGATGCGAGAATGCAAGCTCAGCTTTTTCGCCCCACCAAACTGCCGGATTAACTGCTCGCGCTGCTGTAACCTTTCACGGCCTGTTTCCAGAGCAGCCGAACAGCTGCAAAGAGCAGAAGCGAAGCGATCAGCGCCAAGCCCGCATGGAGCCAGTTAATCTGCCCAAGCAGAAACATTGGTCCGAAATTGGTAATAAGGAACAGAGGAATAACAAAAGTCCCGACCCGCCGGACCCAGGCCGGGTATATAGCCATAGGGAAATTGTTGGCGTCCCAAACGGAATGCGCGATCTCCGACACAGAGCCCGTCTGGACGAACCAGAATGAAAGCAGCGCCGGGATAATCATCAGGCAGTAAGTGATGACAACGGAGACGAGCAGCAGCAGGGCAAACCCCGCTAGCTGCAGGAACGTCAGCGGAATATCCATCGCATGCCAGCCGATGCCGATCATGACGAACCCAACCAGAATATCAGGGATCGGCAGCGCCAAATCGACGTAACGCAAGGAAGCCATGAACTGAAGGGATACCGGCTTCGTCAGCATGAAATCAAGCGAGCCGTCTTTAACATATTCCGGAATTTTCATGAAATTTGTAAAAAACAGGCCGACATAAATTCCGGTCACCACCGTGTGCATGCCTATAAATAGAAGCAGCCCTTCGGGCGGTATGCCATCAACATGAAGATCGGTACGGAACACGACCAGCACATATAGCAGCTTGGCAAGCAGGTAGACGGATTCGACCAGCAGGCTCATCATAAAATTGCCCCGAAACTCCATTTGGGCGATGAGACAATTTTTGATGAATAAACCGTACAGACGCATGTATTTCCTCGTGATTTTAAACATATGCAACGTCCGCTACCCCCCTGCTGCCGAATATTTCTTCATGGAAATGCGCCACGTCAGACGGGATAACCAGAAGAACAGCAGAATCCACCCACACTGGACGAGCAGCCCTTGGTACATAGCCGCCGCTTCCGCTTTGCCGCTGAGGATATTGACCGGAAAATAAATCGTGTACGGGAATGGCGTGTATTGAAGTGCCTTCACAACCGACTCCCCGAAGATCTCGAGCGGAAACATGCCTCCGCTTAAAATATTGACAAGTAAACTTGTAATGACAAAAAAATAAGAGATCTCATGCAGATAAAATGCACTCGCGCAGATGCAGTAAGCGATCAGAAAATTGAGCAAAAGCGCCCCCGACAGCGTAACCGCGAACAAGATCAGGCGTATGGCCTGGAGCTCCAGCACGCCACCTGCAGATGCGAACCCAATAATTCCGAAGAGCAGCAAAGCCGTAATCCCGTAGTAGATCGCCTTCTGACCGAAAAAAGATACCAGCCGATATCCGAAATAGCTGACCGGTTTGATCAAATACTTGTTAAGACCGCCGTTTTTGATATCGTCGGCAATCTGGTGCTCGAACTGAGTCGCGATCAGCTTGGACACCAATCCCGCCAAGATCGTATACAAAATAATTTGACCGTACGAATACGAGAACAGCGCAGCCTGACCGGAATGCCGGTACACCGCCGTCCAGATGAAATACTGGACAAGAATCGGAAACGCGGCCCCCACTAGACCAAGAAAAAAATGAAAACGGTACTCCATCGAATGCTGGACGCCCATTGAAAACACAGCCTTATACAATTTGCGTCTGTTCATCCGACGGATTCCTTGCGGTAGAGCATCGAAATGCTCTCCTCGATCGCCACGTCCTCGATCGTCCAGTCAACGATCGGAAAGGAATCGAGCACGGCACGCGACACTTCCTTCAACCTGTACTTTGGCAGCTCCAAAACAGCGTTGTAGTCGTCTGCGCTGACGATTTTCCCGAATTTGGCCAACCGCTGCTCGGTAACGGGTTCGGAGAAATGCAGCCTTATAATTTTCTGCTCGTCAAAAAGATCGTTGATTTTGTGAAGATCACCGTCATACAGAATACTGCCTTCATTAATAATGATCGTCCGCTTGCACAGGTCCTCCACATCCTTCATGTAGTGGCTCGTCAGCAGGATCGACGCACCGAACTGTTCATTGTAGTATTTCAGAAACTCCCTGACCTTCTTCTGCGAGGGGAAATCGAGGCCGATCGTCGGCTCATCGAGATAAAGCAGCTTAGGGCGGTGAATCAGAGCGGCGATGAGCTCCATTTTCATCCGCTCCCCAAGGGACAGCCGGCGCACCTGCACATCCAGAAGGTCCTGCACATCGAGCATTTCCGATAGCTCGGCAAGACTCCGACGGTAGAGATCATCGTCCACGTCATAAATACATTTGTTCAAATAAATCGACTCGCTGGCGGGAAGGTCCCACCAAAGCTGGTTTTTCTGGCCCATCACAATGGAGAACAGCCGTTTGAACTCGTTCTTTCGCTCCCACGGCACATAGCTGAGTACAACGGCTTCCCCGCTCGTGGGATATAGAATGCCCGATAACATTTTAAGCGTTGTGGTCTTGCCCGCCCCATTGGGCCCGAGAAATCCGACACACTCGCCGGGACCGATATCGAAGGAAACGGATTTAACCGCTTCCTTCACCAGTGACTTGCGGGCAAATAAATTTTTTAATGAATGTTTGAGCCCGGCTTGTTTCCGGTAATACACAAACGATTTGTGCAGCTCCCGCACACGGATAAAATCCATCTCCGATCCTCCCAAACGTTTGCCTGATTTGCCTGATTGAACGGCATAAAGTTTAAACGCTTAAACTCCATTGTTATAAAGAAGTACGCATTTTGAGCAAATCGGCATCAGACCGCAGGCCAGCACCTCGCGCTGTTTCCGAAGATCTTCACCATGAAAAATATCCGCTACGCTATCTTCATACAGATTGCCGACGCTGAATTCCGGGAAAAACTTGCACGGATTCACCTTGCCGTCCGGCATTACGTCCATCCGGTTCGAGATCGAGAAACACTTCGTACGGTTCATGGCCGGTTTCTCGCTTCCCCGGATAAACCCTTCCACCTCTTCGGGCTCCAGTGCGGGCTGATAGCGTATCCGTACATTCCATACACGCGAATTGACACGTTTCAGCTCTTCAATCAGCGTGTCGAAATGGTCCGGCGAGATATGGAACGTGAAGGAGTGCCAGCTGTTCTTGTGGTCGTCCGCGAAGCGGGAGGCAAGGTGCGGGAAATGAGCATCGAAGTAGGCGTCCATTTTCTCCGCCGTCCCGGAAGGGATGTACCAAGGGAAGCAGAAATATACCGAATCTACGCCCATCTCTTCGAAGAATTCCATAAAGCTGTATAGCTGGCCGACCATCTGGTCATTTACCGTCAGAGCTACGGACACTTTGCCTTTGTACAGTCCCTGCTTTTGTAAATCCAGCAGCAGCTCTATGGCGTGGATCACTTTCTTGAACGTGCCTTTGCCTCTGATCGCGTCATTCTCTTTTTCGAAGCCTTCCAGGCTGACCAGCATGACCAGATTTTCTGACATTTTCAAGATGGAATCCAGCTTCTTTTCAATGAGGATCGCGTTCGTACAAATCGTTGTGTAACGGTCTTCTTTGGCCAGCAGCTCCGCCAGTTCATCAAACTTGGAGTAGAACAGCGGTTCCCCGCCCCACAGAAATACGCGCGATTTGCGTTCTCTCGTTTCGGCCAACAGCTTCTCCACGACAGGAATCTCGATTTCGTCGTTCTTTACTTCTTTGGCAAAGCCGTGATGGAAGCCTTCCGGATTCCATTCGAAGCAGTGCTTGCAGCGCAGGTTGCAGCCGTTATTAAGCTTGATCCCGATCTCATAAGGCACGGGGGACGCATATGTCGGATCCTCCTTGAGCTTCCTTCCCGTTTCCGCGAGCGGCACCAGGGTTCTTTTCATATTGCGGAATGTCAGTTTATCAAACGTAACTGCTGTTTTCGGCTGCATAGATGTTCCTCCCATAATGGTTGATTTTGGATCGCTGCTCCAGCAAACATCTGCAAATCTCCTGCAGTTTAGGTTTTGAAAAATCCCGGGCTTTCCACTCCGCAAAACGGATACCGAAACCACGGGATTCCCAATAGGCTGAATTGTGAAGCTCATGGTCGCCGAACGGTTCCAGCATAACAAAAGGGATTCCGAATGCCAGCGAGTCGTTCAGGGTCGCTCCCCCCGGTTTGCTGATGATTGCGGCGCAATTACGCATCAGGTCCGTGTAAGCGGAATAACTCCCGAGCGGAAACTCCCGAAGAACACCATCTTGCCGGACATAACGGACCATCGGCGGAAACGTGTGACACCCCTGCGCATCCTTGCTCCACGGATCCCAAGAGGCCTCCGTTCCGAAGAAGCGTGTAACCCCGTCGTCCTCCTGTACCTCGGAGGGATCATATACGATCACATCAAGGCTGTGACCTAGCTTTTGAAGTTCTGAGATCGTCCCGGCATAGGTCCCGATCCCCCAGCCACCGCCATGGATCAGAATGCGTCCGGTACGCTGCGCATAAGGCAGAGGTGCTTCTTCGTCCGTAGCAAGGTAGCTGCCCGGCGAGAGCTTTGAAGGATCGTAGAACCAGATGTTGTCGTAGCTTAGGTATAATTGCTTGTGCACCTTATAAGACGGTGTATCAATCGCATCCAGCCGAATCAGTCGGATGTCCAGGGGGATCTCCGCAGCTTCCTTATAACGCTCCAGAATCGGCAGCCAGAAGCCGGTAAAGACCACAAAGCGGGTGACACCGGCCCGTTTCCAGCCTTCCAGCATCCTCCGAACCGTCTCCTCATCCAGAGAAGAGTCAACGGGCTTGGCCAGCTTATGCCCCATACGGGCAACGGAGAAATCCGCGTGGAATGCTTTTTTGGTGGACCGAATCTTGTGCCGGACCTCTTCGTGATACAAGTTCTCCAGAACTTGAACGTCTGTTCCGACACCTCTGCTCTGCAGGTACATGTGTAGATGCATAGCCGGAATGTATGCGCCAAGAGAATTCCCGGACGCCAGCAAGGTAACCGAAGATGAATTCATGGGCAGCCTCCAAGTTCCAGTTTTAGTTGTACACTTTAACGGACAAGTCGGCGAGCACCTGCCGCAGGCTTTCGACCAGTTGGCTGCGGTGTCTGTCGTCACAGCCCACCACCGATACATACAGCCGCCCCTTCGGTACGCCTCGGTTGTTCTGTGCTCCTTCGGCGATACGGCGCCGGTTCAGAATCTCGTTCACCATGACGGTATTGGATGATAGCGGTACGATCCCGTAATCCCCGGGCGTTGTCAACAAAAGACCGGATTCGCGTAGAGCCTGCAGGAGTTTCCCGAATGTGAAGCCTTCCGGAAGACCGAGAGAGAAAAACGTAAGCCAGCCGGTATGGCCGTATGGTTCCGACCATTTATCGAGATAGGCGTTAATCAGTCCCATGGACTTGCGGGCATTGATCTCCACAATGGAAACGACTTCTCCGTCTTCCAGTATCATGGAGTCAAAACAGACGAAGCCGTGATAGCCGTCCTCGACCAAAGCCCGGAGCGCTTTCTCCATCACGGTAAAATAACCGGCGTTCTCAAGCATGCCGGTAAAAGCTTCATCGGCTTTGATAGACCCGCTGTAGTTTTGCTGGTGATTCATCATCCGCTGTACGGAGATGAACTCCGTCTTTCCATTCTCCCGGATGAACCAGTGGGAACTGAAGTCGGTCACCTTTGGCAGCAAGGGCTCCTGCAGGAATTGAACCCGCAATCCGCTCCCCTCCTGTTTATGCAGGTGCTCCGCGATCCTTCGCTGCATGGATTCGCTGTCGATGAGCAGATTGCCCTTGCCCGAAACACCGAAAGGGTCTTTCAGCAAATATGGCCCTCGTTTCAGAAGGGCAGTTCCAATTACCTCTATTTCCGCAGCGCTGTTTGCCTCCACGCCGCAGCTTTTCTCGCCAATTCTAGTCAGAAGCCTGCTCGAGTATATTTTGGAGTTCACACGTACAACCGTCTCCATGTCCGGTAATGAATTAAACGGTTCGGCAGCATGAAGGTAAGCTTCCGTTTCTGCTGTAATAGCGTAGGGCGATAAAATGTGTGCGGCGTTGGAGAACAAAGTCTCATCCGGTGATTGCCTTTGCCGTAAATCGTTAGCGGCATAAATGGAAGGGATCGATTCCGGCAAGACCACACCCTTTGAATAACCGGCAGCGGCAGTCTGCAGCATCCTGTTTGCCGGAAAAATGTCCTGGGTTTGTTCGGCTGCAAGGCTGAACAAACACTGTTTGAACACGTCCGATCCTGGTAAAGGTTTATCCTCTTCGTTCAAATCAAAGTGATAACGGGTCCGAAAAGAAAAACCCAGTCCGTTCAGGTATTCGTGCAGCGCAGGATCGATTTTGCAACGCGTGTAAAGGACGTCGTCCGGCCCGCAAAATGGAAAAAGCAGCTCGTCCATACATAGGACAATCGATTCTCGGTCCTTATCGGGCATCGCGGGCAGCCGGGCCAGCACCGGATCCCTCCACCGCGTTTCGGGATCGAAGGTACCCATCACGATTTTCGGAATCACACCAGGTTCATGGTTTGACATCTTCGTACAGAGGCTGCTCCTGCGATTGGCAGCTTTTCAGGAAAGTGATAAATGTGTCGATCGACTGGAGGTGTTCGTAATCGAATTGGTCATAGTCAATGACCACGTTTAACTGATCTTCGACTTTGAGCATAAACTGGATCATTTGCAGAGAATCGAGGCCTATATCGTTGTTTAGATCCGTTTCGGGGGACAGGCTTTGGCGGAGTTCCGGTTGGTCTTCCTTGATAGAGCACAAAATGTCTACGATTTTATCGTACATGACTACACTCCTTTAAAGGGTTGATATACGAGGTACAACCGAATCCTTACGATTAGAGATTCCATATGAATACAAACTCTTTAGACAATTCCCTCCTTTTTCCATAGTTACAATTATTATCTTCCCGGTGTTAAAATCTGTCAACCAAAAATATAACTGGATTCGATAGAGTAAACATGGCCGAATGCCGCGCCTGATCTCACGATAAAAAGGAGCTGTAACCTCAAAAGGTCACTAGCTCCTTCTACTTATGACGTAGCATATGCGTTACAGTGCCTTGGCAACAGGAAACCAGCCTGGGACACTATTTTAATGTTTCGTTTTGGTATGTCCATTTTCTGTCCAGGCATTGTAGCTTTAATCCGTCGCGGCCTCTTGCTCTTTCGGAAGCGGCATGCCCGCTTCAACCAAGCGTTTGTTGCGTGCGAAGAACACAGTAAGCACGAGTATAAACAGTCCGGTACCGACCAGCAGCCATTCAATTTTGACCACGTCGGCAAGCGGTCCGAATATCAGCATCCCGATGGGCATCATGGAAGTCGAGATCATCCCGAAGACACCGAATATCCGTCCCAAATAATTTTCGTCCACCTTCTCCTGCAGCATGACGGTGGTTGGCGTATTAAATATGGGCATCGCTACTCCGAACACGGCCATGATGGCTAAGTAAATCCAGAATACAGGGACAATGCCGAGCGCAAAGGTGGAAACCGCCATGATGAGGCTGGCAATCGCCATCGTGTACACTTTATTTTTGAAGCCGCCCCATGACGCGATGATCCCTCCTCCTGCCATCATGCCGACGGAAAACGCGATCTCGATTGCCGTCAAGCGCCATACGTCGTCACCGAAGCTGCGGGTAACCTGCAGCGGAGTCAGAAAGGCAGCTGGTGCCATAAGCACAAAGAAAATAGCGAAGAAGATAAAAAAGGATTTTAAAAAGGCATGCTGTTTAATATACGCCAAGCCCTCCTTGAAGTCGTCCAGGTAGCCTGTGCTTTGCGTATCAGATGCCTTTTTGTGCAGCGGAATTTTGAGAAAGACAAACAAGGTGAATATCGCGATCGCAGCCGTAACGACGTCGATAAAAAAGATCACCTCGATCGTTGCCATGATGAGCAAAGCCGCGCTGACGATGGGCGCTACGAACATAGTCAGCGCTTGTAAGCTGCCGTTGATGCCGTTAACTTTGGTTAGCTTCTCTTGCGGCACGATTTGAGGCAATATCGCACCGACCGCCGGTGTCTGAATGCCTGCCCCGAGTGCGCGTACGGCAGAAATGACAAACAGCAGCCAAACCGCTTGGTAGCCAAGCATAAACGTAATGGCCAATATCAGCGTAACCACCGCGATCATAGCATCCGCAATCATAATGAGTGATTTACGGTTGTAGCGGTCCGCCCAAACGCCTGCAAACGGCGACAGCAAAAACGTCGGAACGAATCCGCAAATAATATACAGCGTCATCATGAGGCCTGACTGCGTAGTCAGTGTAATGTACCACATGATGGCATATTGCACCAAGGCAGAACCAAACAGCGACAGTGTCTGGCTGCTTAAGAAGAGAATGATGTTTCTCTTCCAATGGATTTTCTTGTCATCTACGATTTCTGACATCGTCCCACCCTTTCGTGTATGATCTTAGGCGAATTATACTCATTTTAACTTAAAATGAAATGCGATATTTCTTCTTAATTGCTCATTTTATCGATTTATAATTCGCCTCAATGGATCGGCACGATTGGACAATGGCTTCAGACGGACTGAAACATGCTGTAACCCTCGTGATTCGATGATCGCATATCTTCTTTTGAAGCAAAATAAATAGGGTTTGTCAGTGCCGCCATCGACAAGCCGTCGGCCAGATCAAGATTCCGCCAAATTTCAGCCCGCAAAAATCTCCTATGCATGGCGTTAACCATCAGTGTAACGCCTCCGTCCGAGTCAACAGAAGTTTCTTCCTCAAGACCGCGCTCGCTGTACAGGCGAATCAAATCGCCCGGAATCAAATCATCCAGTTGAACGACCACCTCGTGATCGGCGTGCCCATAGGGCACTTCATCACCAATCCCGTATTCACCGCACTGAAGGGTGGCAAAAGGGCCATCTGGCGAATAAGTGATAACGACATGGCCTTCCGCAATACCGTTCAGCACGCCTTCCACCGTTTTTTCATCGGTCCAGACCCATACGCATGGCATCGCATGCTTCACATATGAGTCCGGTCGATGCACATCGCTTCCCCCTACGGCTACCAGACGTCTTCCGGTAACGAGCTGCTCCTGCCACCAAGAAAGCGCGCGTCTGTTGTGCTCTCTCCAAGGGCCGTTCCAAATTTCTACCCAATCGTAATCCACATCGAAATCCCATTCCCACGGGCAGTTATCGCAGTGCGTATGGTTGAGCACAATCTTAGCTCCCCGTTCGCGGGCGACTCGAAACTTCTCGTGCACATCGGATATTCCCGATACGCGAAAATCATCCATGGGGTTCGTCACGCCGAGAAAATTACTATGACCATAATTCGTCGTAAACTCCGTACCCGGTATCATCAGTACCGAGGTCCCGCGGGGATACGCAAGGTTTTGGCTGATCGTATTGTGATCGGTCATGGCTATAAAATCGCAGCCCAAACTCTCCATCATGGCCGCATTCTCTTCCAGGGTATAAGTGCCGTCGCTATGAACGCTATGCGTGTGAAGATCTCCCTTCAGCCAGCGCGATATCTTGTAGGTAAACTCGATTTCGATCGTGACCGTACAACCCTGAGCGGGAACCTTGTAAGCGTTATGGAGAATAGCCCAATCTCCTGGGGCCAACCGTCCTGGCAGGTATCCTGGAGTCGCTTGATTCAGACCGATGCTAAGTTCCTGACGTGCCCCTCCGCTCCAGCCTCTTACTCTCTCGGCGTCCCGGATCCCTAGATCAATGACGGCTTTTGCGGCTTCATCGCCGTGGGATTCCACCTGATAGCTCACGTGGATTTCTTCGACACGCTCCGGCATTTGAAACGGTACTTCGATGTACGTACTTTGTTCCGAATGCTCAATATATCGTTTGAAAGCTAATGTGTTCGTCCGCTCGATTCGTTTAGTCATACGACTGCCTCCTCAATTCTGCTTATTCTTTATTTGCGCCGACAAACATTCCTTTAACAAAATACTTTTGCACATACGGATAGATGATGATTAGCGGAAGAAGCGCAATGACGATCCCTGCCATTCTGACATTGGTCGTGATAAGAAAATTGCTCGAGGTCGAATCGGTATCGACAATGAACGATTTCAACGCGATCTGCAGCGTATATTTGGACGAGTCATTTATATACAGGAGGGCTGGCGTGAATTGGTTCCAGCGGCTGACAAATTCAAACAGCGTAACTGTTGCCAGCCCTGCGCTCGCAAGCGGCAAGTACATCGTAAAGAAAATCCGAAGATCCCCGGCTCCGTCGATCCGCGCCGATTCCGACATCTCGTAAGGGACGCTCAAAAAGAAATTTCGCATGAGCATGACGCTGAAGCCGGATACGAAGCCGGAAAGTATGAGTGAGGACAACGTGTTCAGGAGTCCTAAATCCTGATTCACGATATACAGCGGGATCATGATCGCCTCGCTCGGAATCATCATCGTTAACAGGATCGCGGATAACATCCACTTTTTTCCGGGAAGCCCTTTTTGAATCAGCACATAGCCTGCCATAGAACTTAGGAACACATGACCTACGGTACCGACAACGGTCACAATGACATTGTTCGTAAATGGCAAATAAAGCTTCATGCGGTTCCATACCGTGGAGAATCCCTCCAGGCTGAATTCCTTAGGCCACAGTACGATCCCGGGCTGCATGGAAGCAAAATTCGATGAAAATGCAAGCGCAAGCGAATTTAAAAAAGGGATTACCATGGTTGAAACGAGCAGAAGGAGGAACAGAATATTGACCGCATCAAACACACGGCCCGGCAAGCTGATTTTATTCGTTGGTTTCATATACCGACTCACCCTTCATCGTAGCGGATCACCGCTCTTGTTACGTACGTTAGCGCGAATGTTGCCATAATCACCAGGAAGCCGGCCGCCGTAGCAGGTCCAACGCTAAATTCCAATATCCCCTTTTGGTAGGTGTACATCATAATGACATCGACTTTATTGGCAATGGCGCCGTTACTCATCACGAATATTTGATCAAACAAACGCAGGATTCCCAAAACGTTCAACATAATGACCACTTTCATGGTGGAGCGAAGCATCGGAATCGTTACATATCGTATCCTTTGCCAGCGACTGGCTCCGTCCATGCTCGCAGCCTCATACAGCGATGGATTGATGTTTACGATGGCGGCCAGGTACATAATGCAGGTATACCCCATTTCCTTCCAGCCAGAAGTCAGGATCATGACGGAGCGGGCATAACGGTCCGAAGACAGGAACCCGACCGGCTGACCGCCAAAGAGCTGGATGATTTGGTTCACGATGCCCGTATCCGGAGACAGCAGTAGAGTCCACATCCCGCCTACGACAACCCAAGAGAATAAATGAGGTAAATAGACGATCATCTGGGTCATTTTTTTGAACCAGGCGGAAGCCACTTCATTTAAGGAGAGCGCAAGAATCAGCGGCAACAAGAAGTTGATGATAAAACTTCCGGCGCCGATTACGATCGTATTCTGAAAAACTTCCCAAAAAGCCGGATCCTTTAGCACACTCAGATAGTTATCGATGCCGATGAACGGACGATCTCCGATCAGCCGGTAATCTTGAATGCTGATAACAAGTCCTCGGGCAAGCGGATAAAAGGAAAAGATGAGGAAGTAGGCCAGGATAGGAAGCATCATAAAATATAGGGTTTTGTATTTGAATATGGCTTTCACGGAATTTCGCCCCCTTATTAAAAAATAAAGAAGGGCGCGGCCGCCATCACCGCCCCTCCTCATGCTTTAATCGATAAGTCCGCCTGCTTTAAGCTCTTCTCGCATTTTCTTTACGGCGTCGGCAGCCGGCATTTCGCCCATGATCGCTTTGAAGGAATATTCATTGATAATCTTCTCGGCATTCGCCCAATTCGGAGGCGTTAATTCCAAGGAAGCGTATTGATCGACGAGATCCTGCGCTTCCTGGACGCCCGGCAGTTTACCGAAAGGCGGTTCGACGTTGCGGTTATACCAGAAAGGAACGCCATGGTCGGAAGCATGCTCTTTACCGGTTTGGGTCAGTTCGTATTTGCCGTTGTCAACCGTGTAATCCACATCCTTTATGCCTAAACTGCCCAGCGTGATACCTTCCTCGGAATGCCACCATTCAATGAATTCAATGGCTGTTTTCGGATGCTCCGCATTGACGGGAATAACCCACACATCCGGATCGCCTCTGCGCAGCATGTGGTTGCCGTTTGCGTCGGCTGCACCAGGCAAGCCCTTTGCTTCGAATTTCGTATTCGGATCTTGTTCGTGGCGCGTATTGTTCAGCATGCCTACCCAAGCGTCCCAGTACGTAATCATGCCGACACGGTCGGTCAGGAACAGGTCTCGCATTTTACCGGTGTCATTCGTGGTAAAGTTCGGATCCAGAATGCCTTCCTCAAACAGCTTGTTCAGCCATTCATAAACCGGGATGGCCGCATCCGTAGAATATGGAACGTCCAGCTTGCCGTCCGCCGTTTCCACA